>JAFDHO010000027.1 GCA_019308745.1 Deltaproteobacteria bacterium
GTTGGAGGGAGTCTTTCGCTGCCATCAAGCGAAAGCCTCCACCTCATGCAAAACCAATCGCGGATTTTGGGGTTTCAGTAAGCTATTGACAAGGTATCTGTGGCGTGATAAATAAGATTCGGCGTGTATTCATGAACTTGAACGTACCCTTGAAGAAGCAATCTCTGTGTGCTCTAGTTCTTTGACAGATGAAAAGCGGATTCATCACTGATACTCGTTCCGCTTTTGTCCTTCTCAAGTGCTAAACGAAGACTTGCCCTTCGCAAACATAAGCCTTCTATTGGAAGATCGGCCTCAGTCTTTTGGGCACCCTTTGACATGCTAGGTTCCTTTGCCCTGCGCCGGTTTTGTTTAATTGTTGATCGATGCCCCTCGCCGGGCGTAAGTTCCCCATATTGAAAGGAGGTGAAAAGAGCAGGGTTATTTGAAGTCCTTTCTCGCCCTTTGAGCAGTGTGGGAAGGAAGCGTAGGCTTTGATAGACTTAATCTCATTTCAGGAGGGATGGATCATGACAAAAAAGGGCTTACTCCTAATCATCGGTATTGTTTGTCTCACATTTATCTTTTCAACCTTACCAATTGATAAGACCTCTGCCGCCGAAAAGGTTATCAAGCTGAAGGCCGCCAACTTTTTCCCACCGCCTGCGAAGCAGTCAAAAATACTCCAGGAATTTGTTAATGAACTGGAGGCCCGCTCAAAGGGAAGAATAAAAATCCGCTATTTTGCAGGCGGGTCGCTCCTCAAGGCCCCTGCTATTTACAAGGGAATCGAAGGCGGGATTGCTGACATCGGTTATTCCCATGTCTTCTATACTCCTGGTCGTATGCCGGCCTCTGAGGGCGCAGGTCTTCCTATAGGCGTTCCAACAGGATGGGTGGGGGCCCATGTGGCATGGGACTTCTACAATAAGTTCAAACCCAAAGAATGGGACAAGGTCAGGCTCCTCGCCTTTCATGACAACGCCCCCAGCATGATCATCAGCCGAAAGCCTGTGAGGAAGCTCGAAGACTTGAAAGGTCTCACCATAAGGGCTCCGGGGCTTTGCGGAGAGATCGTTAGGGCCCTTGGTGCCACCCCGGCGCCGACCCCCATGATGGAGGTCTACGATGCCATTGCCAAGGGCGTCGTGGACGGCGTTTGGGCCCCCTGGGAGACCCTCAAGACCTTCCGATTTGCCGAGGTGGCCAAATACGTTGCCGTGTGCTGGCAGATTGGTGCAGCCTATCCCTTCTACCTGGCCATGAACAAGAACACCTATAACAGGCTCCCCAGGGATCTCCAGTCCCTCATCGATGTGATGAGCGGTGAATACCAGGAACGGTACGCCCTCATGTGGAACGAGATCGAGCTGATCGGGAAGGCCTTTGGGAAAACAAAAGGAATGGAGTACATCGAGTTTTCCGACGAGGAAGCGGCCCGTTGGGAGAAGGCAGTTGAGCCGGTCTTTGCAAACTACACCAAGATGATGGAGGGAAAAGGTTACTCCGCAGCGGACGTTAAGGCATGGGTCGATTACATGAAGGAAAGGGGCGCCTACTGGACCAAAAAGCAAATGGAGTACAAGATCCCCTCGCCCACGGGTCCTGCAGGTGTCCGGCCCGAGGCTTACGTACTCAAGTAAAGTCATGACGCAAATGATTTCCCCACCCTTCCCAAATTGATACCAGGGCTACGGGTGGGGAATCTTTTGTCTGGCAGTTCACGGATTGGAAGATGCTCGAGAAATTTGAAAAGTTCAACAGGCGCCTGAGCGGGTGGTTCGAGTGGATCGGTTTTTTTGCCATATTTTTGATGGTCGTGCTCACCTGTGTTGATGTCTTTGGCGCCAAGCTCTTCCGTACCCCTGTCTTCGGGGCCCTGGACGTCATGATGTTGGCCCAGTTGATAGCAGTCTCATTCGCAGTGTCCATGGCCCTCATCGCTGGCAGGCATGTCCAGGTGGAATTCTTCGTACCCCTCCTGCCCAAGCGACTCCAGCACCTGGTGGACTGTATCGTCCACTTTCTCGGTTTTGCCCTTTTTGTGTTTATCGTCTGGCGCCTCTTCGTGTACGGGTACCACATGAAAATAGGCGGAGAAGAATCCATGACGGCCAGGATCCCCCTCTGGCCCTTTGCCTACGCTGCCGCTATCGGCTGCGTACCGGTGTGCCTGATCTTCCTGCAACATTTTTTCTGTTCTATTCAGAAGTTGGTGAAAAAATGACCCCTGAGACCATTGGCATTCTAGGCATCTGTCTTCTCCTCCTCCTGTTTCTGCTCAGAATGCCCGTAGCCTTTGCCATGGCCTTTGTGGGGTTCCTGGGACTTGTTCATCTTGCGGGCCCAGGTCCCGCCCTTAACCTCCTGGCGCAGGACATATACGAGGGATTTTCCTCCTACCCCCTTTCCGTAATTCCGATGTTCATTCTCATGGGATCCTTTGCCTTTGCTTCGGGTATCAGTGAGAGGCTTTACAGGACCACCCATACCTGGGTGGGGGCTCTCCGCGGGGGGCTGACCATTGCCACGGTCCTTGCCTGTGCCGGATTTGCCGCCATCTGCGGCTCGACCGCCGCCACGGCCGCCACCATGGGTAAGATCGCCCTTCCAGAGATGCGCAAGTACAAGTACGATAGTACCCTGGCCACTGGCACCGTCGCATCTGCCGGGACCCTCGGCATCCTCATCCCCCCCAGCACGGTGCTCATCGTTTACGGAATTCTGGTAGAGGAATCTATCGGTAAGCTCTTCGTGGCCGGGATACTGCCCGGGACCCTCTTGAGTCTCTTCTTCGTCGCCACTGTGGCCATCCTGTGCTTCCGAAACCCGGAGCTGGGACCACCGGGTCCGTCAACCACCTGGATGGAGAAGATCAAGGCCACAGGAGGTATACTGGAGGCCATCATACTCTTTTTCCTGGCCATAGGAGGCCTCTTCCTTGGATGGTTCAGCCCGACCCAGGCCGGGGCCATCGGTGCAGGGGGAGCGCTCTTTATCGGGCTTTTCCGGCGGAAACTGACCTGGAAGAGCTTTGTGGAAGCGGGCAAAGACGGACTCAAGACGGGCTGCATGGTCCTTTTCATCATAACTGGTGCAGTCGTATTCGGTCACTTCCTTGCCATGTCGAACATCCCATTTAAGCTCGCGGATTTCGTGGGCAACCTCCCCATACATTCCATGGCCATTATGTCCATCATAGTATTCATATATTTTATCGGTGGCTTTTTCATGGATTCCATGGCACTCGTGGTGGTCACCATCCCCATTTTCTACCCCATCGTGCAGAGGCTTGGTTTCGATCCCATCTGGTTCGGGGTGATAATAGTGCTTACGAGCGAAATGGGCGTGATCACCCCTCCTGTGGGAGTCAATGTCTTTGTGATAAAGGGAATCGCCCCGGACATCCCTCTTCATATCATATTCAAGGGCATCTTCCCCTTTCTCGCCGCCCTGGTAATCCTGACGATCATCATAATGGCAGTACCCCAGATAGCAACCTTTCTGCCAGGCCTTATTACCTATTAGCAGGCTGTTGCCCGAATTCCCTGATTTGCTTCTCTCCCGAATAGGGACTATCAAGGCACTGTGGTGAATCATCCTTGTTTTGCTTTGAGCCACAGCCTGTGAGAACGTTACCGTCTCTCAAGGTATTCAACTCTGTCGAGGCCTTCTGCCCTTTCGTCCCTCCATCTTCTCACCTTGTATTCGAACCTGGGAAGTGTTCCGTAGGGGACCTCTTCAACCTTCATGGTGACATGCGTGAGGTCCCTTATCTTTTCATGGAGCTTCCTCATAATATCCGCCTTTGCTTCCTTGCCCAGGCCGATCTTCTTGAATTCAATGCTGACCTGTGCTATCTCCCGTCCATCCTCCGCTATGTAGACCCTTCCCCCGTACTCCTCTATCTCGTCAAAGGAGAATACGGCTTCATCAACGGTCTGAGGCCAAACGTTCGTGGCCTTGATCTTGATCATGTCGTCGTACCTGGAAATCGTACCGACCTCCCAGAGGGCAAGAGACCTCCTGCCGCAATCACAAAGGTCGGGAGGAAGCAGCCTCACCCTGTCATTCGACCGAAATCTGATGAGGGGCATGGCCTTCCTTGAAAAGGTCGTGACAACGGGTTCCCCCCATTCCCCGTACTTGACGGGCCTGTCCGTATCCTTATCCAGGACCTCCACAAGGGCAAAGTGATCTGCAAGGTGGTAGTATCCGAGTTTCCCGTCCGGCACCGCACCGTACTTGCACGTGATCGCGTAGTTGAGGTTGAGCTGTGTTGATCCGTAGATGTCATGGATGACGGTGCCCCACACCTCTTCCATCTTTGATGCCCAGTTGGCGGAGAAAGGTTCTGTGGAGAGGGTGATTCCCTTAAGCCCCGGAAACTCCTCCCCGGGATCGAGTCCCTGCTCAATTAGTATTGACGTTATTCTCGCCAGGTAGGCAGGCGTTGTAAGAATATGGTTGGCATGGAACCTCCTCATCATGTCGATCCGCTGAGTCGTATTGAAAACCGCGATAGGCAGGGGGGTGGCGCCGAACATCCGCAATCCCTCATAGGAGAGCATACCTCCTGTCATGGTGCCCAGGGGATAGAGAACCGCTGACAGGTCGCCTGACTCCAGTCCGATGGCGCTGAAATGGGACGCGGTTGAGGCATTGGCAGCCCATATGGCCTCCTCATCATGGCAGTGGACTTCCTGGCCCATTCCGGACGTCCCGCTCGTTATGTTGACCCTCCTCACCTCTTCCATGGGAACGCACACCCTTCTCCCATACGGCGGATTGTCCGCCTGGTCCTTGACCAGGTCCAGCTTGTCAATAAAAGGGAAGCGTTCAATGTCCTCCAGCCCCTTGAAATGCTCCGGCCTTACCTTTTGCCGGTCAAAGCGTTCCCGATAGAAGCCGCTCCTGTCGTATGCCAGTTCCAGTGTCTCTTTGGTCTTTCTAAATTGAAGCTCCTTGAGATCATCCCTGTCCATCGTCTCCAGGTCCTTCAAGAAGTACCTGTTCTCTCTCGTGACTTTTTTCCTCTCCATAGTCAACCTCTCTTGTCGCGTTTCGGGCAACAGCCTCTTACGGGCTTACCGGACCATGCTCGAGAGTGTATATGCCTTCCCGCGCCTTTTTCAACCGAAAAATCCCCCCACGGGTCATGCCAAAACGGCATCTTTCATGTGCGGGAAATGATGGATAAGCCCTTCGGATTCCTAGGGCTTCCTTGAAAGCAACTTCATCTGAAGGGGAGGAGTATTTTTTCCTTTCAATGCGGGAGGCTCGCATGTTAAATATTCCTTGCACACACATTTCTGAGATGATTGATCTAATGGGACCTTTGAATGACATTCCAAGATGCGCCAGCAAATCACCGAGGGAAAACCAGGAACTCGGAAGAGCGGACAGCAACATCAAGTTATGGAGCAAGACAACCATGTTGCCGTATAGGTTCTGGAGCCGTATCCAAACAGGTTTTTTTGAAAATCTCCTAGCAGGGACTTCCTCCAAGGAACTCACGGATGCATCCAGGCCGTCTCCTCATAATTGATCTTGAAGAGGGCGAAATCCAACAGCAAACTGTCGCTGGCGACATCATACGGGAGTTCTGCGGAGGGAGAGGTCTTAACATGAGTCTCCTTTATCCCTATCTGGCCCGGCCTGGAGACCCTTTCGCGCCTGATAACCCACTGGTCATGAGCCCCGGTCTTCTCTGTGGCTTGCCGAGCCTGGGTTCCAGGACGAACATAAGTTCCAGGTCGCCCGAGACCGGGCACCTGGGCGATTCGAACGTTGGGGGCGAACTGGGGTGCGAGATGAAGGCAGCCGGCCTGGACGCCCTCATGATCATGGGTCGGAGCAACTCCCCTGTATATGTGTTCATTCAAGATGACCGGGTGGAGCTCCGGGATGCGAAGCACCTTTGGGGGAAGGATCCGGTAGTGACCCAGAGGGCGATACGGTTTGAGCTGGATGACGAAAGGACCAAGATCGCCACTATAGGGATTGCCGGGGAAAACAGGGTTCGCTTTGCGGGTGTTCGCACCGGCCTCAAAAATATGGCCGGGCGGACCGGCATGGGGGCCGTCCTGGGATCCAAGAAGGTCAAAGCCATTGCCGTGAGAGGCACGAAAGACATCAAGCCCTTCGACCCAAAGGGCTACTTGGCCTTCTACAAGCAGATCTATGACAGGACCCTCAACAGTAAATGGGTCAATGCCTTGGGGCGATGGGGGACCCCCCTGCTCATGAAGAACGCCAATACTAACGGCTTCCTCAGCGTCCGCAACAATCAGTCGACCACCTTTGGAGAGAAGGGCGAGGCCCTGGATGCTGAGCACCTGGATAACTTTTCAAAGGGGATGGTGGCATGCACCAGTTGCCCGGCCCATTGCAGGCACCGCTACCACATCCCTGAGGGCACCTACGCGGGAACCTGGGGGGAAGGCCCTGAATACGCCTCTATCGGGTCCATGGGATCAAAACTGGGGAATGAGGATCTGGAAAGTGCCATCTATGCCTCCGAACTCTGTAATCGCCTTGGTCTTGATACCATATCTACGGGTTCTTACATTGCTTGGGCCATGGAACTGTACCAAAGAGGTATTATTGATGACTCGGTGGTGGGATACCCTATCCCCTGGGGAGACCGAGAAGCGATCATCCGGCTCCTGCATGACATCGCTCGCCGGGAAGGATTCGGTGACATCCTTGCTGAAGGGCGTTTCGCAGTCCAAGACATCGGCCCTGAAGCGGAACCCTACCTCCTTCAAATCAAGGGCCTTCCCATTGAAATGACCGATGAAAGGGCCCCAAAGAGCTTTGCCCTGGGCATGGCAACTGCTTCCAGGGGTGCGTGCCACATGAGGAGCCGTCCTTCCCTTGATGTGCTGGGTCTGCCCGCACCTTTACTGAGAGAACTCTATGGGGGCAACGTCTCCGAATCCTACCTGGATTACCAGGGTAAGGGTCGGATGGTCTGGTGGCATGAACGGAACAACGCCCTGTGTGATTCCCTCGGGATATGCCGTTTCCTGTCTGTGTTCAGCAGTCCCAATGCCCCTCAGGCGGAGAGGTTTGCCCGGCTGATCTATCTTGCATTTGGTGAGCGGTATGATCCCGATGAACTTTGGGATGTGGGTGAACGCATATGCACCCTGGAACGAATGATCCTCCTCGGAAACGGAATCACAAAGGATGAGGACACCCTTCCGCGGAGGTACTTTGACGAACCCATAGGAGATGGTCCTGCAAAGGGGGAGGTCATCAATCCGGCAAGGTTCGAAGAGATGCTCCAAGAGTACTACAACCTGCACGACTGGGACCTCGATGGGACCCCTAAAGACTCCACACTGAGACGACTCGGACTATCGGAGGTGGCCTCCCCGGATGGCAAAAGCCCTCAGACTTAGAATCAGGCGTGAGCTTTGCTCGGGATGCCGCCTCTGCGAGATGGCCTGCTCGTTGAGCCACTTAGGTTTGGTCAACACCAATCGATCTGCTATCCGTGTCTTCAAAGATGACCTGGACACGGGAGCGTGCAGGCCCGCAGTCTGCGTCCAGTGCAAAAAGATGCTTTGCCTGGGTGAAGGAGACGCAGCGGCTGAAGAATATAAGGGCCGCTTTCTATGGGACCGCGCACTTGAAGGGTCATGCCCCTTCGATGCGCTTCCAGCATGGAACGGTGAGGTTTACCATTGTGACCTCTGCGGTGGTGATCCTGCCTGTGTGAAGTTCTGCAGCACGGGTGCCATCCGTATCTAAGGACACGAAGGGTGAGGCCGAGAGCATGGGCAAATTAACTCGAAAAATACTTTTGGTATTCGCGGCGGGGTGCGCAGGGGGTCTTGCCAGCAGTATCGTGGTCTGGCTCTTTGGCCTTTGGGGTATCACCACGACCCTCGGCGTCAAGATAGCTCCCGCATTGACTCCGGGATGGCTTTATCCCAGGATCGTATGGGGAGGGATCTGGGGGTTCCTTTTCCTCCTGCCAATCCTGAGGCGAAGCACTGTCATCAGGGGATTCCTTTTCAGCCTTGGTCCCACGTTCGTCCAGTTGTTCATCGTACTTCCCATGAAGGCGCATAAGGGTCTGATGGGCATTGACCTGGGGATCCTCACCCCCCTGTTTGTCCTCTTCTTCAACTTCGTGTGGGGGTTCAAGGCCGCCTTTCTCGTCAAACTGACCAGAAACAACTAGATACTCCCGCGAGAGTGGGTGCCCCTTTATCTTATGATGCCGGCCCCGGGTCTCCAGGAGGTCGGCATCAGCATAATCACGACTAGGCTATTTCAAAGATGAGAGTAACTGCTACATCCTTATGATTGGACGTGGCCGGAAAATTCAGGGACTCCAGTATCTTTGCCAAACATCTCAAGAACGCCTTGTCATTTAGCTTCCCCTTCATGACCCTAACATCCTTGATTTTCCCGTCAGGTCCGATGATCAGCCTGAAGCTCATTTCACCTGTACGGCCGGGGACCTGGGTCAAGGCCCCTTGGATGCAGTTCTTTGCCCCGAGCACTTCCCTTTCTATGATCCTTCTGACGGACTTTTTCGAAATCATTCCCGCCACGAGGATCTTCTTTAATCTGAGATTGTGCCTCCCGGCAGATCCTTCGGCCTCCAGGGAATCCTGGGCCTGGGGGCGAGTCGACTTTCCTGGCCAAGCCTCTTTCTTCTCCCTTGCTAATATGGGAGGTCCGGCAACAAGGCCTTGCGCCATCGTCTTTGAGAACATGCCTTTCCCGACCGCCAGGTCTGAGACGCCTTGGGGCAGGGGAAGGGGTTGCTTGACCGTAACGCTCTGCCCGTTGACCAAACGGATCCGCGAGTCAATGGCAATGAAGGAGGTGTAGGCGGTCAGTAGGTTGTAGGTCAATCCCAGCGTAGTCACTTCTTTCACCCTTTCATCGTCCGGTCTCAGCCTGTTGTAATCCGAGAGCATTTTGATGCGGTGCCTCGCCCAGAGATATCGCAAGGCGAAGTTCTTCTCCGAGGGCTTTACCTCGCTTACCCGGAGCCTTTTTACGTATTCCCGGTCACCGGAAATCCCGCGTAGTTCGATGAATCCCTCTGGCTTGCCACGCCATTTCCCGAACAGGATCAGGGGCCTGTTGGCAAAGAGGTCCGGGATACTCCGGGGCTCCACACCGTATACCTGGAATCTGCCAAAATCTACGTCAATCCCGGTCAACACCGGCGCCTCGATAAGCTCTCTAAACCTTCTCGCTTTTTCATGGGCCTCTTGAGGCCTTGTTATGACGAAGGGTTCACCCATACCCGCTCGTGCCATGCCTTCGATGAGGTGGCGGTTGACACTGGATCCGATCCCGAATGGGAATACGTTCCCTTTGCCGAGGTTCTTTCTGATCAGGTCAAAGGCCTCGGCTTCAACCGAGACGTACCCGTCCGTGGCAATGACGATACTCCGGGAAAAGCCTTCTGCCTTTGGCAGGGCAAGGGCCCTCTTGAGGGCCGGCAGGAGCCGGGTCCCGCCTCCTCCGCGCTGCCTTTCTATCATGTTGATGGCACGCTGGATGTTTGCCCGTGTCGCGGGTAGAGAGGTCTCTGCCATGAGGGATGAACCTCCGGCGAAAAGCAAGACATTGAATCTGTCCTCTTCGCGAAGATGACCAATGAGATCCTTGAGGAGCTTCTTGGAAATGTTCAAGGGAAAGCCGTTCATGGAGCCCGAGACATCCACGATGAACATATACTCCCTGGGCGGAATCTGGTCGAGCCTCACCCTTCTGGGTGGCTGCGTCATGAGAAGGAAGAAGTTCTCCTTCTCTCCTTCAAAGAGGAGCAGCCCGGTTTCCACTTGGCTTCCGGCAAGTCTGTATTTCAAGATAAAGTCACGATTGCCCCCAGTCCGCTCCATGGGGGTTAGGCCTATGCCACACGAAGAAGGAGTATTGTATTTGATATTTACCTGATGAGAAGGGCTCGTCACTTCCTTGATGGGGAGTCCCGTCAAGAGATTGACCTTTATGTCAAAGGCATAGGTTGGAGGTTCTCCCTCATGCAGATAGGGGTTCTGGGTCCAGGTATCCAAGGGTTTCCTGCTACCGTGTCCACCTTCCGTATATCTCGGCCCCACCACCGTCGGATAGACAAACTCGTAGAGGGCATCCGTGGGCACGAGGATCTCCGTGTATCGCATTTCAACTTCAACCACGTCCTTGGGCATGATATTGGCAACGTTCATTTGAAACACGTTGGGCCTGTGCTGCTCCAAGAGCGACGCTGTCTTGCCCTGCTGTTTGGCTTGCTGGTACTTTTGCCGAGCCTCCTCCCGTTCGGCCACCCTGGCCGTGATGGTTCGGTCTCCGATCTTCATCTTCATCCCATAGACCGCCGCTCTTGTGGATGCGGGAAAGACATATATGGCCTCTATGGGCCGTGACCCCTCGTTTCTGTATCTCTGGGTCACCAAAACATCTGCTATGACACCCGAGATATCCACCTTTACAAAGGTAGACTTCAAAGGAAGCCGGTCCAGTTCGGGATCGTCGCTCCTTACAAAGAAATAGGGAGACAGGGTCTTGTCACCACCTCTCTCTGGCTGTCCCTTGGCAATCCCAGTCGGGGCGAGCACAGCGGCAATGAGCGCCGCAAAGAGTAATTGTTTCATAGTCTTCATTTGTTTCCCTCCTTGTTGTTTGGTTTCTTGGGCCTTTAGACAAGGAGGGATCCAAAAAGTTCCCGAAAAAAATCTGACCAAGTCATACCTGGCTTCTTTTACTGATATGACAGGCTGTTCGGCGAAATGCGAAACCTGGCCTCCCTTAAGGGCAAAGGGTTCCCTTCATCCCCGAGGCGGACGCTGAATCAGGGATAGGGGCGATCTGTGGCATGTGTGGGTAGGATGAAGTAGCGACTTGGAGGAGGTTTCTAAGATCTTGAGGGCCTAAAGAACGGGAGACCGGGAATTGTTTATTCTGGCGGGAGAATACGAATTCGCACCCGAAGGACGTCTTTCTCTTTTCCGGCCTTTGCCTTGGGGAGGGCCTCGAGGTCTCCCAGCGCCTTTAACTTCTCATAGAAGGATATGGCCCTTGCCGAAGGGATCTCCGCACAAACCACCAGTGGCACGCCAGACTCCCTTTCATGCTCCACGGATGTCACTTTCCCTCCGAAGAGCTCTACGATGCTCTTTAGCTCCGAAATGGGAGACGCTATCTTCTCCTCTTTTTCGGACATTCTGGAAGGCCGAGCTTTCTTCATGGCCAAGGTCTTTCGCATTTCCCTTTCCTTCAACCGTGAGGCTTCCATGAGGGCCCCCGGAGTGAGAACGTCGGCACGAGGCCTCCTCATGACGAGGGTTAGCTCAATGGGCCTTCCTTCTTCACTCTCTTCTGCTGTCGCGGCCCTGTAAGCACGTTGCGGCGCGTAGGTCTTCCTTTCTGCCTCCTTCCCCAGGCTATCTGCAGGGCTTACTTCAGCGACATCCTTCTCGACGGGGCGAACCATGCCTTCCGCTCCGGTTCCCACCTTGGTATCTCCCCTGACGGTTGCTTCTTGCTTGTAGGGTTCGGGTCGTCCCGGCATCTTGAACTGTGCCTGCTGGAGGTGCAGTATGGAAAACACCAGGACCACCAGGGCTACAGCCCCTGCCAATTCCAGAGGGACCTTTATCCTCATGGGCATGAACAGCTTCCTTAGGATCGATGACATGAAAGGACGCCTTTCCATGCGTGCATGGAGCTGTTCGAGGAAATCCTCCGGTGGACTGACGGCCTCCATGGAACCCAGTTCTCCTACAAGGGCCTTTAAGGCCCCCAGTTCTTCCCGGCAGGCTTTGCAGGCGGATAGGTGTTCGTCCACCATGGACTTAGTTTCCGGGTCCAGGACCCCGTCCACATATTCAGACAGGTGTTCCCTGATCTCCTCGCATCCCATCTTATATCACGTCCCTCAGCATTTTTCTCAATTCCAGTCTTCCCCTGGCAATCCTTGATTTGACCGTGCCCGGGTTCAACCCCGTTATGTCTCCGATTTCCTCATAGGACAGCCCGTTGATGTCCCGCAGAACAACCACTTCCCTGTGCTCTTGGGCGAGTCTATTGATCGCCCCTTGGATTTGGGCCATCCTTTCCTTTCTTGCAAGCTCAACAGCAGGGGACCGGCTTTCATCGCCGATATTCACGGATGGGTTGGCTCCCTTCCTCGGATTATCCAGCGAGACAGTGACCCTTTCCTTCCGGTAGGCCGAAGACTTCAGTTTGTTCTTGCAGGTATTCACGGCGATCCTGTAGAGCCACGTGGAAAAGGCAGACTCGAACCTGAACTTCTTCAAGGCCCGGTATGCACTTATGAAGGCCTCCTGGGCTGAGTCGTTCGCTTCCTGGTAATCCCCGAGGAACCGGTAACAGAGGTTGAAAAGCCTGTCCTTGTGTTTGAGCACCAGCCTGTCAAATGCGGTCCTGTCTCCTTCCTGAAAGGCCCTGACCCATGTTGCATCTTCTTGGGCTGAACCCGGCGGTCTTTTAGTGTCTTCATCCATTCAACTTAGACAACTTCCGTTGCAATATGTTCCGGCCTCCTCAAAACTTCCAATATGCCCCCCCGGAAACCTCATCCAGTATCGCATTCTCTCCAACATATTGCCACACTTTTCATTTCAAGGAGGGGGCGCGGCTCACCCCCGGAATGACAGTCATGGCTGCGTTAGGTCCAGGGAAGTTAGCAGGGTGGACACGACAGTTTATGAATGGTATAAAGCCTCCGTACGAAGGCCTTAGATGATGTACCGGTTCTGCGTTTTCTAAACCGGACCCTTTGTAAAGGCCCTCGAACCCAAAGGATGGAGTGATGACCGAGAGTAAAAGAGTGCTTGTAATCGGGGCCACCGGGTACCTGGGAAGGTTTGTGACAAGAGAATTGAAGCAACAGGGTTACTTCCTCAAAAAGGGGCGAGATGAGTTCGACCAGCCCATCTCAAAGGTAATCCTCGTTTTGTTGCTGCTTGTATCCATTGCCCAGCTTAGTGTTACTCTGTTTATCATGCACGAGGTGATGTAAAAGCTGATCAGTGCTTAAGCATGCATTGCCATGCATGGCCTTTGCCGCCGCCAGGAATGCACCGGGATCGGACGGGGAACTTACGCGAATCGGAGAGTTCATGCCTTTCTCTGGGGAAAGGCTTCCCGGTCTGATTCGCCTTGGACCATACGCCGGGGAGGATAGACATCTCATTGATATCAAAGAGCAATTTATGCCGGTACCACCACCCGGGGGGCCATTTCCCTCCCTCCTTTCCTGCCCTCTAACAGGCCTTGAACTTTGAGGATGGAGACATGGAGGCTGAAGATCACACCCGCCCTTGAAGGGATCCGTACCGAATAAACGGCCTACGGGTCGTCCCCGGGGTTTAAGGAAATTGCTGCCCCCATGAGGGGTTACTGGATGGAGGTCACGATCGGTCCACATGTTGAAGAAGGCCTGGAGTGAGATTTCTCTTGGCTTGGGTCATCCAAAAGGTTAATATGGAATTGTGACTTCCGGGTCATTTCCTTGGCAAATAGACTCTTAATTGCCTGTTGAGGTATAGAAGCTCGCCAGTTCCTCGTCCCTATTGTGCTCTTTCAGGCGATCCGCTCTAAATCATCCCATTCCTCAATACGCCTTGGTGCCAACGGTGACCCATCGTCTCGAAGGTATCCTGAGCTGAAAAACCCAAACGCAGATAAGTCAAAACAAGGATTGAGTAAATATGAAGAATTCAGAAGAAAACGGCGTACTCAGGGAAAAGGTCCATCAGATCTACAATTACATCCAGGACGAACTCTATTTCAACCGGCCTGATCTCAGGATCAAGGGATCTCGATATAACTCCGCCCTCATGATGAGCCTGCTGACCGGGCTTTGCAAAGGCAAGGAGCTCATCGTCGGGGAGCCGGGATTGGGGAAGACCACCTCTGCGGAGTATGTTTGTGCCCTTCTCTACAGGTTTCCTCTTGGAACCATATGGGCCGCCGAGGTCTCGGGCCATCCCGAGCAGACCGAAGAAAAGATCATTGGCAGGCCGGATCTCGGAAAACTCAACCAGGGCGAAGAAGTGGTCGTCTGGTCCCACTTTGTCCAATTGCCCGTTAAGATCGTAGACGAGATCAACAGGCTTCCTGAAACTAAACAGAGCATGATTCTGGACGGCGTGGACCGGGGCAACTGGGAGTACCTCAATGATGCCATCGTGAACAGGGAATACTGCCTCTTTGCCACCGCCAACTATCAGGACCGGGGCACCAACACGATTATCGCACCCTTGATAGACCGATTTGACGTCATGGTTGAATCCAGACACCCGGGGGCCAACCTTGCTTACCTCATCGGCGGAAAGGGTTCAAACGGACAGACATTGCGCAACGAGGAACTGGAATTCGGCTTCCACCGTGTCTTGGCGGAGCGGATCCCTTACGGGGAAAGGATTCACCAGGTTGAAGAACTCAATGACCGGTTCGGCGAGATCCTTGAAAAAGATGCGGGCGTGGCGTCTCTTTCGCGACCTGACAGGGAAGCAATCAGGGCTCAGAAGAAGGAGCTACCCTTCGACCTGGATTTCAATGCCTTTCTCAGGCTTGTGATCGCCGAACTCTCCTTTTGTCACCGTTTCGGCCAGAAGCGCTCTGATGAGACCTGCGAGGAGGGATGCCATTTCACCGAATACTATTGTAATTCCGTAAGGAACTGTATCTCCAACCGTTTTCCCATCAGCATCAGGAACTTCTCCCAGGCCCTTGCCTGGTTTCTCGGAGACGAATCAGTGGGCCTGGAGCACCTTGTGGCCACTATGCCCTACACCCTTGCACACAGGATCCAGTGGAAAGAGGAATTCGTTGCACAGCATGAAAAGGACAACCGTGACGAACCCCTTGGGATACACCTGGCCAAGACTGCCGTGAAGAATATGCACCGACGGTACATGGAGCAGGGGCACCAGTTGAAGAATGCCCTGGCCGCGGCCTGCAGGATCGCGGAAGGGGAAGAGGGTGAACCGATCCAGGGAGATCACCCCATTTACTGGGAGATAAGGAAGGACTTGGGAGAAGAGGTGGCTTGAGACATGAAAAACCCATTTCTGGATTTCAGATTGGTGCCATTTGAGAGAAGAGAGCTTCCCCTGGACCGGATTGTCAGGGCCAAGACCGAGACTATGGAGCGCCTTATCGATGGTTTCCTCCGACTCATGGACGAGGAGGCCAAGGATCTCGTGTGGCTTGTTGAACACAGCAGGGTCGTCAAGGCATACAATGCGGCCACGAAAAGCGTCGAGGATCTCCGTTATGATCAAGACGACATAGAGGAGTTCTGCAACGAACTGGATAGCTCAAAGAAGATCCCCTATATGATATCCGGACCTGCGGGCATCTACATTTCAGCACTCATCAATTGCTCTCAAGAAGAGAAGATAGCCCTGAGACTTCAGGACTTCCAGCGATCATTTCACTTCTTGGGTTATAGACTCCCGGAAGGAAAGACCCTCCTCCTTCAGGGAGACGTGGGAAACTTCACGGGTGCTGGTCTTGCCGGGGGCGAACTCGTTGTTGAGGGTTCAACGGGCAACTGGTGCGGGG
Organism: Deltaproteobacteria bacterium; assembly: GCA_019308745.1. Lineage (GTDB taxonomy): Bacteria > Desulfobacterota > DSM-4660 > Desulfatiglandales > HGW-15 > JAFDHO01. The sequence goes on from JAFDHO010000027.1 coordinate 15,556, forward strand.
CAGGCATGTTCAAGGGAAAGATCCGTGTGAAGGGCCACAGCGGACAAAAGACCGGGGAGTGGATGAGGGGCGGGCAGATATACGTCGACGGGCAGATCTGGAGCACCGGACAGACCCGCCTGGGAGGAGAAATATACATGGGGGGCAAACTCATCATGGATTAGGCTGCCGGTGACCTTGCCACGTCACCCGGGCCCCATAAAAGATTTTCCTCCCTCTCGAGATGAGGCAGAGGTCCAGATCGAGGCCTGCGCCCTTTGGGATTAGGACGGATATGGATGTAAGGAGAACCGAGAGGTGTCAAAGCTTGATCGCCTATTGAAGGAAGTGTGGCCCAAGGTGAGGGAGAGGCACTTTTTTCCCGAACTGCCTGAACCCGACTGTGTCGGGGGAGAGGATCGAGTGGGACTCGACATCAAGGACAAGAAGATCTCCATTTCCGAGAATTTTGTCGAAGGGCTGTCTCCCTTTATCCAAACCCGCGAGGTAATGGAAGGCCTTTTGGACCATGCTATTTCCCATTACATGTATTGCCCTTGGGACCTCTCGTCCCACCTGAGGCTCTATGGGGAGGCCAAGAAGGTCCTCAAAAACAAGGAGATGGCCCAAAAGGCAACTGATTATTTCATGGACGTGGTCGCGGATACGAACTGCGTGCTTCAAAGAGAAACACCCCTGCCAAAGGTCTATCGCCATTTGAAAAGGGACAACCTGGATGAGGCCATCCACGCCCTCTACCAGAAGATCTGGGGGGTTGATTTCGGGATAAAGGGGCATGAAGAGATCTCCAAGAAGCTCTCTCGCCTCCCTTACCTGGATAAGAGCCTCTGGCACAAGAGTATCAGGCGTTTTGCAAGGGTCATTCAGTCCCTCCTCGAAGAGGAAGATGAGGAGGATACCGTTTCCCGTCCCAATCCCATGGGGAGCCACAGCCTTCAACAGTATTCGTCCCAGGAAATCGAGCAGGGGCTCAAGGACCTGGCACGGGATTCGGGCGGGCCGTCCGACTTCCAGGAACTCCTCTCTGACTTTCAAGACGAAATCCTCGAGGCCATGGAACCGACGGAGTCATCCATGGGGCTCGGGCAAGGAAGATCCCTTGAGGCAGATACTCTTTACTACATGAAGCTTGCGGAGAACTACTCCCTTCCTGTCCGCAAGAAGCCCATGAAAAAAAGCGGGTCCCTCTACCCCCATCACCACTCACCCTGGGAGGTAGGGAAGCCTTACCAGGACATAGACCCCTGGACAAGCTTCGGGAAAATAATGCCCGGAATCACCCAGACCTGGCAGCGCATGGAAGGAGAGGTATTCAGCAGGGAAGAAGGGACACCGGATTGCATCATCATCATTGATTCCTCGGGGAGCATGGTAAATCCCCGCAAGAATCTCTCCTACGCGGTCTTGGGGGCAGCATGTGCCTGCGATGCCTACCTGAGAAATGATGTAAAGGTGGCCGTATATAACTTCAGCGATGCCCAGGCTGGCGGATGCCTCGTTCTCCCCTATACCCGAAAGAGGAAGGAGATATACAGGGCCCTCTGTCACTATTTCGGTGGAGGGACGCGGTTGTTGATGGAAGAGATAGAAGGGCTTCAGTCAGAGCAGGTGCCGGATATCTTCCTCATAACGGATATGCAGATCACGAACCTGGAACTCCTGATAGAATATTTCAACCGGTGCGAAAACCGCGTTACCGCCGTCCACATCGGTGAAAACAGTCAGGCCAAGGTATTTCAACGCTCCGTGGCCGTGCGCAATAATGTTTCCGTTTATGCCGTTGAGAAGAGGGAAGATATCCCTCGCATAGTCCTTGGAAAAGTTCGGGAGTACCTCCTCTCCTAGACTGCCGCCTTCCCTATCAAGGGGGCTTGGGATAGATCCAGTCCTTGCCAGTATCCCATTGGGTTCAAAGACGCGGAAATGCGTGTAATTCTTTTCCACAAAGTGGAAAGGAATTTCCCAAAAGAAGCAACTTCTTGGCTATCCCCTTACCTATTGCCAATTCCTCACCTTTAATGTATTGATATTACGATACTACCCTATAAGGTTCATTGGCACGATCTTCGCTTATATGGACTGGACCGAGTTGAGCGGAGTTATGCGCTTGAGATACCCCAATATTAACATAATCCTCCTACCCGAGGACACCCTCAGGGCCAGAGTGTTTCACGCGCCTCCAGGCCTCGTTGTGGCTTGCGCCCTATTCCTCCTTCTATCCATGGCGGCCATGGTATGGTTCTTGGGGGACTACCTCCTTCTGAAGGCGCATACCGCAGAGATATCCCGTTTGGAGAAACAAATCGAGGCCCGGGGACGAGAACTCATCAATCTTGAAAGGCGGATCTACCGGGTGGCCCAGAATCTGGATCAAGACCAGATTCAAAATGACTTTGCCCTGGCATCGAGGGAATTATGTGCGCACCTCTTGCCCGGGCTGGTCGGTGACGGACTCCTCAGCGAACCAAACCTGGGACCCGCGGGCTTCAAGGCGTACAGGGAAAAGATCCTTAACATGCACAGCGCATTGGACTACCTGGATGATCGGATCAAAGTGGCCGCTGTTGCAGGTGTTGGCGACGGAGACAGTGCCTCCCAGGATTTGGCCCTGGCCCAAGTCAGCAAGGAGGAAATAAAGAGACAGATCGTGGAGATTGCCGACGAATTGGACCTTGATCCGGTGCTGGCCTTAAGCATGGCCAAGGTCGAATCAGGATACAACCCCAGGCTCGTGTCGCCGAAGGGCGCCGTCGGTGTCCTCCAGGTCATGCCCAGGACAGCTTCTTACTATTTTGGTGTGGAAAAGGACGAACTCTTCCACCCAGAAACAAACATCCGCGCGGGCCTCACCTGGATGCAGCTCTTGTTGAAGCAGTTTAATGAGGACCTTGACCTGTCCCTTGCAGCTTACAACGCCGGCGTGAGCCAGGTCACGAAAGCGGGCTACAGGGTTCCCCCCATCCCGGAAACCAGGTCCTACGTTAAGAAGGTAAGGCAAGCCATGCAACACCACAGGAAATACTTCGCATCAAAGTAACCAGGGGACGTTGATTTGTAGTTCAGCATCTTTTCTCCCAACTTCGATTACGGCCCAGTAATGTCCGGTTAGGATTTTGCAGAAGCGAATAGGAGCTAGGGCCGTTGGTTGTGACCACTGGGAGGTCTTCTCCAGAGGCTCAATCAAATTCCTCCCTGCCATTATGAACGGCACCAAACACTTAAAAAGGGCCCCAGTAGCCCCAGGAGATCATCTCTACCGGAGCCTCCGTCTTCTTGTGCCTGCAAGGCGATGACTATGAGGCTTATGGGGGCGTAAGGGGGCTAAGGGCGAATATTGAGCCTCTGGAGAAGACCTCCCAGCGGCCACGGGTCTCATGGTGTTGATCAAGCCTTTGGCGATGCCCAGTGTTTGCATAATCCTAACCGGACATCAGTGATTACGGCCTGGATAGCAGGCAAGATACTGAATTACAAATCAACGTCCCCAGATGGCTTCAACGAACTCTGAGGCGTCAAAAGGCCTCAAATCATCCAGCTTCTCTCCTATACCTATGTACTTGATCGGAATCTTCAACTGGTGGGCGATTCCAACCACGATCCCGCCCTTGGCGGTCCCGTCCAGCTTCGTTAAGATGATGTCCGTAACCCCCAGGGTCTCATGAAACATCTGAGCCTGGGAGATCGCGTTCTGACCCGTCGTCGCATCCAGGACGAGCCACACTTCATGGGGGGCCCCGGGGAGCCTCTTCCCGGCAACCCGGTGGATCTTGCGCAGCTCATCCATGAGGTTGGTCTTGGTGTGGAGGCGCCCCGCCGTATCAATCAACACCACATCAATGTTTCTTGATTGAGCGGCGCTTATCGCATCGAAGACAACAGCAGAGGGATCGGCCCCCGGTGCCTGCTTTATGACTTCAGCGCTGATCCTCTCGGCCCAGATGTCCAGTTGCTCGATTGCGGCGGCCCTAAAGGTGTCGGCTGCCACCAGCATGACCTTCTTTCCTTGTTCCTTGAGCATGTGTGCTGCCTTGCCAATCGTGGTGGTCTTGCCCACGCCGTTGACCCCAATGACCATAACGACCCTGGGTTCATTCTCCCCAGGGCTGGAGTGATCCTTCTCTCCGACCTCAAGGAAAGATCTCATGGAATCCTTCAGGGCCTGCTTCAGTTTCTGGGGATCATTCAGTTCCTTCTTCCTTACCCCTTCCTGGAGCATGTCGAGGAGTTCCTGGGTGGTCGCGACGCCAAGATCCGAGGTAAACAGGATCTCCTCGATTTCTTCCAAGATGTCCTCATCGATCTCCTTCTTGCCAAACAAAAGGCCATCCAGCCTGCCCGTGAGGCCGGTCCTCGTCTTAGAAAGCCCTTCCTTGAGCTTCTTGAACAGACCTTTCTTGTCCTCGACCTCCTTTTGCTTCCTTCTAAAAAACCGAGCCATAGATCGCTTCCCCCTATCGAGTCCGCAAGAATGTGCCCTGCGAAGTCAAGACCTCAATATCTCCAGCACTCAAAGCCATGGCCATTCCATCGAATACTCGGAGCCCTTCCCCATGACCCTCTTATCTCACTCCCTGTCACCATTTCCGTTGTGCTCGTGAAATCATTGCGAGGCAGAAAGGTTCGCACACCGACGCAGGAACGCAGGCAACAGGCTTGCCCCGATCCTCAGTAGGACTAACCATGATGGTCGCCGGGCAGAAGGGTATTATTACCAGGAGCCGGTGGGATTTGCAATAGGTAGATAGGAAAACGCGAAGGGAGGGCCCAGATATCTAGTTCTCTCTGACCCCTTGCAGATCAACGGAGACGAGCTTGGATATCCCCTTTTTCTCCATGGTGACCCCATAGAGCCTGTCCACGATCTCCATGGATCTCCTGTTATGGGTTACCAGGATGACTTGGGAGGACTTCCTTATCTCGTTCAAGAGATCGTTGAAACGATCGATATTCGCCTCGTCGAGGGGTGCATCCACCTCGTCCAGGACACAGAAGGGGCTTGGTTTCACAAGATAGATTGCGAACAGCAACGCCATTGCGACCAGGGCCTTTTCCCCTCCCGAGAGTAGGCCCATATGGCTCAGCTTCTTGCCGGGCGGCTGAACCTCCACAAGGACGCCGGTCTCAAGGGGCCTTGTCTCGTCTAATAGCCTCAACCCCGCCGTCCCACCATTGAAGAGTATCGGGAATACCTGCTTGAGTTTCAGGTCTACTTCCGCAAAGGTCTTCCTGAACCTCTCTAGGGATGTCCGATTGATCCTTCTTATGGCCTGGTTCAGGGACTCGATGGATTTGATGAGATCGTCCCTCTGCTCCGAGATGAAGTTGTAGCGCTCCTCCAGGGCTTCATGTTCCTGGATGGCCGTCAGGTTCACATCACCGAGCCTGTCTCTCTTTTTCTTTTCTTCCTCGAGCCTCTCCCTTATCTCGACAGGAGAAAAACCCTCTTCCAGGTATTCCCTGTAGATACCTTCTAGGTCCAGGGCATGCTTGTCTTTGACCAATTCCTGCAAGCTCTTCATTTTGAATCCGATCTCTGACTGCTCCATTTTTGCTCGGTGTATCTTTTCCTTCAGGTCTTCCAACTCCCTCCGCAGAGCTTCCCCTTTGCTCTCTTCTTCTCTAATGGCGGCCTGGAACTGGTTGCGGTGGTGCTCGGCAATCCTTACCCTTTCCTGGGCCTGCTCCATGGATCCGTACAACTCTTGAAGCTCTTCCTTGATGACCCCCTGTCTCTCTTCTATGTCTTGATATTGGGCTTCTGTCTTGCTTATATCTTCACCAATCCCTTCGAGGTTCTCCTTGGCCTCCTGAGTGAACTCGTCGATCCTTTCTGATTCGCGGTTCAGGCCCCTTTCTTCCTCCTGGGCCAGACTGTAGTCCATCTTCAGCCTCGTGAGTTCCTCTCGGATCTTTTCGTATTCCTCTTCGCATTCCTTCAATTCATGCCCTTTCCCGAGGACATACTTCTCCTCCTGGGCCATGCTCTCCTGGCAAAGTGCGAGATCCGACGTGATTCTTTCCAGGTCCTCGCTGTGCCTCCTGTGTTCCCTGTTCTTGTTCTCGATCTCATTGGCCACCTTTTCCGAAAACCGTTCGAGTTGTTCGAGTTCGTGGCCCAGCCTAAAGATAACCTTGTCCAGCTCGTTTATCTCCTCCTGGCACTTCCACTTTTCCTCTGTGAGGCTGTCCAGGGATTTTTTCTTGTGCTCAATATCCCTTTGAACTGCCCCCAGTTCCTCTGTCATTTCCCTCACCCGGTCCGTGCATGCAGCAATCTTGGCCTCCAGTTCCTTCATTTCCCTTTTTCGGGCAAGGGGCCCTTGGATACTGCTCGCCATCTTGCCGCCCGTGATGACGCCTTTCTCGTCGACTACTTCTCCTTCGGGCGTGACCAGGCAGTAATCTTTGCCGTTGTCCTTCCACATGGCAAGTGCCTGGTCCAGGTCAGGAACAAGAATCGCATGACCCAGGAGCATCTCAACCACGGTCCTGTATGCATCCGGAACGACTACGAGGTCCTTCACCAGGGGGAACTTGTGCCCGTTCCCTCTTGCCCCCTCCCCCTTGATATCCTCGAGGGGAATGAAGCTACCCCTGCCCCGGGCCTTTTCCTTGAGGTATTCCACGGCTTCCTTGCCGTCCCTCTGACTCCGGACGATTATGTGCTGGAGCCTATCACCCAGCAGGGCCTCCACGGCCTGCTCATAGCGGGGTTCCACCTGGATCACGTCTGCAAGCAGCCCCAAGACCCGGCCTTCCGTTCGGACAGCCAGGTCTTTTGCCTTCATGATCGTCCGCACCCCCACCTTGTACCCTTCAAAATTCTCGGTCAAGGATCTGAGGCTCGCGAGCCGAGACTCAAAAACATTGAGTTCCCCTTCCCTCTGCTTGAGCTCAGATTCCAGCTTCCTCCTGAGCCCTTCCAGTTCCTCCGTCTTGTCTTGTTCTTCCGTGATGTCCCGCCCTATGTCCTCGAGTCTTGCAGAAAGGGCTTCTCGGACTTGGCCTTTTCTTTGGGACGCACCGATGATCTCTTTGATCTTCTCAGCAGCCTCTTGGTGTTCCCTTTCGAGCCGGGAGTGGGCATCCGTAATCTCTCCTATCTTCCGATTCAGATACCCAGACTCCTGGGTCAGCCTGATCTCCTTGGACTTATCCCTGTTGAGCCTTTCCCGTGCCTCTTCATACTCCGATTTGATCCTCGTCAGGTGGCCCTGTCGACCTTGCAAGCGTTTCTTGACGAGCCCTATCTCCCCTTCCAAATCGCTCGAGGCCTGCCTTAGCGCCAGGACCTTTTCTCCTATCTTCCTCTTGTCTTCCTCCAGCTCCTCAAGGCGTCTCCCCAGGTCCTCTTTTTCTTTCTCAAGCCGCCTCCGGAGCTCTATCTGCATCCGCTTCTCTCCCTCCATGCTCTCAAGGAGGGACTCCCTCTTGGTGACCTTTTCTTTGACCCTGAGATAGGCATCCCTCAGGCCGGATATCTCATTATCCTTTTCTTCCAGTTCCAAACCCATGGCCTCGATCCTGGCTTGAATCCTTGAGAACTCCGCGGCCCGTGCAATCTCATCCCGAAGGAGATCCTCGGTGGATTTCTGCCTTGAGACCGATTCATCCCTCAGTTCCCTGTAGGTATTGGCATGGAGGACCAATTCCAGTCGGCGGATCTCCTGATTGATCTTCTTAAAGCGACGCGCCTTGGACGCCTGGTATTTTAGAGACCGCATCTGCCTCTCTATCTCTCCCAGGATGTCTTCCACCCGCACAAGGTTTCCCCTGGTAAGCTCGATCTTCCTCCTGGATTCCTCCACCTTCTTCTTGTACTTGGTTATCCCCGCAGCCTCTTCCAGCATGGCCCTGGTCTCTTCGGGCTTTTGCTCAACAATAGAGCTGATCATCCCCTGCCCGATGATCGAGTAGGCCCGATTACCAAGCCCCGTATCCATGAAGATCTCCTGAATATCCTTGAGCCTGCAGGGCACATTGTTGATGAGGTATTCACTCTCGCCCGACCTGTAGAGACGCCTGGTAATGGAAAGCTCGCTGTACTGGGCGAATTGCTTCGGGAACGACCCGTCCCCGTTTTCAAATATCAGGGAAACCTCGGCCATACCCATGGGCTTGTACTTGTCCGCACCGTTGAAGATCACGTCTTCCATGTTGCGTCCCCGTAGCTGCTTGGCACTTTGCTCACCCATGGCCCACCTGACCGCATCCACCATATTGCTCTTGCCGCAGCCATTGGGACCAACGATGGCACTTATCCCCATTGGCAAAGAAATCTCCATCCGGTCCATAAAGGACTTGAAACCGATCATGGAAATTCTCTTTATTTTCATAAGAGACCCCTGTTTAGCCGTTCATAATGAAAAGGATAACTTGATGATTAATAGCAGATTCTCCCATATTTGTAAAGGACAAATACTAGATGATGTACTCACGGACCTGCTGCCACCAATATATAGGGAGATCTCGTCTATAGAGAGAAAGATATTGACATTATTTATGTTAGTTATTTAAAATGGTTATAATTATTAGCTAAATTAAAGAAAAATATGAAATTTTATGAGAAAAAACCCCTCCTTTTCCTCTTAAGCCTGGTCTCGGTTTTTCTTTGCATTCCCTCGCCCGGATTCGGTCAGGATGCCGGACCAGCTGAATCCAAGGAAGATACCTACGCCATTTCCCTTGTAAAGACCGCCGAGGTGGACAAGGAGAAGGATGTCTACCGGGTTGAAGACAAGAAGGTCCTAGCCGAGACGGTTACCGTGGTCAAGGGTGACCACCTGTGGCAGATATTCAGGGAACGGGGCCTCCTTGGCAAGAGAGAACTCCCCGTGCTCATTGACGCCCTAAAGAGCCTCAACAAATCCCTGAAGAACCTGGATCTGATCTATCCTGGAGATAAGATAATCGTTCCCCTGACACTCCTTCCTGTCACTGCCAAGGCTACGCCCGAAGAAGCGGCTCCCATTGAAGAATTCAGTCCCGAAGAACTCAAGGACATCAAATTTGAATACTATACCGTCAAGCCGGGAGACAGCCTCGTCAAGGTGGTCAAGGGGCATTATGATATCCCTCTCGACACCTTGCGCCATGAATATCTTGAACTTGTGAGGCGCCTGAATCCAGCTATCCAGGACCTCAACCTCATTCATCCAGGCCAGATGATCAGGCTGCCCATCTATTCCCCGCAGGTAGTCAGGGTGCCCATCGCCCAGCGTGGGACCCACCCCCCCGAGCCCTCACCAACCCAAAAGAAACTCCTTTCCCTGAGTCGTGAGTTAGGAGAGATCTTCCGTCGAATCGGGGAGGAATGGGTCCAGACCGGGGAGCACTTTATACCCCTCAAATCCGGAGGACAGGTCAACCTCAAGGCCGACTCCTATCCGATCGTCAACCTCAACAACGGCAACAGGATCATCATTGATGTCCTGCACCTCTTGCCGGAAAAGATGATAACACTCATCACCTCCAACTGGCAGAACTACAAGATTGTCCAGCTCAAGGAAGGAGACGACCTCAGGAATGCCTTGGGGAAGATTCTCCCCCTATGTGGTTACACCAAGATCTATCCGCCCGGCCAGGCGCTCCATCTGGAAGGTGACGTCAAGATTGAAATTACAGGCGACTGGATTGTCGAGACCGCCCCACAGGATGAGGACAAGAAGAGGTTGGCTGTCATCTCCATCACGGACAGTCAAAGGGCCCCTATCCCTCTCGAGTTGAGCGATTATCTTAAGGGACTGGGCGTTACCGTAATTGACTTCCCGCCGAGCGAGGATAAAGGACCTGCGCCTTTGTCAGTGGGCGAATCTTTGCAGCCGGTGTTCAACAAGTCGGACCTCGTCGAGAGAATGTTTCGTCTCTCGGGTCAAGGATTTGCAAAGGACGTGGAGATACCTGTCTATCAAAGCCGGAACACGGATTTCAATCTCATCGTTAAGGCGGATTTTCTCTTTCAGAAAGATGGTGTCGATCGTATCGTCGATCTCACGGGCCTTGGAGATTCTGTCCTGTCCTTGCTCAGGGAGCACCAGTTCGATGTCCTCTCCCTTTCCAATATTAACGATCCTGTCCTCATAGCATCCAGGACCTTGGATTTCATGGGTGTCAAGGCTAATTCGGGTATTCATCCCTTCATGGCTGCAGACAGGGACACACAAAGAAACATAAAGCTGAGCATCCCGGGAATCACCTTCAAAGACAGGCGAGGACAGACCGTCTTTGCCACGGAAGTAAGTCTTCCCGAAGAGATAGCCGTGTTCTTGAAGCGAAGAGGTTACAGCCTCTTGGGCATCTCTTTCTCATAATGGACATCGCCCTCATTTCAACACCATGGCCCCTTTTTGATCGCCCTTCCATACAACTTGGAACGCTCAAGGCCTTTGTTCGGAAATACCTGCCCAAGGTAAGGGCAAAAACATACCACGCTTACCTCGACCTGGCCGCAATCCTGGGCTATGACGTTTACGCCCCGATATCCGGAAGCACATGGCTTTCAGAATCCCCCTATGCCTCTCTCCTTCACCCTCAGATGGAAGGGGATATTACAAGTTTCTGGCACAGGCACACCTCCGGGATCGCGGAATTGGCCGAGCTGGATTTCAAAGACCTGTGCGCGAGGATAAAGGAAGTATCTGACAGGGTGGTTGAGGAGATCGTGAGGAATGGACATCCCCTTGTAGGCCTTTCCATATGTTACGGGCAACTGACCAGCGCTCTGTACTTCCTCCAGAGAATCAAGGAACAGAGTCCGGAAACAAAGATCCTCGTAGGAGGATCCTCCTGTGCCGGGACAATGGGGGCCCGTCTCGTCCAGGCAATCTCCGAGATAGATTTTGTCATAAGTGGAGAGGGGGAACTGCCTTTCATTCACTTGATAAAATGGATGGCCTCAGGCGCCTCCGGCAGGCCTGATCCCATGCCCGGACTCATAACCCGTGATGACAGTGCCAGCAAAGGGCAGGGATCATTCACCCAAGTGCCGGACCTGGAGCAGATACCAGCACCTGATTACGACGATTATTTCGCTGCATTGAGAAGGCTCCCTTCCCAGAGGGCGTTCTTCCCAAAGCTCCCCCTCGAGTTATCAAGGGGATGTTACTGGCAGGGACACGTGGATCGTTGTGACACGACGAGGGGTTGCGCTTTCTGCAACCTGAACATCCAGTGGCAGGGATACCGGACAAAGACCAGTGAAAGGGCTGTTAAGGAAATTGACTTCCTCAGCAGGAGATACCAGGCCCTATCCCTTTCCTTCACGGACAATCTCCTTCCCCCCCGAGACCTTGAAGGACTCTTTGAGGACATAGTCGGGCTCGGCAAAGACTTTCGCCTCTTTGCCGAGGTCCGCGCCGGCCTTTCCAGAGCAGAACTCCGTGCCATGGGAAAGGCAGGAGTCCAGGAAGTTCAGGTGGGCATCGAGGCCTTGGGCACGGGCCTTTTGAGAAAGATGGCCAAGGGGACAACAGCCATAGAAAACCTGGAAATAATGAAAAACTGCGAGGCACGGGGAACCCCTAACCTGGCGGGCAACCTGATCCTCGAGTTTCCCGGGAGCGATGTGCAAGATGTGGCGGAGACCCTCTCGAATCTAGAATTCGCACTCCCCTTCAGGCCCCTGAAGGCCATAGAATTCTGGCTTGGATACGGGAGCCCTGTCTGGAGAAATCACCGGTCCCACGGCATCAAAAAGGTTTACAACCACCGGCATTACAGGCATCTCTTTCCCGGAGACCTCTTGAGGAATCTCACCCTCATGCATCAAGACTACTATGGGTGCCGCCGAGGACAACGGCGCATCTGGCAAGGGGTGAAAGAGAAAGTAAACCAATGGCACGATTCTTACAGGATCTTGCACAGACAGCCGGCAAGCGACCCCGTACTCTTTTACATGGACGGTGGCGAGTTCATTGTAATAAGGCAACGCAGACACGGACAAGATGACATGAGTCACCGGCTGAAGGGCACCTCACGGGAGATCTATCTCTTTTGTCAACAAAGGGCACCCATCTCAAAGATACTGGCACGTTTTCCCGGGTTCGGGGAGGAGAAGGTCCTGCCTTTTCTCCGAATGATGGTAGGAAAGCGCCTCATGTTCGCTGAAGGTGAGTACTACCTCAGCCTGGCAGTGCCCCTCAGGGGATGGTGAAGACTGGAAGCAAGGGCGACCTCAGCCTATTGTGCAACTGTTCAGGCTTTTGCTCCTTCCTGAGCGCGAGAGGGTCCCTGGGCCCCTTTGGGCGGAGCATGCGAAGTCCCCTTCTCCGTCATGATCCTTTCGTGAAGTTCCTCGAAGTTCGATGGAGGCAGTTGGCCGGCCCTGTCAGGTCTTACCCGCATTGTTATTGAATCCGTGGGACACACTGTCGCACACACGCCGCACCCTATGCACCATTCCTCATCAACCACGGGCCTGTCTTCCTCCAGTTTCAGGGCGTCCACGGGGCAGATCTCCAAACATTCTCCGCAGCCGATGCACTTCTCGAAATCCGTTTCCCTGAGGAAATAGGTCGCCATGATCGCATCCCGCGGGATCTTTCTGCGCCGGATATTCCCCACGTTCCAGCAGGCACACCCGCAACAATTGCAGTTGTGCTGGATATCGGCTCCGGCATTGTCCACAAAGTGGACCAGGCCCTCCTCCTCCGTCCTTCTTATGATCTCAAGGGCCTCTTCCTTGGTGATTTCCCTCGCGAGCCCCCTCTCTATGACGTAACGGGCCATCCTGTTAAACTTTATGCACACCTCCTTGGGGTGGTCGCACTTTCCTCCCCTCAGGGTATAAGCCATCCTGCACGGGCAGTGACCCAGGGCGATGACCTCGGCCTGCTCGATGACCTGCGCCATGGCCTGCTGCGGAAAGACCGCCTGTTTCTCCGGCTTCAGGGTCTTTTCTACCGGTATGTACCTGTAAGCCTTTGTCGTTGTGGGGCTAAAGGACTCCCTTGTCACCTCCCTGTTGAAATACTTGGCCGTCAATTCCGCCATTCTTCTTACCTGGGGAGTGTCTTCTCCCTTCCAGAAGAACGTCTGGGGAAAACCAAAACCCACCTGGTGCAAGGCATACCCCGGCTCTCCGTCCGCCATTTCGGCCCTGTAAAGAAGACCTCTCGTGGCCATCTTCTCCAGCATCTCTCTTACTTCATCAACCGGAAAGGCAGTCCCCTTGGCGATCTCATGCACCCCAATTGGCCTGAGGGGCGTCACGTCCGTTGGTATCCCCAAGGCCACCTCTGCCTCTCGGGTGGTAAGGTTCTCCTTGAGTATTTCCACGAGGGCATCTCTGTGGGGATATCCTATGGGCAACTCAGAGAGGTGTTCGGCCAACCTTTGGTAGATGTCTTCCCTTGTCACGACTCGGACCTCCTTGGATTCGGGGTTGGATCCTCCCTTTTATACACCACAGGTGGTATGGATGGCAATCACTCATCGTCCATTTGGCGCAGGTAGGCCCTCTTTTTTGCCAAGGCCCTCAAGAAGCCATAGGCTACGATCAGTGCTGCCAGGAAAAAGAGTATCTCATACATGTTGCTGATAAGGAAGTGGATCCAGGTCACTCTTCTTCTGAGGTCCTCGTGCCATGCCTTTTCAAGGGCCTCCTGGGACAGGGACAGCCCCTTTTCCAGGGCTCCTTCAGGCCCATAACCCATTTCAAGATATCCCAGGACCTCCAGGAGCTTTTCCTGGCCGTGCTCTTGGATGATATAGTCAACGAGGCTCTTGCTTGCTTCGTAGGCAAGGAGGAGGGAGTCCCTTTCCCTTCGAAACCTCCTTTCCAGGTCTGCTATCGCAACCTCTCTGCCGGCGAGGGTGGCCTCCTCGAGCAGGGATCTCTTTCTGGGCATGATCAGCTCGGATATCCCCCCGCTCACCCATTGTGCCAGACCTTCATCAAGCCAGAAGGGCAGATCACTCTGGGGGATGCGTTCGTGTAACAGGAGATGGCACAATTCGTGCTTGAGGGTAACTTCAATACTGAAGGGATGAGCGCTCATCTTGGAATAGTCTATGGCGATCAATTTCCTTGAAGGCAGGGCAAAGGCAACGACCATCTCCGTTCCGGCCATTCTCAGGAATTGCTGATGACTCCTGACCAGATAGACGGTCGGCCTAAAATCTATCTTCCATTGAAATATCTTTTCAAGGCTCTTCCTTATTGCAGGATATACCCTGGCACTTTCCTCTGCCGCTGTCTCCATGGATGGCTCGTAGAGGATATCCACATCTCTTTCAGCCAGGACCCTGGGACCTTCGGCCCCATAGAGGTCCTCCAGGAATGGGGCCAGTAGTAGAATTACAGCTAACAAGAGATGTCTTCTTGAGGGGATGACTGTGGCCATAAAATGAAGCTTCCCGCAGCAGGCTGCGGAGCATCGAAGCGCAATTGCGGCGGAGCCAACCCGCCTTCGCCCAAAAGAGCTTCGGCGCGGTTCGCCATGCCATTGCGTAGCGCAGACGCTCCCGCTGCGCATAATCCCTATAGCGAGCTACAGGGTATTCCAGCGAAGGCGAAAAAAAACCCTCACCAGGAAAAGGGTCAATCCCGGTCAGGGTCAGAATCAGAGAGTTTTGCGAATTTCAGCCTACGGCATCCTTGAGTGCTTTGCCCGGCACAAACTTTGGTACCTTTTTCGCTTTTATCTTGATCTCTTCTCCTGTCTGTGGGTTTCTCCCTTTACGTGCTTTTCTCCTGGCAACACTGAACGTCCCAAATCCCACCAAGGTCACGGTATCTTTTTTCTTCAGGGCTTTTGTAATGGATGAGAATACCGTGTCCACCGCCGCCTGGGCCTCTTTCTTGGTGCTGACTACTTTCGTCACCTCATTCACCAGATCTCCCTTGTTCATAACCTCTCCTCCTCCTTTCCAATAGGTTTCGAGTCAAAGAACCTGTATTGCACCAGAGAAAATTAATAGATAAAAAGTGAAATTGCAACAATAAAATGCACGGGGGATGATTTTTTGGGTAGACCCCTCCAAGGTTTCAGGCCTTTTGTGCCCCGAATTCATTGCAAACAAAGGAGGTTGGAGGCTAAGGTTCTCCGACTTCCAGTTCACGACCTCTCGTCTTGAGCGGTTAGGAGCCTCAACATCAGTTATCCGGAAGCAGCCCGTCGTCTTTTCAGAGGCCGCGGCTCCTTTGGTAACGGCGCGGCAATGAGGACCACGCCCCTCGGCCTTCTCTTCTTTCGTGACCCGCATCTCTATGAAAAGGTTCGGGCGTCATCCGAGGTCACGCACGCCCACCCGCTCGGCATCGACGGTGCTGCGGTCCAGGCCCGTGCCATTACCCTTTCGGTCATACTCGAACCATCACGGCCCATAGAAATAAAGCCTTTTCTTGAAACCTTGGCACATTTCTCCAGGACGACCCAGATGAGGGACAGGATTGGCCTCCTTGGAAGGATCATGGAACAGGGAACTCCGCCGGATATTGCGGCCCCAAGATTGGGGCAGACCGTTGCCGTCCATGAATCCGTCCCCTTTGCCCTATATGCCTTTCTCCGGCACTATCCTTCCTTCGAAGAGTGCCTCCAATGCGCCGTCCTGAATAGCGGCGACCGGGATACCCTGGGTGCTATGGCCTGCGCCATATCGGGGGCCTTTCTCGGCATTGAAAATATCCCCGGATCATGGATAGAAAAACTAGAGAACAGGGACTACATAGAAGACCTGGCCTCAAGACTATTCATGGTGATGAATGAGATGTGGGGTGGCTGATGGTTTCTGCTCCGAGTACCCCTTTATGGGGGAAGTACGACAAAGGTCCTTGGCGGGCTGCCGGCGGGTGCATCTTCTGTCTTTTTGCCGGCCTGGGACCAGTCCCACCACATCTTTGTGGAATTGACCCTGGCGAAATTGGGGATATGGCACATCTGGCGGGCGACTTTATCCGTATGATCATTTGCCTTGATGCCTGGCTTGTGGGGCTTCTCCGTGTGGCAGGAGTAACAAGTAATGCGTTTGATCAAGTCAAAATCCAGGAGGCTTCGGCGATCATCGGATGCCGGGGTCTTATAACATCTTCCTGAAATCGTAACATTTTAGCCGTTTGAAAAGCGATTCAGAGAACTCGGTGATGGACGAACGGGGGTGATGATGCCTTTTCTTGCGTTCCGAGCCTCCCGGGCTGGTCTTTTCTGCGAC
>JAFDHO010000413.1 GCA_019308745.1 Deltaproteobacteria bacterium
AAGGACCCTGTTATTCCACGGGTCAAAAAAGCGGCTTGCAGGAATCACCTGCCTGTTGATGTCCACGACGTCCAGCCTATCCACAGGGTAATAGAGCACTTCTCCGGCAGTGATGCCACTTGCAAGACCTATGACGAGCACCCTTTTCGGGTTCTCATGGAAAAGCATGGGAAAGTGCGCCGAGATCGTCTGGGTGTCCATGTCCAGCCTGGAAGAGGCCTCTGGTTTCCCGCTGATGTAAAGAGCATAGCCTTCATTTCCGTATATGTCGAGCTTGACCTTCAAGACGGTCGTGAAGCCGGCTATCCCGTCTCCAAAATATACAACATCACCTTCTTGTTCCTGCGCAAACCTTTTGTTCCCCTCAAAGAGCGCCTCCGCCCATCCCATCTTCACTATCTCGGGTCTCTCGAATCGATGGTATCGCCCTATGGACAGCATCTTTCGATCCCAGTGGGGAAACGGAAAGAGAAGGATCAATGTTGTAAAAGGAAGGAGGGCCACAGAAATGTTGAAGGACGGCCGCTTCCTTGTCTTCCAGAACAGATAGGCCCCAAGGAAGAGGGCCGTCTGGTACAGACTCTTCCAACCAGGGGAAACGCACCCCCGAGAAAAAAAGTGGGAAACAGCAAGAAGAGGAAAAGGACGAGGGTCTTGAGAAACTGAAGCTGAGGGAAGCTATCCTTGTAGTGGAGTATCAGCTTCGCAAAAAAGATCTGGCTATTCCCCAGTGCATGGCTGACTGTAAGGGCGAAAAGGGCAGCGACGCCTTGTGTCATGAGCAATACCGATATCGGATCTCTCACCCTGTCACCGAGCCGGCCGAAAAAAAGACTGCCCAGGGCGAGCCCCAGGATAAAGGTCACGAGGACAATGGTAAATGAGTACGTCGTAGGGCCCACAATCAAGGAAAGGAGCTTCGTCCATATCACCTCATAGGCCATGGCGCAAAACCCGGACACGCCGAAGACCACCAATGCCGATGTTGATCCAACCTTTGAGTCTTTCAGTACGAAGTCTTTCGATACCCGGGACCTTTCTCTCTTTTCCGGGCTCACCCCTCCGGACACCGCACTCCGCCCCTTCGCTGAACGAGCCAAAAGGAGGCTCGCGCCCCCGATGATGAGGTTTATGAACATGGCAAGGGCCAGGGCCCCCTTGACCCCCAGGTAGTTTATGAGCCAAAATCCGCTCAGGAGGGCTCCTGCAGCCGCACCTATGGTATTCACTCCGTAGAGTTTGCCTACGTGGGTCGAAACTCGGGACAAGCTGGTAATAAAGAGGCGGCTCAATACGGGCAAGGTGGCCCCCATGCAGGTCGTGGGTATGATGAGAAGCAATGAGCATCCCACAAAGGTCACGAAATTGTAGAACAGGAAATATTCAAAGAGTCGGTCATAGATATTTCGATAAAAGAACTCAAAGAGGATTAGGAGTGAAGGGAGGAGGAGGGCGTATCCGCCTATGACCAGTTCCAAGATGCCATAGACACGGACGAGCCTGTGAGGTTCTGTGACACGATCAATGGTCCGTGAGGCAATGTAGCTCCCCAGGGCCAGGCCGCCCATGAACACCGTCAGTATAATGCTGACCGCAAAGGGCGCGCTTCCAATAATCTTGACGATCATCCTGGTCCAGAGGACCTCGTATATCAGCCCTGTGAGACCTGAGAAGAAAAAAAGGATGAGAATAAGCGTATAATTAATGACATGGAGCTCGGCACCTATTCTGTCCTGTTTTCCGGTTGCTGGGAGCTTCATACCCTTCTTAGAAATGAACCTCACATCAAAAACAGAGCCTCTCCACGTGTAGGAGAGCGCTTTTCCCCACAGGATCGACAGTCCCCCTCCTTATTGTCTAAGTCAGGGACGTCTTCAAGAGTGAGTCAATGCGACTCTCCTAGGCCTACTCGCCATTTTGTAACATTTTAGCCGTTTGAAAAGCGATTCAGAGAACTCGGTGATGGACGAACGGGGGTGATGATGCCTTTTCTTGCGTTCCGAGCCTCCCGGGCTGGTCTTTTCTGCG
>JAFDHO010000178.1 GCA_019308745.1 Deltaproteobacteria bacterium
GTTCAGCCCGTGTGTTACCACACGAACCCGCCCCCAGCCTACATATCCAAAAGGGCAATTGATATGATAACCTCCTTTCAGGTTATTAGATAACGGTCTCGCGACCTCGTACATTAATTTACGGACGTCCCATATGCTGTTACGAGCTGTGGAATAAGTCCTGGGTAGGGCGTGGATATGGGAACCTGCCGGTATTGTAAGAAGAGATCTGTAACGATTTCCGACAGGATCGGTTTTTGTGCTGATTGCATCCGCACTCACTTTGACGAAGTTTGGCCACAAATCAAGCAGGTTCACGAAGCAAGCCGCAGGAGATACAATCTGCCACTGAACCCTCCCCGAGTTGAAAGCGGCCTTCAATGCGGGCTGTGTGTGCACGCTTGCAGGATACCGGAGGGTTGTAATGGCTTTTGCGGTCTTCGCAGGGTTGAACAGGGCCACCTCCGTGGCGGACGGCCCCATGAGGGAAACCTCTCTTACTACCATGATCCCCTTCCAACCAACTGCGTGGGGAGCTTTGTCTGCCCTGCCGGGACGGGAAGCGGCTTTCCGCGTTATGCAATCTCGCGAGGGCCTGAGTACGGCTTCAAGAATCTGGCCGTTTTCTATCACGCCTGCTCCTTCAATTGCCTGTACTGCCAGAATTACCACTACAAGGATTACACCGGCCTGCCGCCCAGGGTGGATGCCCGTGGTCTTGCCCGTGCGGTCGATGACAGCACTACCTGCATCTGCTATTTTGGCGGTGATCCCTCACCGCAGATTCTGCATGCGATCAAGGCCTCGAAACTTGCTCTAAAAAGGGCACAGGGTAAGATACTCAGGATCTGCTGGGAGACAAACGGCTGTTTGCAGGAACCCTACCTGGGCATGATGGCAGGGCTCTCCCTTGATTCAGGGGGGTGCGTCAAGTTTGATCTCAAGGCATGGCACGATGAGATCCACCATGCCCTGTGCGGGGTTACAAACAGAAAGACCCTTGAAAACTTTCAAGTCCTCAGCAGAATGATAGAGAAAAGACCCGAACCGCCTTTCCTCATTGCCAGCACTCTGCTTGTCCCCGGATACGTAGATGAACAGGAAGTAGCCGCCATCGCCCGCTTCCTCGCGGGCCTTAACCCTGACATACCTTACAGCCTTCTCGGCTTCTACCCCCACTTCTTTCTCCATGACCTCCCCACGACCTCCAGGGCCCACGCCATGAGATGCCGGGACGTTGCTCTGGGAGAAGGTTTGCGTAACGTACATGTGGGCAATATCCACCTGCTGGGCGAAGATTACAACTGATCTTCTTGGCATTATCTACTGTCCTGACCCTGCAACCCGCCGGCATAGCAAGCCAACTTGCTTACTCCAAAACCGGGAATCTGGGTCTACCCCCTTTTCAGGCCAATGCCCGGCCCGTCTCCTTGTCGAATAGGTGGGCCTTTTCCATGTTGAATGCCAGTCTTATGGGATCATGAACACCCACCCTCGCACTCGCGCCCAAAAGGGCCGTCAAGGTGTGGCTCCCAGTTGTAATATCCAGAGAAATTTCCCTGCCCAAGGGCTCGATGACGTTGACTGTAGCCCCTATGGTCGCCCTCTGAGAGACTCGTTCATGACCTTCTTTTTCCTCATGGATATCCTCCGGGCGAATGCCAAAAATGAGATCCCTCTCTTTGGCCTGGGCCAACTTGGACGCCATGGAATCAGGCAAAGCTACTCTGAAGTCACCTGCATCCAGATAGAGGCGATTCTCCTCTTCAACGAGGCGGCATGGGATGAAATTCATGGAAGGACTCCCTATGAAGCCCGCTACAAAGAGATTGGAAGGACTATTGTAAAGCTCAAGGGGCGTTCCCACCTGCTGCACCACTCCATCTTTCATAACCACGATGCGGTCTCCCATGGTCATGGCCTCGACCTGGTCGTGGGTTACATATACGACCGTGGCCTGAAGTCTTTCATGCAGCTTCTTGAGTTCGGTCCTCATTTGTACCCGCAGTTTCGCATCCAGATTGCTCAAGGGCTCATCAAACAAGAACACCTGAGGGTCCCTCACAATCGCCCTTCCCACGGCAACACGCTGTCTCTGGCCCCCTGAGAGCTGCTTGGGTTTTCTTTCCAGGAGTTCCTCAATCCCCAGGATTTCCGCCGCCTTTCTGACCCGCGCCTCCCTTTCGCCCTTGGGGATCTTTCTCATTTTCAGACCAAAGGCCATATTGTCGAACACGCTCATATGGGGATAAAGCGCGTAGCTTTGAAAAACCATGGCGATATTCCGATCTTTGGGGGGCAGGTTGTTTATCAGTCGATCTCCAATGAAAATCTCCCCCTCAGTGACTTCTTCCAGTCCTGCAATCATCCTCAGGGTCGTTGTTTTGCCGCAACCAGAGGGACCAACCAGTACCATGAATTCACGATCCCGAATTTCAAGGTTGATGTTATTAACGGCTATAACGTCATCAAACCTCTTTGTAAGGTCTCTCAGTAAAACGTTCGCCATGGATTCTACTCCTCTAACTGCCCTCCGGCGGCTGTTTCCCCCATTCTCTCGTCTCCTTCACCTCCAAGGATTGGAGATCGAATCCTCCTGTCTTTGGCTCGCTGATCAAGTTCTTGGCGAACAACTTCGTGGCCTTGCGCGTTCTGCACACGGATTTCCTTTGACGCGGTCCTAATGGCCCCTTGTGTCAATCCACCTGCCGATCCGCAGACCACCCCTATAGCCCGCTCCATGAAGCTCAGGTGTATATATGACCTTCGATCAGTCCCTCGCCCTTTTTCCCGGGCATCCCTGACCCGATTCGGTGATGACGGAAGACCGCGAATGCGGCCAGCAGGCTGTCCAGGGCGTCACCATTTCGGTCTCCCAGGATAAGGGCTTTGACCTTCCTTT
The DNA here is from genome assembly GCA_019308745.1 of Deltaproteobacteria bacterium. Classification (GTDB taxonomy): domain Bacteria; phylum Desulfobacterota; class DSM-4660; order Desulfatiglandales; family HGW-15; genus JAFDHO01. The sequence goes on from JAFDHO010000178.1 coordinate 2,882, forward strand.
CCCTGATCCTGAGGTGCCGCTTTGACTCCAGGGTCGATAGTATTTTCGACCTGGCACGAGCGCTGTCGTCTTCCCCCGGAGATGCCTTTGTACCTCCCGTAGAGGCCTTCTCTCTTCAAAGTGGCCGCAGGGCAAATTTCCATGACTCGAGGTTGACCTTCCTCCTCACTCTGCATAGGGATAATCGAGGCCAGGTTATCGCGAACCAAAGGATAGAGGATTTCACGGATTCCGTAGTAGGTCTGCCTGTATATTCTCAGATTATAGGGTGAAAAGGGGGCCTGATTCTGGATGTCCGTAAGTCTCTTGAGCTCCCTGTTTGAAGATCTCCTTAGGCAAGTATCTCTAAAATGCCCGGGGGCCCTGTAGCGCTTAGGGAATGCATGAATGAAATCTTCCCAGGACCTCTCCTGCACCAATTCCCTCGGCATACCAAAGGGAAAGTCCAGCCCGAACAGGGCACCCGGCCGATCCGTCATGAATTTCCTCAGGGCTGGAAGGCACTTCTCCGGCTCCTTCCCCCCACCAGGTAAGCTCTCAGCCCTGAAACAATTCTGAACGATGAGGGCCTTTGCCTCGATAACGGCTTCCGCAATCCAGATCCTTTCTCCGGCATCCCTTGCACCGCTGAAATCAACGCCGTATATCTCCGCTCCATCCATAGCCTTTCCTGATGAAGGCCTGACCCCCTTCAAACCTCTCCAGGACGAGTTTCTGTTTGGGTTTTATCTCAGCCACCTTGTAAGGGCCCGTCCCTACCGGGTGCATCGTGAACTTACTTCCCCATTTCTCCACTTCTTCGGGAGGAGCGATACCCCTCATTGCGTAGGCAAGCACTCTCAGCATAGGGGCATAGCGAACACCTTTCCGGTCATCGGGGCCCTGTCGAGTCCTCTCCTCTAGGAACCTGGTTCATAAAAGATCGGCTTTCCCATCTCTGAAAAGGAGAAATTGTAGAACACATTGTAGCCATTATAGTCCAGCACCCTGAGATCATCGGTCTGGTTGAGGTCTCCCATGACCACGTTGTACTGGTTACCGTACTTTGCCTTGACCCGTTCAAGGGGCAGCTCAGAAGCGATGAATTTCTTGATTCCCTTAATGCTGAGTTTTTCAACGAATTTGGCATCCGTAAAGGACTCGTAGGAGGTAAGGATGAGGATTGGGCCAGTCCCGGTAAAGATGATCCCTGCTTTCATGGCACGACCTCCTTTCCATAACGAAAGGGTGAAAGAGCATGAGGTAAAACGCCCCTATAGCAACTCCCAATATAGATGAGGGATGAGCACAACGCAGCTCTCATTTGATCCCGCCTTAGCGGGGAGATGGTGTTTGATGGTGAGTCGGGGAACAAATGCGGTGAAGTTGTTGCGTTGCATTGAATATGCCTTGATTCCTCCAGGAGTTTCCCCTATTCTTTTTTATACATTAGAAAAGAACGGAAATCAATGTCAGACATCGGCTGGTGGAGAGTATCCCCTTCTGGGATACACATTAGATCAAACCCCAGCTCTTACAGATGACTTGAAGGCTCCATACGCCTTTCGGTTCACCCCGAGATTGCCCCTGTATGAGAGATTGCCAACCAAGTTGATCAGCGGCCTGCGGCGTTGCCACAGGTTGGCCCACACCCTGCGCAGAATATGCGGTATGGAATAGAAGTCTCGGTCGCAAGAGATCATTTCTTCTATGATTCCGTCCAGAGGCAAATGTCTATATCGGGCCACCGGGAAGGTTAGGGTGTAATATTTCCAGTCCTCTGGGAAAGTATCGAGGGCGATGCGGCCTTCTGATTTCATTCGACCCCACAGACGTGTACCCGGTAAGGGCGTCAGAAACAGGGTATTGAGATTATCCACACCGTATTCTCTGGCCACCTGGGCAATACGTTTGCCGACGCCCGGCTTGTCAATATCCAAACCGATGATAAAGGAACCCGCGACCAGTATGTTGTGCCGCTGGATGCGCCGCACGGAGTTGCGAAAATTCCGGTCTCTCTGAAAGTTGAATTTTTTGCCAATTTCCCGTAGCCCTTCCGGCGTGGGGGTTTCAAAGCCGATGAAGACGCCACTGCACCCGGCCTTCGCTGCCAACGCCAGGAGCTCTTCGTCATCTGCGAAGTTGATGGTGACCTGGGCAATCCATTGCTTTTGTAGGCTAGCCTGTGCCATGCCGCGGAAGAGGTCCTTGGCGCGGGTGATGTGTTCCGGCCGCGTGCCGATAAGATTGTCGTCCACCACGAGAACATACTTCTCGCGGATCGACTGGAATTCCCGCACGACATCTGGAATTGGTCGATGGCGGTAGCGTGCCCCGTTGAACGCCGTCACGCTGCAAAAGCTGCAGTTCATGGGACAGCCGCGCGTCGTCTGAATGGCCCCACAGGCATATCCTCCGGCCAGCAAATCATGCCGAGCAGCCGGAAGATGGTCTATATCGGCAAGCCCTCCGTCATACCGGCGTTTAAGGCTGCCCTGCCGGGCGTCCTCCAGGACCTGTGGCCAGATGCCCTCGGCTTCACCCGTTACGACCGAATCAACACGCTCCATGACCTCCTTCAGGCACATGGTTGCATGAATGCCGCCCATGACAACGGGCACATCCAGGTGCCGGAAATAATTAGATACTTCATAGGCCCGGTTCGCCTGGGAGGTGAAAGCGGTAATGCCCACCAGGTCCGGCTTAGGCATGGCAGGATAGTGCGGTGCGCGGATGTTCTCGTCTATGATGGAGATTTCCCATTCCGGTGGAGTCAGACCAGCGAGAACCATGAGGCTGAGGGGTTTCCACACGCGGTAACGGTTCCAGACTCTCTTCTTGATTTTGACGATGCTGACAAGTGGGTTGGAAGGGTTGATCAGATATAGTCGCATGGCATGTATTCGCTCCTGGATAGGAATTTGCTTTTGTATTTTCGGGATAGCTACCCAGGAGATGAAGTTGTTGTTCCGGGTGTGGATTCGGACATCATCTTTCTGAGTTCCTCTCCCTGCACAGTTTCCTTCTGGGAAAGGAGATGGGCCAAATCATCCAGGACCTTGCGATGCTCCGAGAGGATTTTGCGCACCCTCTGGTGGGCTTCCCCGATGAACCGAGTGATCTCCCCGTCAATTTGGGCGGCTTTCTCTTCACTGTAAGTCTTACCCTGAGCAAAGTTTTCCGGGAAGAACATGGGCTGAGGGGTGCGCTCATAGCTCACCAGGCCCAGGCGATCGCTCATGCCGTACTCCGTGACCATTGACCGGGCGATCTCAGTGGCTCGTTGTAGATCGTTTTGCGCCCCTGTGGAAATCTCTTCAAAGACCAGCTCCTCTGCAACCCTGCCCCCTAAAAGAACGGCCAGCCGATCCATCAGCTCCGAGCGAGTCATCAAGTAGCGGTCCTCAGTGGGTTGCTGTTGGGTATGGCCGAGAGAAGCGATTCCCCGCGGAATAATGGAGACCTTGTGTACCGGATCGGCATGCTCAACAGATTCAGCCACAATCGCATGTCCAGACTCATGACAAGCAACAATTTCTTTTTCCTTCAAATTGATCACCCGGTTCTTTTTCTGCAGGCCGGCAACAACACGGTCGATTGCCTCGTCGAAATCTTCAGGGGCGACCTCCTCCTCATTCTTTCGAGCGGCCAGCAAAGCCGCCTCGTTGACCAGGTTGGCCAGATCAGCCCCTACAAAGCCCGGTGTACGGCCGGCAAGCTTGTGGAGATCAACCTCAGGAGCTAACAGAACATTCTTGGAATGGATTTTCAGTATAGCTTCTCGCCCGTTGATATCCGGGCGGTCCACAAGGACGTGCCGATCAAAGCGCCCCGGGCGCAAGAGGGCAGGATCCAGGATTTCCGGCCGGTTAGTGGCAGCCATGATGATGACCCCTTTGTTCGTTTCGAATCCATCCATTTCCACTAGGAGCTGGTTGAGAGTTTGCTCTCGTTCGTCATGCCCACCCATCACATTCATCCCCCTGGCCTTTCCTAATGCGTCCAGTTCATCGATGAAGATGATGCAAGGAGCATGGGTGGCGGCTTGAGAGAAAAGATCGCGAACGCGTGCTGCTCCTACACCCACGAACATCTCCACAAACTCTGATCCGCTGATGCTGAAGAAAGGCACTTTTGCCTCCCCTGCCACAGCTTTGGCTAGAAGGGTTTTGCCGGTACCGGGCGGGCCGACCAGGAGCACCCCCTTGGGGATCCTCCCTCCCAGTCTTTGAAATTTCTCTGGAGTGCTCAAGAATTCCACGACTTCCTTGAGCTCCTCTTTTGCCTCGTCGATTCCGGCAGCATCGGCAAAAGTGACATTGGTCTCACTCTCGGCAAAAATCTTGGCCTTGCTCTTGCTGAAAGACATGATACCCGTCCCCGGGCCCATCCTTTTCATGATGTATCGCCAGATGAGGAGAAAAACGCCAATATAGATTATCCAGGAGATAATCCTGCCCAGGTATTTGCTCTCATAGTGCCCGGAGTAAATGACCTTGTGTTCATCCAGATCTTTCACCAGGTCGGGATCATTCACCCGAACCGTAGTGAACTCCTGGTCCTGGCCCGGCTTCTCTCCCTTCCCTTTCAGCGTTCCCTTGATATTTTCCGGTCCGATGGTCAACTCGCCCAGGGTGCCTTCGGCCATATATTGTTTGAACTGGCTGTAGGGGATCGTCTCCACTTTTCCAGCAAAAAAGTATTGTTGAGAGTAAGTAATAAGGAGAAAGGCGATCAGAAAATACCATATGCTGAAATGTGCCCTTGGGGGCAAAGCACCCTTCTTTGCCTTTGAGGCCTGGGGCCCTAAGATGGAACGAGCCTTGTCTATCATATTTTCCTGGGGCTTTTTCTTTCTCTTGGGGGGCATATTCCTCCTTCATACTCCTAAAGATTGATATCTACGAAAACAATCTTTGTTGATCTTGGATGCAGGCTATACCGGATCACTATTTTAGCTTCACATTCGCATTGCTTCCCGCCTCTCTCATTTCGGGATAGTCTTCAAGAACCGGTAGTAGTCGGAATCGGTCCCAAGTATAATAATGGCTTTCTCGTAGGCCGCCTCTTTATAGGTGTCCAGGGTCTTGAAAAAGGCGTAGAAGGCCGGATCCT
>JAFDHO010000179.1 GCA_019308745.1 Deltaproteobacteria bacterium
TTGCGGACTCATAATCAAATGAAGATCCGCCGCGTCCACATCCGCGTCGCAAAGCACCTTGCCTTGTGCCAGGGAAGCAAAGGCGGCCACTATGCTCGTCTTTCCCGTTCCTCCCTTTCCGCTTATGACGACCAGTTCCTTCATTCTCATCTACCCCGATTCATATCTCCGTACCGTTATCTCGGAGCTTCACGATTTTCTGCGAGGAATAATCTCTTCGATTCGATGGAATAGACTCCTGAATCTTTCCTTCCACTCCGGCATCGCTTCAACAAGGAGCTCGCCCCTGGAGTAGGACTCCGCGACCCTTCGATCAAAGGAAATCTCCATCAGAATAGGTACTCCTTGGCCATTTGCATATTCTCTGACCCGATTATCGCCCATATCAGACCGGTTGATGATGAGACCACATGGAATCCCCAGGATCTTAACGGCCCCCACAGCCAGCTTGAGGTCGTGGAGCCCGAAAGGGGTGGGTTCGGTGACCAACAACACGAAATCCGCCCCCTTCATGGAGGCGATCACGGGACAGGACGTCCCTGGAGGCGCATCAATGATGGTCACCATACCCGCCCTGGTATGCTTCCGGGCCCTTCGGATAAGCGGGGGAGACATGGCCTCTCCGACTCTTAACCTGCCGTGCACGAACTCCAGCCCATCCCTGTGCCCCCACTCGATCACACCCAGTTCGCGACCCACCTCGGTGATGGCCCCCTCGGGACACACCTCCACGCATCCTCCGCAACTATGACAGAGTTCGGGAAAGGTCAAAAGGGTTTCACCGATAACCACGATGGCCTTGAACTGGCAGATCTCGTTGCACTTGCCGCAGAGGGTACATTTCTTCATGTCTACTTCGGGCACCGGGGTTGTGATGATTTCAGTCTTTTCAATCACAGGCCGGATAAAGAGATGGGCATTGGGCTCTTCTACATCGCAGTCCAGGAGCTGGACGGGCGACTCGAGTGATACAGCCAGGTTGGTGGCCACCGTCGTCTTCCCCGTTCCTCCTTTTCCACTGGCTATGCTTATGATCATCTCTCGCTCCTTACCGTCTTGATCAGTCTCAAATTTAAAGAAACACGTACTTCCTTCCCATTCAGACCGAAGGTCTTCGTGTCATCTTTCATTTTCCAATCGCCGTGTACCAACTCTATTGGTCGTCGGGGGTTCCGCTTTGGAATCTTCAGAAGTTGAAGCGGTATTCACGCGTGGGTATGGCCCCCTCTGTTCTTTCATCGTGGCGACGAAGTAAACGGAATCACCTGCGCGTTCAGCACGGATTTGTCCTTGCCGCAATAGACTCCCGAGGTACTTGGATGCCTCGTTGAGATGCATACCGAATGCCCTGGTAATATCCCCTGCCGTGCATGGCCGTCTCCTGAGCATGGAAATGATCGCCTCCTCATTGGCCCGGGTTTCAAGACCGCCCTGATCCTTGTACCCTGCAATCACTTCCGCCGGAGGTCGAAATAGATTGCACAGAGAGGCCAATCGCTCCCTTGAAAGGGGTGCCACAAAATTCTCTGCCGGAGGGCGCACAGCCGTATTCAGATGAATCCGATCCGGTTTGAGTAGCTCTGCCAGTGAGGCAATCTTTGCCACATCCGAAGGAATCGAGTTCATGCCTGCAACAAGGAACACCTCTATCCACATCTCTCCTTTAAACTCGTTGCGGAAGGCCTTTTGTCCCTCAATCGACTGCTTGAAATTCAGATCCGGATGGGGACGGTTCACCCAGCGGTAGGACGCCTGGTCCCATGCGCTCAGAGAAATCTTGACGATGTGGGCCTGCAAGGCTTCCTTGCGGACCTCGGGCAGATAAAAGAGGGAGCCATTGGTTAGCAAAACCGTTTCTAACGTGCTGTTCTTTCGAACAAACCGGAATACCTCTCCGAAGCGGGAATGAAGCGTTGGTTCACCGGAACCGGAAAGGGTGATATGATCCGCCTTCCCATCCTTCTTCAACCACTGTCCAAGCTCGTCGAGCACTTCTCCCATGGGCACATATTCCCGCCGGGCGAGCGTCTTTTCTGGAGTTCTTCCAAGCTGGCAAAAGACACAGTCCTGTGTGCACGTCTTATAAGGTATCAAATCCACTCCCAAAGACCGGCCCAGTCTGCGGGACGGAACAGGGCCGAATATGTATTTGTATTTTTCCATGGGACAATTCGTCTCGTCTTCAGAACGGGTTTCGTTATGCATCTCCCTGCAACATATGGAAAAAGCAAGATGTGTGCCACGTTAGCGGGGTTCCTGGAAGAAAATAAACGGTTGCAATATCAAAAAGTTAGGTCAAAAAGAATAAGAAGAAATGATGGGGATCACGAGGGAAATTGCATTTCTGCAACCGGTATCTTTGTTGACTCGCATTATTGTTGCCTCCAGACGTTGCCTCCAGACGCAAGGCAAGTAGGAGAATGGGTGACCCCGCTTTTCAGAAAGGCTTGAGCACCTGTGCTTTCACGCTTCCGAGGTGGAGAGTCAAGAGAAAAAAGCTGCTGATAAGCACATCATGGCGGGGAGATCCTCTTTGTGGAGGCAATGATGAACGCAGGCACACTAAGGAAGTAAGAAGCATCTGCTTCGCCAAGAAAAGGGACCTTTTTTGTTGAATTCCATAGCGCAATATTCTAATTTGGAATAAAAGATATTTGTCTGCCCTGAGCCCTAGAAACCGGGAAAAAAGGAGATGACCTATGAAGGAAAGCTTTCTTGCGACCTTGCTTATTATCGCATCGGTGCTTTCGGTCTCCGCGGCTGAGATCCATTTCTACGCCGGAGCAGGTTTAAGACAACCTGTGGATCAGCTAATCGAAGATTTTCAAGAAAAGACTGGTCACAGGGTGCTTGCAGACTACGATGGCGGCGGGCGCCTGCTGGCCCGGATTATCGCTTCGGGGCGGGGGGACTTGTTTATGCCGGGGGCCTTTTTCTACATTGAAAAACTCAAGGACCGAGGCATGATCTGGAGCTGGCAGCCCGTGGTGCACCATACCCCTGTCATAGCGGTCAACAAATCCAGCACCAAAAAGGTGACCAAATTTGAAGACCTGGCCAAACCAGGAGTCCGGCTGGCCCTAGGTGACCCAAAGGCCATGGCCTTCGGCCGGACGGCTTTTAAGATCCTGGAACGCTCAGGGTTGAAGCCCAGGATAGTGGCCAATGTCGTGGTGTATGGGGGAACGGTCAAACAACTCGCCCTTTATGTGGCGCAAGGCTACGTCGATGCGTCTATTGTGGGCCGGAGCGATGCCTTCCAATTCAGGGACAGGGTCGAGATGATCCCGATCCCGAGTGCCTATTTTGAGGCTGAGACGGTGGCAGTAGCGGTTTTGACCACGGCTCTCGCGCGTGAAGCCGCCACTGCCCTCCAGGACTTCGTGTCCTCACCAAAGGCGATAAATGTATTTCAAAAATTCGGTTTTTTGCCACTAGAGTAGTTCCACCATGACCCGGCTTTTCCTCATCCCCCTTATCATTATCGCCCTGTTTATGGCTGCAGTGCTGGCCGCCTTGATACTTCAAGTATCTGCTACAGAGATTTGGCAAGCGGTCTCCTCGGCCGAGACTCTTTTCGCCCTACGGCTGAGCCTCACTACATCCCTTTTGGCGGTCTCTCTCTCCATCGTCCTTGGTGTGCCTGCAGCATACTTCCTGGCCAGGAAGAATTTCTTCGGCAAAGCTGTCATGGATGCCGTGCTTGATTTGCCTCTGGTCATGACGCCGCTGGTGGCCGGAGTCGGAATGCTGTTTCTGTTCGGCCAGCAATGGCTCGGCGGGGCGCTCGCCCATTTTGGCCTGCGCCTGATATTTTCTCCCTGGGGCGCAGTAGTTGCCCAAACCTTCATCGCCGCCCCTATTTTGATACGATCCTGCAGGTCGGCTTTTGAGGCTGTGGATCCCAGGTACGAGCTGGCGGCTGAGACACTGGGGCTCTCGTCCTTTGGGGTCTTTTTTTTGATCACGCTGCCTTTGGCTCGTCAAGGCCTCCTGTCGGGAGCTATCCTGGCCTGGGCGCGGGCCCTCGGAGAATTCGGTGCCACCCTTATGGTCGCAGGGGCAACCAGGTTCAAGACCACCACCCTGCCTATCTCGATTTACCTTAACATTAGCAGTGGCGAACTTGACCTGGCGCTAGCCTGTTCATGGCTGTTGCTCTTTGCCGGTCTCGTTTTGCTAGTGGCCCTCAAGCTCGTCGGTCGCACCCGCAACCATAGGAGCCCTAACGGGGGAGTCCAATTGTGACGGCAGTGAACCTTTGTCAAATCAGCAACTTTGTGCTTAAAGACGTCAACCTGGAAATCCGTGCCGCTGAATTGCTTGTCATTGTGGGTCCTTCGGGCGCGGGAAAGACTACCCTACTCAATGTCCTGGCCGGGCTGGTTCCCTATCGCGGCCAGGTGACCTTTAACGGCATCCCTGCAGACCGCTTGCCCCCTCACAAAAGACGGGTTGGATACGTCTTCCAGGATCTACTCCTGTTCCCACATTTGACCGTGAAAAAGAACCTTTTCCTGGGCATGAGGCGCCTAGGCTTGACTCGCAGGGAAAGGGATGCCTTTGCGGGTGAAATATTAGACCTATTTCGGGTGGGGGATCTGAGCGACCGTCTCCCAACAGAGCTGAGCGGTGGAGAGAGGCAGCGGGTCGCCCTTGCCAGGGCTCTCGCGTGCAGGCCAAGGATCCTTTTGCTTGACGAGCCCTTCGCCAGCCTGGACTTCCGTACGGCCAGGTATCTCCGCCAGGAATTCAAACGCCTGCAAAGGCACCTCGCCTTAAGCACCCTGTTTGTGACACACAACTTGCGCGAGGCACAAGAACTGGGCGACCGGGTCGCTGTTTTGCATAAGGGGCGGCTGGAGCAGATATTGGGTCCTGACGAAATCCTGTTCAGCATGAGGGATGAGAGTGGATTCCTGGAAAGGCCGAACTCGCTGCCCTGCGGAGAAGTGGTAAACCTGGGAAACGGCCTAGTACAGGTTGAATGGGCTGGGCTGAAAATCCTGGTCCCGGATGAAGACCGCGAGTTTACACATTTGGCCATTCTGCCCCGCGATGTCTTCATTTCACCCTTTCCGCCGCCAGGACCTCCAATAAACCGGTTCATTGGGACTGTCAAGGGCATGAGGGAAAAAGATGGCATGGTCCAGGTGACGGTCAAAGTAGGAACGGAGACCTTGTGTGCTGAGATCAGTCCAGATCACCTGGACGCCATGAAGCTTCAGGCTGGTGACCAGGTCCACGGGATCCTGAAACTGCGGGCCTTGCGGGGGTGCAGGTTCCCTGCCCAGTAGGAGGGCATGCCATGACACCAACATTTCCTGCAACGTATCGGCTACACCATCCCTTCAAAGACTGTGTCGCAACAAATAAAGCTCATCATTCCGGACGAGTCCCGCTGAGCGGGACGAGATCCGGAATTCAGAAAAAGCGCCTCTTTCTGGGGACTTCTGGATCTCCCGGTCCAGCGGAGGGGGAACGAATCGTGACGCAGCCTCTCACCTGATTGTTTCCATTACTAATCAATGGTAGTCATGGGTCCCCATGACTACCTCGATGCCCGTTTTTTTTGCTAGGATGTCAGCCATCTCTTCCGCATTGGAATATGGGCAGTCAGGCTTTGCATTGGCGAGACACGTGCTTAAATAGATCTTGTCCGGTTTTATCTCCGACAGCTTCATGGCCATGCCCACGTTGGCGGCAAGGGGCCGGCCCGGGCACTGACATTTGACAAAGCTTACCACCTGGCTGGGCTTCTCAAAACTTCCCTCCCCGAGAGCTGCCGCCTTGAGACAGCGCCATTCCCCAGGGCAACCATACCCGCTGTCCATATAGGCGCCACAACCAATGATCGCAACCCTGTCCATTGACTTCCTCCTTTCCAACAGCTGAAATGTCAAACGCAACCTTTCTTTTGACTGTGTGTCGCTTTCAACGGAATATGCATTGATCTGCCGTCATTGTGGCAAATGGCCCATCTAATAACGATATAGAAATACTTTCGTGTTGATCCGGGCTTTCACAAGCCGCGCCATTAGCGAGAGTTACGGCTCATGCAGAATTCGTCTCAAGAGTTAGAAGTGCTGTCCCCGGGAGTGGGCTTGCTCTTCCTGGTTTCTTTGATCATGTAATCATTGAGCGCCTCGTGGAGTGTCTCGGCCGCCAGAAAGGCACAGTGTGCGTCGTTCTTGGGCAACTTGCCAAGGCTTTCCATTATGGATTCTCCGGTGATCTCCAGCAGCTCATCAGGGCTTTTCCCAAGGGCCATCTCGGCTGCAAAGGAGCCGCACACTATGCTGGCTCCGCATCCGTCCGTTTGAAAAGAGGCATTGCTCACCCTGTCGTTTTCAAACTGGAGGAAGATTTCCATCGTATCACCGCATACGCCCCTCAATACAGCGTGACCGTCCGGTGCAGGCAGAGCGCCCCTGTTCGGTGGATTCAACCAGCGCTCATAAGCGATTTCTCCGTAAGCCTCTTTGATCTCCTCTGTGATGCGGTTCTGTAATTCCTGTACGAAATCCTCAATACTGTCTCCCATGGAGCGCCTCCAAGTCAGAAGAAGATTGCAGTATGGCAATGTCGGGCCCCCAAGGACTCGCCGTCAAGTCTGGTGAACTCAATGATCGCAGACGTTTGGGCCCGTAACGAGGGAGTTGGAGAGGTATTGGTTAACCAGGGCTTCTGGCGAATCCATTGGCGCCCCGGTCAGGACCTCGATACCGTTTTCCTTGAATAGCTGTTGCGCCCGGGAGCCCATTCCACCGGCTATGATGACGCTGGCACCCTGCTCGTGGAGCCACCTGGGCAGAACCCCGGGTTCATGCGGCGGAGGCGTGTGCATGGTTTTTCTTTTTATTTTCCCCTCCTCGATCTCGATTAGCGCAAACTGCTCGCAGTGCCCAAAATGGGCGCACAACTTTCCCTCTGCCACGGGGATTGCAAGCTTTAGGTTCTTGCTGGAATCTACCTGCTTTTCTTGTAGGTTTCTCTGTTCCGCCATTGGTAAGTTGACCTCCTTTGTGCTCAATTCTATGATCTGTTCCACCATTCCGGTGAAATTCTTGCTGAAGGGCAGTTCATCATGGTTAAGGTTTGCCAGCATGCCGGCATCACCCATTTTTACAACCTCTGGTTCTACAGGGAGTCTGGCCAGGAACCTCAGGTGCTCCTTTGCCGCAACAAGCTCTCCGCCCATGGTCTTAAAGAGATCTATGGGTTTTCCGCAATGGGGGCATTGAAAGCCGCTCATGTTTTCGACCACGCCAAGGATCTCCATGTCGACCTGGCGGCAGAAGTTGATGGATTTTCTCACATCGGCCAGGGAGATCTCCTGTGGAGTGGTGACGATGATAGCCTTTGCATCCGGGATGGTCTGGGCCACGGTCAGGGGTTCGTCACCGGTGCCGGGCGGGGAGTCGATAACGAGGTAATCCAGGTCAGGCCAATCAATATCAGAAATGAATTGCCTTATGACCCCAATCTTGATAGGTCCTCTCCAGATAGTGGCTACATCCTTATCCTCTCCCATGAGGGATTCAATGGATATCACATGCAAATTGGGCATGAGATTTACCGGCATTGCCTTGCCTGGCCGGGGAGAAGGCAGGATAGAACCCCTCAGACCCAGCAACCGCGGTATGCTGGGGCCATGGAGGTCTACGTCCATAAGTCCGACGTTAAACCCCTTTTTTGCAAGGAGGACTGCGAGATAAGCTGCTATGCTGCTCTTCCCCACACCGCCCTTACCGCTCATGACAATGATCTTGTTTTTGATATGTTGTAGTTTCTCCCTTATTTCAGCATCCTGTATCTGCCGTTCATCCTGCTTGGAATGAGAACCGCAGGCTTTACCACTCTCGACCATTTTTGGTAACCTCCTCAGAATTGTTATTCCTTATGAGAGCCCCTGCCGGTATTATGCTGGGCGCCCCTAACGTTGTCATATCCCGGCATCAGGTATTTTGGATTGGACAGGGACCCCTTAATATATGCCTCTAAGACATCATCTTTGTCGCCAATTATCCCGGGGATGATATTGATTCCGGACGATTCGAGCATGTTCAGAAGAGGCCGAGATACTGCCCCACATATAAGGGTGTCAATACCTGAGCCAACGATCCGCAAACACCGCCTTGAGAGGTCCTGTTCTTCGATGAAAATCTCAAAGCGTGAAGTCGGACCCTGGTTGTCTAGGTCCACGACCCACAGCCGTGAAGCAGTATCGAGGACCGGAGAAATCTTGTCATCCCAGACGGAAATTGCCACTCTCATAGGAAAACCTTCTCCTTTATCCAGGTATCTTCGCTAAGGTCATTGAGGCCCCCCTGGGGTGCTTGGCGCTTCGATGGGATTACCGGGCTTATTTGCCTGGTGGAGTTTTTTCGCCCCTGTCTTTTGCTTCCAGGGCGCGTATTCGTCCCTGGATTTGTTCCAAATGGTGCATCAGATTTCTGGCTTGGTCCTTGAGGGCTTCCAATTCGCCTTCACTTCCCTCCTGAGCAAAATTCTTTTCGTCTTGCTTGTCCCACCCTGGAATGTCCCAGCTTGTGCCCGTACCACGACCCATACCCATGCCACGACCCATGCCCGTACCACGACCCATGCCCGTACCACGACCCATGCCCATACCACGACCCATGCCCATACCGCGACCCATGCCCATACCGCGGCCCATACCCATACCGCGGCCCATACCCATACCGAACTTATCAGATACGCTAGGGTCGGTGTCCGCGGTAAGCTGGCCGCTTTTGAATCGTTCAACAGCGTCTTCTACTGTTCCTGTTTGTCCAGTAAAGACTTCAATCCCGGCTGCACTGAGGGTTTGAAATGCATTGGGTCCGCAATTGCCGGTAATGACCGCCTTGACGCCCTTGGACGCAACAAACTGCGCAGACTGAATGCCAGCCCCTCCACCAAGGCTCACATTCTCGTTTTCAAAGGCCTCATAGCTCATATTATCGGTTTCAATTACTACAAAGTAGGCACAGCGGCCGAACCGAGGGTCAATCTCTGAACTTAAGTCTCTACCTGTTGAGCTTACAGCGACTTTCAATTTTTAGTCCTCCGAATCTATGATCTTCTTTGTGCAATACCACACGTCCATCTCTCCAAGAGCATTCGAGGCCCTACCCCCGCCTGCATGTACCGCCGTCGGAGCAGGGAGGCGTCTCACACCTTTCTTCCCGGCCGCAACAGGTGTGTCCGGGAATTCTTTCAGCGTTCCGTGACAAAAGGGAGGGTACAGAAAGAAGTTTCTCCATCCTATGACTTCCGCAATTCTTGCAGGCAACTACTTGATCCCCACCCGTATTCGTCAGGTATTCGGACACTTGTCCGCACTCCTTGCAACGATATTCATAGATCGGCATTTGCCATCCCTCCGTACTCCCCTTTTGATGAGGGGTATTCTAGACCCAGTGCCCCTCGACGTTGGCCTGATCTGCCTGCTTGTATACGCCATCCAGGTATGCCCGGACAGCATCCTTTACCTTACCCTTGACACCGACAACGACCTTTATGCCTGCCGCCTGGAGGGCACTGAAGGCCTTTGGCCCGCAGTTTCCGGTCAGGACCACATCTGGTTTATGAGCTGCGATATTTTGGGCTGTCTGTATCCCTGCCCCTTGGGGCAGGTTGAGACTCTGGCTGTTTTCAATGACCTCAAAGGACATGTCCTTTGTGTCAATGAGCAAGAATTTCGCTGCCCTGCCAAACCTGGGGTCCACCTCAGCATTCAGGTCTTCTCCCTGTGATGAGACTGCAATGCGCATGATGCTTTCTCCTTAATCCAGCCCCTTCGTTTCCTCTGGGGCCTTTATTACATTGTAAAATAGTTCCAATATATTACTGCCCAGGCCTTAAACACGGACTTTTCTTTTCGCTGAGTAAGACAAATGGTAACATTTTAGCCGTTTGAAAAGCGATTCAGAGAACTCGGTGATGGACGAACGCGGGTGACGATGCCTTTTCTTGCGTTCCGAGCCTCCCGGGCTGGTCTTTTCTGCGACTTATCTGCGGGGGAGTTCTGCCCCCTCCCGCTGTTCCCCTCGCTATCGCTCGGGGCCAGTGGTTTCCCCCACTGACAAGTCGCGAAAGGACGGCGCCCTCCCGCCAGTCACTCCAGAAAAGGCATCATCACCCGTTCTCCCTATCTGAGGAGGCATTTCAAAAGGCTAAAGTGT
>JAFDHO010000180.1 GCA_019308745.1 Deltaproteobacteria bacterium
CGGTGCCTTCGGCTGGAAGCATGAGGCGCTTCAAACACTCCTGGACAGGTCGAGGAGGGAGATGGATGAGAAGAAGCGCTGGCAGATGATACAAAAAGCTCAAGAGATGTTTGCGGACGAGCTGGTTGTCATCATGCTGGCCCATAAGTATATTGCGTCGGCCTATAGGACAGATAGATTTACCGGCTGGAAGCCAACGCAAGTGATGTACGGCGGGATGTATCATTCCCTACTAGCATTGCCAAATATCTTGTCGTTACGACCCAAGTAAAGAACCTGTTCAGAGACTTGGGCGTGATCTGAACGGGTGCTCTCCAGTTACGGAGGAAGTCGATTGACGGCACGCTGGGTTATCAAAAGAGTGTCTGCGGGTCTT
Source organism: Deltaproteobacteria bacterium (assembly GCA_019308745.1). Classification (GTDB taxonomy): domain Bacteria; phylum Desulfobacterota; class DSM-4660; order Desulfatiglandales; family HGW-15; genus JAFDHO01. Next base: position 377 of record JAFDHO010000180.1, read on the forward strand.
GTAGCCCTCTTTGCCGCAATGGTCTTGAACTTCGCTATTCCTCGACTGATGCCAGGGACCCCCATTGATGACGTTTTCACGGGCGGTATCGAACTGACTGAGGATGCCAGGGATGCCCTCCGGGAACGGTTTGGGTTGAATGCACCTCTCTGGGAACAGTTCTGGCGGTATATTGCGAACGGCATAAGGGGGGACTTTGGACTCTCCTTTACCTATTTCCCTATGCCGGTCTGGGACGTAATAATGCAGGCATTACCATGGACCGTGTTGGTGTTTGGCTCATCGCTAGTACTGCAAGTGGGCATCGGCTATTTCCTGGGTGTCACCGCCGCCTGGAAGGTGGGCACCAAGATTGATTCTATTCTTCAAACATGGTCCATGGTCCTTTTTTCCATACCTGTCTTCTGGTTGGCAATGGTCTTCCTGTACATCTTCGGCTTTCAGCTTGAATGGGTTCCCCTGGGAGGTGTTTTAACAGTGGGGGCCTCATACTCGGGCATCCATGAGTATGTGATTGACGTCGTAAAACACGCTGCATTGCCTGTTATCGTCCTTACTATTTCAAGATATGCTGCATATCAAATCATCCTGAGAAATACTATGGTAAGTGTGCTCAAGGAACAATACATTCTCACGGCTGAGGCCAAAGGATTGAGCCCACGAAGGATAAAACATCGTCATGCTGCCCGCAATGCCCTGCTGCCCATGATCACCTACCTTGCACTAAACATGGCTACTGCCATAGGGGGGTCGGTTTTCGTAGAGTCGGTTTTTTCTTACCAAGGCCTTGGGAAACTCATCTATGATTCGGTAATGAGCCGTGACTACCCCTTGCTTCAAGGATGCTTTTTCATGTTTTCCTTGCTGGTGATTGTTGCCAATATCATCATTGACCTTATTTACCTTTATTTGGACCCAAGGATCAGATACTAGGGACCGTTGGGGGATGTTGAAGAGGTTCTGGAGCACATATAAGCAGAGAAAGACCGCCGTTTTCGGACTGATTGTTGTGGTCACATTTGTCCTGGCAATCATTCTTGCGCCCGTAGTGGCCCCGTACGGCCCGAGGGAAAGGATAGGAAGCCCCTATGAACCTCCCAGCCGGAAGCACCTTTTGGGGACCAATGACATGGGCGTTGATCTCCTCAGTGAGCTGCTTTATGCCGGGAGAATATCCCTCTTCGTAGGCCTTGTTGCCGCATCATTTCTTGTCTTGACCGGATCAATAGTGGGGATGATATCAGGCTACTTGGGGGGTATTGTAGATAGCATTCTTATGAGAATAGCAGACCTGGTCCTTGTTCTTCCCCGTCTTCCTTTGATGGTGGTGATTGCCGCATATCTGGGCCCGGGAATGTGGACAATCATTTTCGCCTTTTTCATTGTGGGGTGGGCACCTCTTGCCAGACAACTCAGGGCCCAGATTCTTTCTCTCAAGGAGATGACCTTTGTTGAGGCCTCAAAGGCGACCGGAGCAAGCAAGCCCCACATAATTGTCAGCCATATCTTGCCAAATGTATTCGGCATTATTGTCGCAAATTTCGTCATGGATATAATGTATGCCATTTTGGCAGAGGCCGGTTTGAGCTTTCTTGGACTGGGAGATCCCACCCACAAAAGCTGGGGTGTTATGTTGTATTTTGCCCAGATTCAGGGGGGGTTTTTGAGGGGTGCATGGTGGTGGGTGTTCCCTCCCGGACTGTGCATATCTATTGTTTGTTGTTCCTTTAATTTCATCGGAACAGCGATCAATGATCTTTTCGGCTTGAAACTGGGTAAAAAGTGAAACCATTAGTATCCAAGATCTTTGTAAATGAGATTATTGTGGCGAACACAGGGCATGACAAAATCAGGTTATCCGGCCACAGGAGCGTCACATGCCCTAACATCATTGATGTTTGAAACCGTGCCAGTTCTTTCTTGGACAAGAGTGTACTACAACGTTGGAGAATTCCTGGTTAGGGAAGGAGAGTCTGAATCAATGATTGAACTATCCTTGGCGGATCGAATTTCGGAGATCAAATACTCACCCATAAGAAGAATCTCTGAAAAGGCAGCAAGACTGGAAGCGGATGGGAAGAGGATTATTCATTTTGAAAGCGGCCGACCAGATTTTGATACCCCGCCCCATATCAAGGAGGCCGCATATCGCGCTTTGAAGGAGGGCATGGTCCATTACGCCCCGAGCAGTGGTATCCCAGAGCTGCGGGAAGCAATAGCGGAGAGCCTTTTACAGCATAAGGGCGTGAAATACGATCCAGGTTCAGAGATCATGGTGACCTCCGGAGGCCAGGAGGCCCTGTTTATTATGTTACAGGCCCTCATAGGCCCCGGTGACGAAGTTTTGGTCCCTGATCCAGGCTATGGCCCCTTCTACACGTCAATCACATTGGCAGGCGGCACTGCCATCCCCATCCCCTTCAGAAACGAGAAAAGCATCGCTCCGGATCTGGATGAGGCGAAGCGCCTTCTCAGTGAAAGGACAAAGGCGATTATTATCAATTCCCCCCATAACCCTACGGGCGGGGTCTTGTCCTCAAAGGAGGTGGAAGAGACCTGTGAGTTCGCCAAAGAGAATAACCTGCTTGTGGTCTCTGACGAAGCCTATGATCGCATCCTCTACGCGGGAAGTGATTACCTCAGCCCCGCCTCAGTGCAGGGTATGAAATCTCATGTTGTCATCTGCGGAACCCTGTCAAAGACCTATTCCATGACTGGATGGCGTGTCGGGTACCTGGCGGGACGGAAAGAGGTGATCGGAGCTGCCATCAAGGTTCACCAAAACGTAATCCTTTCTGTTTGTTCCTTTGCCCAGGCGGGTGCCGTGGCTGCCCTGAGGGGGCCGCAAGATTGTGTAGATACCATGGTAGAGGAGTATGCTCGAAGGCGGGAGGTAATCCTGACCGGCATTGCAAGGGCTCCCGGCCTCAGTTGTCCTGTTGCTCCCCTGGGTGCTTTTTACGTATTTGCCAAGTATCAAACACCGGGCCTGAACTCCGAGGCATTCTCAGACTTACTCGTGGAAGAAGCCGGGGTTGCAGTTGTCCCTGGGTCGGGATTCGGGATTAGAGGGGAAGGGTTCTTGCGGATTTCCTACGCCAGAGCCCTGGAGGACTGCGCAGAGGGCATGGAGAGGATAGTTCGCTTTATGTCAAAGCATGTGGAAACTGCCTGACAGCAAAATCAGTTAAGGATCTATTTCAAATTCGGTCAGCTATGGGAATATGGGCGTTCACCGCGCAGATTTTTTTGTTGACATGAAAAAACTAACATCATATATGATATATTACATAACTTTTTCGTACAAGTATTGGCGACCTATCGATGAATATGAGAAGAGGGAGAGGGATGGGATTCGGCCAATGGCGAATAAGATTGTTCAATCAAGGTTTTCTAATGAAACAAAGGAGGAAAAACCATGGCTATCAACACCATTACTTCTGATGTCCTGGTCATTGGTGCCGGTATCGCTGGTCTGAGGGCGGCGATACAGGCCAGAAGGTATGACCTGGACGTAATCATTGCTGAAAAGAGCACGGGAAGGACGAATCTTTCGTCCGTCGCGGGCGGGACACAGGGCATCGTCATGAATTACTGGTCGTTGTCCATGCCCACATCCCTTAAGAGCCTGTTTGAAAGGGGTGTTAAAGGAGGGGCATGGGAGATCATGTACGGGAAGGATCAGCGGCTGGAGGAAATCAATGCGGTTGAGCAGGTTCCTTACCAGGACGAGCTGGCGGAGTTTGGTGTGCTGAACCCCAGGGACCAGAAGAGTTACGGCCCTCCAGGCAGAATGGGATGGGCCACGACCGGCCCCATGTGGCACTATGTCCAGGACATAGGCTGTAAACTTATCAAGTTCTTTAATATTGCAGATCTCCTGACGGTTGATGGCGAGGTCGTCGGTGCGGTTGGGTTTGATGTAAAGAAGGGGGATTTTATCGTGGTGAATGCCAAGGCCGTGGTGATGGCCACGGGTGGTGCCGGGGAGTGCTGGGCCAGGAACAACACCCCGGTGCGTTCCACTGGTGATGGCCATGCCATCGCTTACCGTAACGGCGTTGAAATGAACATGATGGAATACGAAAGTTTCGATGCCTGGATCATCTCGGAAAAAGGGCAGCCCCAGTATTGGATTCCCCCATCTTATGCCAGGACAATGGTCAATCTGACCAACGCAAACGGAGAAGATTTCCTGCCAAATTACATTACATTGGGCCCTGATGCCACCTTGAAGCCTGGTGATCCATTCCACATAAAATATGGGACGCCAGTCATTGACAATGTGGCAACCATTGCCCGAGCCATGGCGAACGAAGTGTACGAGGGAAGGGGGGATGAAGGGGGGGTATTGTGTGATTTCAGGCACATCCCCGAGGAAGTCTGGATGGCGGAGCCAAAGGGCATAGCAGGGCTTCACGCCATGAGAAACTTTGACTGGAAAAACAAACCCATCCACATGTATCCGGGTGCCTTGGGTTCCTGGGGAGGTATCAAGATAACGGAGGATTGTTACACCAGCCTGCCGGGCCTTTTTGCAGGCGGGGAGGTTTCCTACGGGGAGGACCTCAAGTACAGCCTGGTATTTGGTGTGAGGGCAGGCAGGTCGGCTGCCGAGTGGGCAATGGATCGATCCCTGGCAAGACCGGATCCCATACAGGTCAAGGAAAAGAAGGATCACCTCGATCGAATAATGTCTAGGCCTCAAAGTCAGGATGGGGATCCTAGAGCGATCAGGAAGGCCATACAGGAAGTGAGCATGGAGAAATTCGGGGTGCTGAAGACAGAGCAGTGGCTCCTGGAAGGTCTCGAGGAACTCGCTAACTTGAGAAAGACTGCTGACGAGAAACTTTACGCAAGAGACCCCAGGGAGCTTCGATTGGCATGCGAGGTGGACTTCATGTTTGATTGCCAGGAGATGCATGCCAGGGCGGCCTTGCTGAGGACGGAGACGCGCGGCGTACATAACCGATTGGATTACCCGTACATGGACAATGATTTGTGGATAAAGGATATAAGGATAAAGAAGATCAATGGAGAGATGAATCTGTATACGGCACCCACCAGGAAAGGGGCGGTGAAGATACCCGGAGGAAGGATACCGATCAAGGGGCTAGCTCCTGGCAAGGGAGTTTCATGAGGGGGAATGTCATGCTAGAGCAAAAGATAGAGATTGTGATTGATAATAAGAAATGCCTTGGCCAGTCCTGCCTTAATTGTGTTGATAGTTGCCCGGTGGAGGTGCTTGACTGGGACAGGGAGCAGAAGAAGGTAGTGGCTGTGAACATGCAGGAATGCCTGATCTGCCTGGCCTGTGAAGAGGCCTGCCAGGAGGATGGGAATAAATGCTTCAGGGTGGAAGGTGCTATCAGGAAGGAATTCAAGCCGTCCCCGATACAGGATATGTGGGCGGGTACGGGCGTTGTGAAACCGCCCATGGAAGGTTTGCCCGCAGGCAGATCTGATTCCCGTACAGAGAGATTCGGGTTCTAGAAACCGAATGGCCTATTCATCATGTAGCAGACAAGTTGGGTGGCATGGATAGACGCCCATCCAAGGGGCAGATTTGCGGGGAAGGGGGAAAGGGGATGGGAGAGAAGACCTGGAATAGGATTTTTTTGGCATCCCAGAGGGCACGCTCCAGAGCATAGGAACTCAGATATTGCGTGTTGGCTCCGGCTAATTACTGTCCCAGGGTTAGAGCCTCAGGGCCTATCAGCATTTGTAAGGCAAGAATTTCCTCCGCATATCATGCCGGCTGGAAAAAAGATGGTGTCTAGACGTTCATTTGGCTCGGTATTCTTAATCTTCGACCATGTAGCCTACGCTGTGGCTTATCCTTGTTCATTCCCTGAGAAAGTTTACCAGATCCTACCCGTATGTTTTCCCGTTGCATCAGGACACACAAGAAGATCCGGATCAGTCAAATGCTCTACTTTGCGGAAGACACAGAAGCTCTGACAAGACGAGAGTTGTTTAGGGGATAGGTATGAAGACACGACAACGGTACCAAGTGCGCTCCCAGGGAACGAAAAGTCACATCCGAACACCTTGCCGAGAGTGACATGCGTCTGGCCAAAGAAAGGGGGTGGGACTACAAGAGAACTTTTCGGGCGATTAGGTAAGGCAACGATAACTTTCAAGAGAGGAGGAATTTCCATGAAGACAAGATCACTCCTTGGTACTTTCGTTCTAATGTCGGCCTGTATCTTGATGTTTTCAGGCGTGTTACAGGGGGAGGCCTCAGCCGCAAGCAAAAATGTGTTTCGGGTAGCATGGGTTGAATCCTCGCAGCCGGGTATGAATCCTTTCAACGTGAAAGCCGGTACGGACTTTGCTTGGAACTCCCTTATCTATGAACCTCTTTGGATCCCTAAGTTTGGCGGAGGTGTGGTGCCTTGGCTCGCAAAAAGCTGGGAGTATGACAAAGGTGAAAAGGCATGGACTGTTCACCTGGTCGAGCGGGCCAAATGGCACGACGGACGTCCTGTTACCGCCGAGGACGTGAAGTTTACCTTTGAAGCGGCCTTCAAGTACAATCTGGATGCCGGCAGCAAGATAAAACCCTTTGTGCAGTCAATTGAGATCGCAGACAAGCATACGATCAGGTTCATCATGAAGGAAGACTATGCGAACTTTCTATGGGGTGCGAGCGGGGCCTTTATTGTGCCGAAGCACATCTGGTCAAAGGTCGGCGATGTGGCAAAATTCGTAAATTCAAATCCAGTGGGCAGCGGGCCTTTTGTTTTCAAGGAGTACAAGCCAGAAAGATACCTGCATGTGGTCAAGAACAAGAACTACTGGCGAGGCCCTGTACACGTGGACGGAGTCCTGTATAAGGTATACACGAATACAGAGGCCAAATTCATGGCCTTGCAAAAGGGTGATGTGGATGCGGTGGAGGAAATTCGGGGAACTTTTTCAATTATTCCGATTCTGGAGAAGAACCCGAACATCAAGGTGGTTGTTGCCAAGGGTTCATTTTCAACTCATTTGCTACCCAACCACCGAAGATACCCTTTGAACCTCAAGGAAGTCCGTCAGGCGATAAGCCTTGCGGTAGACAGAAAAGAGATCATCGAGGTCGGCATGTCAGGCTATGCAGACCCACCCCTGATGGGTTTCCTCCCTCCTCTTTATGCCAGCTACGCAAACAAAAAACTTACCTGGCCCGGGATGAACATTACCGCGGAGGAGAGATACACCAAGGCGAATGCCATTCTTGAGGGCCTGGGCTTCAAACGAGGAAAAGACGGGATCCGGGTAACTGACAGGGGGAGGATCAAAGTTAGATTGAGACAGCCCAACTGGCCTTCCTTTGTTCGCATAGCCCAGATCATGAAGGAGAACATGAGAGAGATAGGCATTGAAGCAGAAGTGCTTCCTTCAGATCCTCATACGGTGTACCACGGTATCATATACAACCCCAAACGTACACAGGACTGGGAATTCCTGGGACCGCACAATTCGACGGTTAAAGGCCTCGAGTACTA
>JAFDHO010000181.1 GCA_019308745.1 Deltaproteobacteria bacterium
AACCGAACCAACGAACCCTTAGGGTTCACCATGCGATCGACATATTACGCCAGCGAGAAAATTTTGCCCGGCGTAAAACTCGGCTCAGAGCGCTAAGACCGACAGACTGCTAGCCGGCGTCTTTTTCCATCTTTTAGAGGACTCCCTCACCAAGACCGGAATACCCCTGGTTCCGGGCTGGAACAGGCGTCTAGCGCTGAGGCTTTTTGCAACCGGAAGCGCCGGTGAGGCGATTTGTACTCTGGCGATGGTAGCAGTGACGGCGGTTCTCTAGAGAAGGCGTATGCAGCCGATAATCCTGCCGATGATCCTGGCCTTGTCCAGCTTGACTTGCATGGCGGGGTACTTATCTACGCCGGATATAAGGAGTATCTCGTCTTCCGCAGTCAGGACCGCTTTCCTGAAATAGACGACGTTATTCAATATCAGCGCGTAAATATTCGAATCAAATATCCTCCCGTCGTTTTCGAGCTTGCGCGCTATTGCGATAGACCCTTGAGGAATAAGCGGCTCCATTGCGTCCGATTCAACGGGCACGAGCGTCAGACCGCCAAAATCCGGCAGGCGGATGACCCTTTTCAGGAAGTCCTTATGGAAATAAAGCGCGGCCGGGGGAAACTCTTCAAAGGAATAGGTGCCCCATTGCAGATTGGCCTCCTCGTCGTGGTAGAAAGGTACGGCGATCAATGACGTTTCTTCGGTGTCCTCAGAATAGAGGGATGGGGGCTTTGACTCCTTGTACTCCAGGATCTCAGGGTTGTACGGCACCGTAGGAAGTCTTGTAAACGGCTCGCCTTCGCCCGTGAGCAGCCAGTGGTAATTGATTTCAGGCACAACCGTCGTCAGCCTCCTAAGCTTGTCCACCATGAAACGGTAGCCGGCTTCATACTTGGGGTACTGGGCCTTATGCAACTCCAGTTTCTCAGCCATTTCCGATTGCGTCAGTCCTAAAGCCTTTCTCAGGGCTCTCATCCTTCGGCCAAGGCCCTTGTAAAACTCCTCTTCAAATCCAATAGGCCTTCTCCTGGTCATGTGGCCCGTTCTCCTTGTTCTTATTCTAAATGGTATATAAGGGTGCTATCAATCTTTTGCCTTTTGCTTTATGGGCGAAACAAGCAAGCTCTTTTCTCCTTATCGGCAAGCCCGGAAGTTTTCTTTGTCGTTTAAAAAATCACTTCCGTCTTTTCCTTATACATTAAAAGAGCATTCCCGTATACAAACTCGGACAAAAATTTTACAGCCGCCCGAAAAAATATTCAAATATTTTGGATTACAACCGATATTTCAATCTGAGCATACAGGCATACCCGGATATTGCGTTTAAATATAGCGCCGTTTACCGCTTATATAGGTTCAAAGCTTGTTGTCGATTATTAGCGATACGACCTCTTCGAAAACTTCTTTTTGTAGCCAGCTAAACATCTACCCCGAAAAAGTCGGTACAAAGAAGGCCTGTCGGGGGGGGTAAGGACCAAAACGAACGTTTCCAGCCCCTATTTCTTCCCCGAAATAGGGCCATTCTTTGTTCTAATTCTAATTACTTTTTTATATTTTTCTGTGCAGAGTTTATTTTCGCTCTGTAGGTGATCGGTAAAGTCTTCATTAGCTTTTGCAGTATTCTGGAAAAATATCGTTCTTGCTTGATTTATCCTTATTTTTAGATATAATATGTTTAATTAGAAGATAATATCTTTTTGGACTATAAATCAGAATGGCCTGCTTCGTTATCTTTTTGTGAAAGGTATTTCTATTATTCCGTTATTCCGGTTGTATCCCGGCACACTACTTTCACAAGAACCTCAACGGGACAGGCTGATGAAACAAGACGTGTTGAACTTGTTCAGATCTTCCAGTTCGGGTAGAACCATGCAGATGACCCTCCTGGCTTTTCTTGGGCTGTTGTGCAAAGATCAGGGGCCAGCGGCAAAAACCGCAATAGCAATCCATTATCACCTGGTTTCCGACTCCATACCGAGCCCGCATACCGTCTACCAGTCGCTAAAACGGCTCCAGGCCAAGGATCTTATCCAGGAAGCCCCTCAATACGGCCGGGACTTCTATGTCCCGACCCCCTCCGGCTGGGAGCTGTTGAGATACCTTGCTCCCGTCAACGGTCAGTTGTTCAAGGACGAGTTTTACTTGCCCGTGCCGATTAACAGGGCGAGATCCATACTCACCAGCCTGCTTTCTTCCAAAAGAATGATGTCGCGCAAGAAGCTTATCTCGATTTGCGAAACGCGCAAGTTCAGACAGGTCGTCTGTGTCTTCAAGAAAGAACCGGCAAAGCGCCTGAAAAACCAGGTGCCGGCGCTGCCGTCCGTAGACTTCTCTGATGCCGTTCGTCTCTTTGAAGACCAGGGGCAGAGAGTTTTCGCAAGCTTTTACAACTTGCTGAGAAATATTTTTTCCCAGGGCCGCGTCATCGACTATTCCGATTTCATCGACCGCTTTCTGATGAGCGGCACCTCGGTAACATCACGACAAGACGCGGTTGAAGGATGTGCAGGGACAGAAGACGCTTCTGCGGTTCAAGAATAAGGGCCAACCTGCGTTTGACCGGGAACGGAAATGGCCACTTAATCGGGAACGGAAAACCCCACTTGACCGGGAACAAAAAACCCCGTTTGACCGGGAACAAAAAACCCCATTTGACCGGGAACGAAAAACCCCGTTTGACCGGGAACGAAAAACCCCGTTTGACCGGGAACGAAAAACCCCACTTAATCGGGAATAAGAATGGTCACCCGGAGAGATAAGATGATGCGCAAGGCAACGTCAGCTTTAACACCCATGGAAAAGAGGAAGGATTTTTCGTATTTCAGCGACATGATCCCTGAAGCGTTGGAAGGTAACAAGAAATTTTACCCGATCAAGGTATTGTGCTTTATTGGAATCCTCGAGAACCTTTATGGACCGGTTTCCGCTTCGGAAATCACCTGTGAATTTCATTTCGTTGACAAAAAACGGTTACCTGGCCCGAAGAGAGTCTATACCACTATAAGTCTTCTCAGAAATAAGGGGCTTCTCGGCCGCATCCCCGTTACGGCAGTCAGAGGCGGCATGGCATTCGGCTATAGCAAAGCGAAATTTGCGTTTGCGCTGACTGAACACGGGAAAGAAGTTCTCAGATACATTTACCCCCTGAATAAGGAATTGTTCAAAAGGAACGAATTCTTTATGCCCGTTCCCCTGGATCTGGCGCGGACAAACATACAACAACTGATGCAATGGAACAGTTCGCTTTCCAAGGCGCAGCTTGCAAGCGCATGTCTTACCCTGAAGCTTGGTCAGACTGTTTACGTTCTCAAAAGAGAACACGGAGAGAAGTTTCAAAAGTATTTTCCAACGTTTCCTTTCGTGCGGTTCAGGGAAGTCCTGCTTTTTTTCGACAAGAAAATTTCGGTGAGACTTCAAGATTCGTTGACAAAAATCTTTCGAGGGACTGAAGCCCGGATGTATCCCGAAGTTATTGACCGCCTTCGCGAGGAGACATCTCCTTTGAAACAATACGAAAAATAAAAGAAGAAATGGAAAGGAGGACACGCAATCATGGGAAAATACGGCGACACAATCGTAGTCAAAATTGATGAATTAAAACCCCATCCTCTCAACGAGGAGCTTTTCAGTGAGCCCAGCGCCGCCGAGTTGGAAGAATTGAAAACCAGCCTAAGAAACGCGGGCCAGATTGATGACATCATCATCAATGAAGACAATCGAATCTTGTCAGGGCACTGGCGGGTCAAGGGCGCAAAAGACTTGGGATGGAAGGAACTCAGGGCAAAGATATTTTATCCCGATTACCCTGAGGAGGAAAGACGAATCCTGTGTGACTCAAACGTAGCCAGAAGGCACCTGGACGCCGTTAGTCTTACAAGAATTAACAAGATAAAGTTTGAATTTCTAAGCGAGAAGGAACTTGTGGAATATTTAGCGCCGGAGCTTCAGGAGGTCGCCAAAAGCGGCGGAATCCAAAGAGACTTTTTGATCTCCCTCGCACAGCTCGACCCGGACCAACAGCTTCGGTTCTTGAAAGAAATCGAGATATTTCAAACCTTCTTTCAAGACAAACACGGCGAAAAAGCAATCGGACGGAAAGAACTCGAGGCCTTGGACCAGCTCGAAGAACAGGACAAAACCGAGCTTGAGCAGGTCCTCCAGGAAAAGAAGAGGATCGAGCTGGAAAAGAAGGAGCTGGAAGTGGAACTCATCAAGCATAGGGAACTGAGCAAAAAACTCACCAAGGACCGCATGGGACTCGAGGTGATGTACAAAAAGGCCACAGAGGATGTCTTCAAGCTTTCGGAACAGGTCAGGGAGTTTCAAAGCAAAAATGCTTCCCGGTCGGAAGAAGACTCGGCGGTCGCAAAAGAGTTGCAGCAAAAGATCCGGCAGCTTGAAAAGGAGCGGGCGCAGTACAAGAAAGAGCTGAACAAGAAGCGCAAAGAAGCGCAGGAACTGGAAAAACAGAAAGTTCTTCTCTCGGAAAAATTAAGAATACAAAAGGAAGATTTTGAAAAGGCGGTGGATCAACGGGTCAAGGACTTCAAGGAGCAGTTTCGAAAGAAAATGGAAGAGATGGAGCGGAAGGAGATAGAACTCGTCAACAAGGTAAGCGAGGTCACCAAAGAGAGGGTTGCAGAGGTCATTGACGATGAGGTGCGGAAGCTCAAGAGCAAGGCAAAGAAAATTTACAACCTCATTGCGAGCATCGAGTTCTTCCTCGGGTCCCTGCCCGAAGGGGTGGAATACGCCCTGGAACTCAAGCGCTCGGGCGAGGAAATCTCTGTAAATGAACTGGAGGAGGCCTTGAATCAGCTCATTGAGGGTGCGAGCGCCGAGGCTGCCCGTATCGCATTTGATGGCGAGAGGAAAGATTCTTTCTCGAAGTAGGACAGATATCATATTTTTTCCATACGGAAAAATTACGCTGAAGGCTTCACTGCCGCTACGCGTCGCAAAGCCAAACGGCTGTCCATGAAAAAAAGGACAAAAACCAAAAAAAGTGGGGGGAAACGAATGGAGACACTTCAAAGGCACAATCTTCCTTTACTGCAAAACTTCAAAAAAGCAAAAGACATTTTGATTGAAGATCTCCTGGCTTCCGAGACGATCCGGTATTCCCAGATCAGGCGCTGTCCCGCCAGGACCCCTTTTCTCGATCATGTTCTCAATCTCTTACCCGACAGCCCGGAAGCCGACGACTTCCGCAAACGGGTCAGCCTCCTGATCAAACGGAGGTTACTCCTGGCAGTCCTTTGGCACGGGCTCATAGCCAAAGATTTAAGGCTAATGTCAAGGCTCGACCCGTCGGATACCGCAAGGTGCGAAATGGAGCTGCACCTTGAGCAGGCCATCGACAATTTCAAAGGCAGCGTGAAGATGCTCTGGAAGCGAATCAGAAAAGACATCAAGCGCATCAAGGAGAAATGCTTCCGGGTAAGGTTCCTGGCTCTCTCAACCAGGGAGGAGGCAAACGACTGGGGCTTTACCGTGTCCGAGGAAAGCGCCATGGGCCATGTTGGTCCCATATTCACCGTTCCGTCACCCGAAGACTACCTGATGGTCCTGGAAAGCGCAGGCGTCGTGTGAGAAGCCTCCGCCGGCTGCACGCCCAACACCGCACAGATATCCGAGCACGCAGTGTCCGCTGATCCGAGGACTTGTGCGTATTGGCCAGGGAACCCACCGGCTTTGTCAAGCCGCAAGGTTCCCTCCAAGAGAAGTGTGTGCACTTTTCGCCTAATTTCCGGGACCTGCATTTCTATTATATCCCCTATTCCGGAAAGATTTGTACTAGATGCCCATTCTTAGAGGCTTTGAGGGTTTTATCGATAGATGTAGTCGCAGATAGATCTGTGTTTTTATGCCAATTAGTAACAATACCCTAAGGAAAAAAGGCTTGACAGATTGCCTTATTAATTGTAGTGTAGTCTCAGAAAAATACAGGGGCTATTATGCATCTGAGCTACAGTACATCGAGGCACAAGGGACGAACCTATAAGTCCTACTGCATTGCGGAATCCTTCCGGGAAGGCAAAAAGGTCAGGAAGAGGATTATATGGCCCATTGGAAAGCTCAGCGACCAACAAGCAGAGCAGATAAGGTTGATCTTGAAGGTCGTTCAAAGTCGGGATCAGATTGTCACCCGGCTCAAGGATATTGTAGTCCAAGACACAAGAGCTTATCTTGATATAGCGGTTGTTAACGATCTCTGGGATCAATGGCAGCTCGATGAGGCTTTCAACTATGAGGTCACAGACAGTACCCTTCCTACGTATACTGTGGCAAGGATTTTGACTATTAACAGATGTACCGATCCTTGTTCTCACTATTCGATTCCTGTCTGGGCCAAGAAGACGGCCTTGGAGGAGGTTCTCAACACAGATCTTTCGGGTCTAAATGATGATAAGATTTACTATGAGCTGGACAAAATCCACAAGAACAAGGTCTCTATTGAAAACTATCTTTTCAAGCGGATCTATGGGAGCAACCCTGAGTCTTTTGATTTTGTGAATTACGATCTGACGACCACCTATTTTGTTGGTTACAAATGTAGTCTTTCAACCTTTGGCAGAGGGAAAGCAGAATGTCACGGTAGACGTCAGATCTTACTAGGTGTCCTCATCAACGATGAGGGTTACCCCTTCAAGTGGGATGTGTTTCCAGGCAACACGGCTGAAGTAAAGACCCTCAAGAGGAACATCAATGCCTGCAAAACCAGGTTTGGCTTAGGCAATAGGAATGTTACCCTGGTTTTTGACAGGGGTATCATTTCTGATGACAATACCGCCTTGATTGAAGATGCGCAAATGAAATACATCTCAGCGTTAGATAGAAACCAAATTCCCTCTTGCGGTGTTAGTTTAGATCCTTTCAAGGGGCTATCGATAGCAGAGGTTACTCAAGATGGATTCATGCCAGCGGGATTCAAGAAGTATGACGATACATTGTACTTTCGTGATAGCGGTGTCATAGGGGGTAAGCGTTTCATCATAGGATTTAATCCTGTTCTATTTGCAGAGGAGCGCAGGAATAGGGAGCAGAAGATTAAGTTTTTCAAGATCTATCTGAGAAATGAAAACAACAATCTTAAAGAGGCTCAAAGAGACAGAAAACTTGATGCCACAAAAGGCCGTATCGTAGATGAATTGAAGCGGCTTAAGATTCGAAAATATTATGAATCACCTGTACTTGAACCTATAACTGTTTATAGAAGACTGAAAGATGGGAGTGTGAAATCCCTCAAAAGCTTTAAGGTCAAAATCAAGATGAAGCATGGTGTAATCAACACTGAGAAATTGCTAGATGGCGTATGCGTCTTTTTGACCAATCATACTGAAAAGCAGGGGCGTGGTTTTAAGGTGAAACCTGAGACGATCATCAAAGCCTACCGAGATAAAACTAAGATTGAAGATGTATTCAAGAACGTGAAGTCATTCTTGAAACTCAGGCCATTTTTCGTGAACACTGCTATGAAACGGGCATTGTCAAGGGCAAAATGCTCCGCAACACTTATTCCAATAGATAGTCGCTCGCTAGCAGGGGAAAGTTCCTGCGCGAGAATGGGCCCAACGGTAGCTCGTCGGAGTGCAGGAACTTTCCCCTGCTAGCGAGCATCCGTTCCCTTGGACTTTGTTTCCAGCTCCATAGGGCGGCCATAGATCCTCTGTGAGCTATTTGGGCAAAAAGGAGCAAGGGGTTGCTTCGACGGTGAATCAAACTGCTATTCGTGGATTGGGTACCAACAGTATTCGTTATCCGTCCGGAGGTCACTCGATCTAATATCGTGA
>JAFDHO010000182.1 GCA_019308745.1 Deltaproteobacteria bacterium
GGCACGCCCTCAAAGACTTGTGGGGACTCGCTTTCTCTCATCAAGATTTCGATCCTCCCACGCCGAAGTTTTCTATACGTTCCAGGACAAGATCGTAAAGATGATTCATCTCATCCAAACTTATCCCATAATCTTTCTTTAATTTCCGGACGAAAGAACGCACCTCTTGTTCCACCTTTTTGTGAAGAGAGCTCTGGGTAACCCAGCCAGGTAGCAGAAGGGGACGGATTTTATCTGAAAGCTCTCTCACTTTAGCGGCAAGTTTATCTCGTGGCCCAAGCTTTTCTTCCAGAACAAGAAGAACGGCGTATTCCATGTCAGAAAAGCCAAGCTCTTTCTGTCGGTTACCCAACCTCTGAATTTCATGAAGGATCTCTGCTCCTTCCCTATATAGCCGCTCATAATCCTTCGTCCGCTCCCGCCAATCCTTGACAAGTTTCTCTACACGGTCCACTAGCGACATGTAAACAGGGGTCTGGTTTCGCTCCACCAGCACCATTCGGTTTAAGGTAAACACTATGTTGGCTACCTTTTCCTCTAGTGTTTCTACTTGCATTTCTAGTTTCTTTAAGTATCTCTC
Organism: Deltaproteobacteria bacterium; assembly: GCA_019308745.1. GTDB lineage: Bacteria > Desulfobacterota > DSM-4660 > Desulfatiglandales > HGW-15 > JAFDHO01. The sequence continues at coordinate 581 of JAFDHO010000182.1, forward strand.
ATCAAACTCCACTACCGGAAGTTCCTTTTGGATCTTTTCAACCTCTGTGGAGCGGTAGATATATTTCAGTGTCTTCTCGAAATAGCGCGACGTCTCTACCGGTTCTCCTTCCCTGACCGCTTGTTTCAAGTAATAAGCGTAAATGGCTGAAAGCCATTTAAATTGCTCGAAATATTCCATCTTAACCTCGTCTGGACCTAGCAACTCGAAGACCTTTCGCAAGCTCCAGTAACGCTCGCGAAACTCGTCTTCCCGATCCTTGTCTTGGGTGATCCGCTCAAATGCCTGCAGCAAAGTACGACGCTCGTAATTCAAAGGAATTCCCTCAAAAAACGCCATCAATTCCCGAATGAGCAGCACGAACTCCTCTTTCAGCGAGCTATACTCCTTTAGGGCATCCTGGATATCCCGCTCGTTATACATCTCGAAGGCTTGTTTCAGACGCTTCAGGATGCCCACATAGTCCAGTATCAGTCCTGCTTCCTTTACATCACGGTATGGACGATTCACCCGGGCAACGGCCTGAAGGAGCCGGTGTCCCTTAAGGGGTTTCACTAAATACATGGTTTGGAGGGTTGGAGCGTCGAAGCCCGTCAAAAGCATGTCCGTGACGATGAGGATTTTCGGCTTTTCCGTCTCCTTGAACTTGGCGATGATCTCATCCCGAATACGATCGGGATCTAACCCGGGGAATCGCTCCATCAGCTCCCGCCGGTACTCTTCAATTACAGGCTTATCTGGGTGCAGAAAGGTCATAACTACTTCGCTGTAACTTGGGGGAAGATACTCGTCCAAGGCTCGCTTAAAAAGTACACAGGCCTTGCGGCTTACGGCTACCACCATCCCCTTGAACCGGCCATCGAGGTTTTCAAGAAAGTGCTCCGCGATGTCCTTTGCCGCTGCACGGATCCTGCGGGGGTTTTCCAGGAAGACCTTTGCTTCATTCAAACGCTTAGCCAGTTCCCCCTCGATAGCTCTTCGTGTATTCTCTGGAATTTCCTCAAGCTCCGCTTCAAGGAAAGCCTCCAAGAGTTCCCGTTTGAGATGTACATCCCGCTCCAGCCGGGGCTGATACACGATCTTGACCGTGTAACCGTCTCGGAGAGCGTCGGTAACGAAGTACTTGTCGAGATACAGCTCTTTCGGCGGATAACTGAACTCCTGAAAGGTGTCCCGGCCCTTGACGGCAATTGGAGTCCCGGTGAAGGCAAAGGCGCAGGCGTTTTTAAAGATGGCCCTCATCTGGGCCGCCAGCACGCCGTATTGGGTGCGATGCCCCTCGTCGATGAACAAAACGATGTCTTCCCTGGTCTGAACCGCCTCCTGCTGCCTGGATCTGGCCTTCAGCTCCCGATATAAGTCCTCCAGTTCCGAGGGCCGGAACTTGTGAATGAGGGTAAGGAACAGTCCTCTCTTTCCTCGATAGTTGTCATGTCGCAAAATTTCTTGGAGTGTTTGAATGGAGTCGATCCGCTCCGGTTGGACCATAAGATCCAACGTGTGGAACTCCCGAGAGAGCTGTTCTTCAAGCGCGATCCGATCCACGATGAAAAAGATGGAGGGGTTGTCCATGAGGTGGAAGAGTTTCTGAGCTGCGAAGATCATGGTGAGGGTCTTCCCCGAGCCTTGCCAATGCCAAATCAGGCCGTTTTTCTTAGCCTCTTCACCTTTCAGGGCTTTCAGCACCCGATTAACGATCCGGTTGGCGGCCCGATACTGCATGTATCGGGCGACCACTTTTGTTTTCTCGCCCCGTTCCTCACGGAAAAAGAGGAAGTTGCGGAGGATATCAAGGAATTTTTCAGGCGCCAACATGTAGGTTACATCCAAAAGGGGATCGCGAACTGGGGAACCCTTGCCGCCGTTCTCTTCCCTCCACTCATAAGTGTGGACCTCTTCCTTGCCCGGGACAATGGGGAAATATCGGGCTATCTCACCGGCTGCTACACCTATCTGAACATACTTATAAAGCTCTGAAGCCAGGTTTATGTAATCCTTAACTATTTGTTTATATGCATCCTTCCATGTCTGTCCCAAGCTCGCGGGGTTCTTACATTCAATGTCCACTAGAGGAATGCCGTTAACGTAGAGCATGATGTCGGTTCGTATGGGCTCTTTACCATAGTAAACAGCTTGTCTGGTGACGATGAACTCGTTGTTTTCCAGGTCCTCATAATCTATTAACCTAATTCGTGCCACCGTCTTACTTTTCTCCAGTTTGACGGGCACGCCGATCTTGAGGAACCGCAGGATCTGCCGGTTTCCTTCCAGACCGGTGCTTGTGAGTTTCAACGTATTGATGACCTTCTGGATCTCTTCGTCCGTTATCTCCACACCGCGGTTGATCTTGCGGATAGCATCCGTCAAATTGGGTATCAAAAGTGGCTCTTCCAACTCCTCCCGTTCCAGCGCCTCCGCCGGGACAAACCTCCATCCCCGCTCTTGGAGTTCATCGATCAGGAAGTCCTCAACCAAGGATTTCTCATTAAACTTCGGCATGATGGACTTTCACCCGTTTCCTTCCCGTCAAAAGATCGCTCATAAGCCCCCTCTTGATCTTCTGAAGTCGCTCTTTCTTGTGGTGCAGGAGTTCAAGCTTTCGGTCTACAGTCAAGAGGATCTTGACAATCTCTTTCTGTTCAGAGAGAGGGGGGAGAGGGACAAGAAAATGATTTAAGATTTTCAAATTTATATTTCGTTGAGTACTTCTAGGAGCAGCGAAACTTAGTTGAACCTGAAATTTTTTCAACATGTATAATAAAAAGGAGGAGTACGCCTTTTGCTCATCGGGTTTGATGCCAATGATGCTGTCAGGAAAGCACGCATCGAAACCTAAGATACCAACGTCCCCAATATTTCCAGCGATCGAGATTACAAGTGTACCAGCTCGGAATAATTTACTGACAGCGAGGCCCTTTGCGTTTAACGTTTGTTTGTAGTTTTTTATTATCCCGTTAGATTCAGCTATATCTCCGGTTTGAATGAATGGAATGTCCCCTCCATATAGATTTGGATCATTTCTTGGCCTATGTGCAAATCGCCCCCTTTCCAATTGACATATTTCTCCTAGCCTCACCACTTTCCAATCCTTCGGGATTTTGCCAATGGGGGAGTCTTTAAACTCTTTGTGGCCAATGCCGCGGGTGAGAAGCCGCTGCATCAGGGCTTTCTTGAGCCGTTCTGTGTGCTCGATTTCCTGCTCCACCTTTTCAATCCCTTCATCCACCGTCCGCAAGATTTCCGCGATCCGCCTCTGCTCGGGAAGTGGAGGGAGGAGAATCCAAAGATTTTCAAGAGTTTGTTTTGCCAGTTCTTTGAATGTACTTCCACCGCTTATCAGTTCCAGTAATGGCTTTTGTTTCTTGAAATAATAAACATAGAAGAGTGGATCCACCTGCTTCCTAGGAATAAGGCCTTTACAACCTTGATTGAAGGTAGTAGGAGCTTTTACAAGAGCAACATATCCGACAGGTGCTCTTGTAGAAAGAATAATTGAATTCTCAGGTATCACCGTTAAACAGCAATTTCTGACACCTTTCTGCGAAATTCGTCTCTGGCTTGAGACGATGAAGGGCTGGTTTCGTTGTAGGCTAAGATCTATTGGTGTAATCCAATTAATCTCGGGAGGATCCCAAAATTCGTTATTCTTGGTTGATGGAGTCGTTCCGGTCACAATTTCAAAAACCTCTCTTAGTCTTTTTACTTCCCAATCCTTAGGGATTTTGCCAATGGAGAAGGGTTTGAACTCACCTGGTTTCTTAGCCATCTTAATCCACCCTTTTTATTTGCTTTTCAAAAATTTGGTAAATGTCCAATCCTAGATACTCAGCGAGGGCACACATATGCTTGCATGGAAGGGCTCGGGCATTTATTACTTCTTGAGATTTATCGCCCCACCTTTTCTTCCACCAAGAACATTCACAAGAAGGAGGGTTTAAAGATACTTTGACACCTGGAGGGAATCCGCCGTTCTTAGGGATGGCATAATACCCATCCTCTCGCTTCACTATTGAAATATTTCTGCCTCTTTCGATGCGTTTCTTGACTTTCTCGAGCCTCTCCCTTATTTGTTGTTGTTTTCTCTGTTCCTCTTTTTTTCTTTCCTTCAAAGCTCTTCTGTCAACTCTACGGTTGACTTTTGTTTTGACAGGAACAACCTCCACGGGGCAGTCGATTCTTTTGATTAAAGCGTTTATTTTTCGTACCTCTTCTTTTATGTAATCACGCCGAGGCTTGTTAATGCCTTTCAAAAGTCGAAAGCAAGAACGGCAATCAGTGTAGAGAACGACTAGGCACTTGCCTCTTTTTATTTCATGTAGCCGCTTCAATCCTAATCTAATAGCCTTTAATTCTGCGTGTACAGGACCTTCAGCCCTGCGGCGAAATTCTTTTGGCTTATACTCCCTATTCTCCGTTTTAACAATTACACTAATTCCAACTATGCCTTTACCAGGCCCTGTCTTTTTGAAACTTGCATCAGTCTGTATGACAAAGACACCTTCAGGGATGTCTGCAGCTTCCGGAGCCCTCTCATGCCACCAGCTTTCTGGAAGGGGAACCTCCGTTCCAACTTTTTTGTCCTTGAAGAAATCTCTAACTTTTAAACACATTTAAATCTCCTTAAGATAATCACCTCGATATCATCTGGCACAGTTGAAGTATCAGCACCTGCAGGCACGATCAAATGTTTTGCCACAATTCTCACATTACCACCGGATAAATTGCGGGTGTACTGGTTTAGTTGGTCTACATGTCGTTGTGTAATGGCACAGTCAGCTTTCACTTCTGCGATTACTCGTTTAACAGGCCCAAACCAGGACTTCTTTTCTATCACAAAGTCCGGCTCATAGCCCTCGCGTCTTTGCCGAAAATGAATTTCCCAACCGGCGGAAGCCGGATATCTCCTCCGCAGGGCGTCTTGTGCAGCCGGATACATGTCTTGCTCCATAAATCCCATTGTCCACCTCCTTGTTCAAGGAATTTGTCCTAAATACCCCAGCTCCTCCAAATACCCTTGGATTTGACCCTCTACCTTTTGAAGCTCACGGTTTAAGGCCTGAAGCTCCTGCCATTCCGCCGCAACGTCAATTTGTTCTTCTTCTTCCGCCGGAAAGACATACAAACTGACGTTCAGGTTGTAGTCGTTCTCACGTATCTCTTCCAAAGGGACCACGCGGGAGAAGCCCTCGATCTCTCGAAATTCGTGGTAAGCCTTGGCAATTTTTCCTATGTGTTGATCTCCAAGACGGTTCAGTTTGCGTACCTCGGGATGAGGTTCGTAGTCCTGAGAGGCATTGATGAAAAGTACCTTATTTTCTCTTTCTTTCGGTTTTCCCTTTCTGAGGACGAGGATCGCTCCCGGGGCGCCGGTGTTGTAGAAGAGCTTCTCGGGGAGGAGAAGCACCGCTTCGATGAGGTCGGCTTCGAGGATGCCTTTGCGGATTTTCTTCTCACGGCCACCGCGGAAGAGTGCGCCGTTGTCGATGACTACCGCTATGCGTCCGTTTTCTTTCGCCGAGGCGATGAGGTGCTGAATCCAGAGCCAGTCCGCTGACTGTCGGGTGGCAAACCCGTAGGGAAACCGCTCCCTGACGAATTCCCCTTTCTTTACGGTGTCTTCGTCGTACCCGTCTTGGTTCCAGGGGGGATTGGTAATGACTATATCGAACTGTTTAAGCTTCCCGCCCTCTTTGAACTTTGGGTAAAGAAGTGTATTACCCTGGAAGAGTTGGGCGTTGCGGATATCGTGGATGTAGAGATTCATCTTGGCAAGGGCGATGGTTTTGAAGTTCAATTCTTGTCCGAAGAGGAAAAGCTTATCTGCCTCTTCTCGACCCCGTTTCGATTCCACATGCTTGTAAGCCGAGATGAGCATTCCACCGGAACCACAGGCTGGATCGTAGACGCTTTCCCCCGGTTTGGGAGCGAGCATCTCCACCATGAGCTGGATGACTTCCCGGGGCGTGTAGACCTCACCCTCCTTGGCCTTTTGTGGAGCGAAGTAGCGCAGGATCCACTCATAGGCATCTCCCAGGATGTCCGGCGAGACCTTGTCAAGGGAGTAAGAGCTGAAGAGTTCAAAAAGCTGTCTCAGGATCTCTGCGTTCTCGTAGCTCTGGGCGAACTGGAGAAAATCAACGTTTTCGAAGACGGCGCGTAACTCTGGATTCCCTTCGGCAAGGGCCTTGAAGGCCCGGGAGAGGTTTTGCGGGAGGTTCCCCGGATCTTTTCGGAGGTTGTCCCAGAGAAACTCTTCCGGGATATCGAAATCGTGATACGCGGAGGCGCGGGCCTCAATCTGGGCCTCCTCCTCGCTGAAACCGTCAGCTAGAGCTTGCTCGTAAGCCTCTTCGTATTCGAGCCGCCACTTATCGCAGATTCGCTTATAGAAAAGGAGCACCAGGATGAAGGTGTAATCCACCTGGGTGCGAATGAGATCTGCAGCGCGCTTAAGGAGACTTTCCAGCTCACCACGTCCGAGTTCAGGTTGGAACAGCTCCTGGATAACGGCCTTGGGGCTGATTAGTTGGTAAATCCGCTCTCTGGCATCATGTGGGTCTAACTCCACTTTGAGGCGGCCGCGCTTGCGGAGTTCAGAGAGGATTACGTTTACCTGATTGGGGGGGTCCTGGTGTTTTTCTGCCAGTATGCGAACCGCGTCGGAGAATCTAAAGCTTCTCTCCCCGAAGGCCTCCCAGAGGGACTCGACTCTGCTCTTCAGCCAGTTAGGTAAGCGTAAATTCATTGCACTTATATAATAAGCCAAAGAAGTGGATTTGTCAAGGGGGTAGGACAAGGAGTTACAGTAGAACTCGCCTTCACCACGTGGTTTTCCCATCTTTGGCACTCTGCCATTGTGAGGTTTGAGAAGTCGCCTTGATGTTTCCCGCTCTCGACCGCGATAGTTAGGACTGCGGCTTTATCTGCACCGTCGCGGTTGAGGTGCCGGAGGCTTCCCCTTCGGAGCGGGCGGAGACGGTGATCGTGGCTTCCTCCCCGGCTACGGCATCGGCCGGGGGAATCACCGCAAGGAGCAGGTCCCAGGTGTTGGCGGGGCCGTCCGGGTCGATCGCCACTTGCTCCTCGCTGAGCGAGGCGTCCCGGTTCTCTTGGCCGACAAGCGGGCTTGCCGAGCGACTGGGCTCGGGCAGAAT
>JAFDHO010000028.1 GCA_019308745.1 Deltaproteobacteria bacterium
GATGAGGCAACCGACCGCCTGACTGGCACACAATAGAGCATTACTGCCGATGTCTTTCACCTCTGGAAAGAGATTGCTGAGGCCCCAAATCCTTGAAAAAGGCTAAAATGTTACCCTAATTCTTCAAACGTGTTTATGCGCATCCATCCGTGTGTCGACAATTCTCGGAATGTTATGCAAAGCTCTCAAGCCCTTAAGGGACAACGCAAACTTGGTTCGCCTGAAGGCGACGGGTTTCCGCCATCAGCGATACGGACATTAAGAATATGGGCCGACCTCGAACAGTGAACGTTTCCCGGAATGCGGAGCGATCTGACCATGTCAGTGGCGACACGGCAGCAAGGTTACCTCGGTCCGCCTGCGGCCCCGTCGACAAAACTCAGGGCACCACCATCGGGAATTTGTTGTGCATACCCTGTGCCAATTCCCATCATGCCGGGCAGGCTCATTATATCACAACAAGTACCTAATAAAACGCAGAAAAAAGGCAACGAGGAACAGAGAAACAAGATAGGCTGAGGGAAAGGCCTTCGAATTCGACATATTTGTCGATTCTTGCTTTTGCGGGCATATACGGGGTTCGCCCATCATATGCCCGGCCCCGGGGCAGCGCAGGGCCGAGCATACAGGGATTTTTCATCAAAGGCCTTGGGCCTTATCACCAGCCGGATCCGGGTCTCATGCCCCTAAATGATCCCGGCACCTTTCCCTGTGTCGGCCGTGCTCCTCTTCTGGATTTGAAGGAGAGGATCTTGGTCCGTTGCTCAGGTGTCAAGATTTTCCGAAATTCCAGACGGAAGTCTGTCAACCTGTCTTCGATCTTTGCTCCCAGATCGCGGATCTCCCTTTGCTTTGCCTTAATCTTTGCTGCATCCGGATTGTCTTCCATCCACAGGAGCTTCAGTTCGGTCCTTTTCTTGACCATCTCGTTCCGCAGGGGGGCCATGTCGTCCCTGAGGGATTGCCGGAGGGTATCGATCTTTCCCTTTTGTTCCTCCGTGAGGTTCAGGTCCTTGAACCAGGCGGACCTCTCGCCCTTGCCGGCCCGCTCGCCCCTGGAGCCTGCCATGGCTCCGCTAACCATAAGGGCAACGACCAGGAACATTGAAGCTATCATGATCTTTTTCATCGGTAACCACCTCCTTTTCGAACCCTTGAATATGCACGGGGCGTGCCAGACCCCCCCATGCACTCTAATCTGTTGATTTGTCAGCCATTTGTCGAAACATCCCTGACGCACTGGTCTCTTGAGGAGGAAACCATTGTCGAATTGAAGTGTCGATTTCGACACTGCGGTCGAATCCGAAAAGCCGCTTTGCTTGAATGGGCAAGGTTCCTCCTTGCTATTATGCACCTTGATTTTGTGTCTATGAGTTGTGGCTCAACTCCCACGCCTTGTATCTACCGGGGCGATTACAGTAATAATGAGGTAATTCAAAAGATTAACGTAACTGTTGACAACAAGGCTGACTCCGGTATAATCCTTTCTGGAAATAGGCAGCCTTCCCCAAGGGATCTGAACTGGAAGGTTTTTGCGAACCAATCATCTTTGTTATTCCATTTCATCGGAGCGTTCGAAACCATGTAACCTTTCCCTGGCATTTTCTTCCTTTTTCGACAACCATTAACAGAGGAGGGTGAAATGAAAAGGCAACTAGGCATTGGGTTGGCTATTGTAACTGTGATGTTTTTTCTGTCAACGCCAATAATGGCGGACCAGACCATGGACCAGATTGAGAAGACTGGTAAAATCAAGTTGGGTTTTAGGGAAGGATCGATCCCATTTGCCTTCGTGGACCCCAAGGTCGGGAAGCACGTGGGTTTTTCGGTGGATATGGCTGGTGAATTGGCCAAATATCTGAGCATGCGTTTTGGCAAAAAGATCCAGATCGTGCCACACACGGTTACTCCCAAGACCCGCATCCCAATGGTAGTCAATGGAACGGTCGACGTTGAGATGGGATCGACCACCTATACCCAGAAACGTGAGGAGCAGGCCGACTTTAGCATGATCTTCTTTTTTTCAGAAACGACGTTTCTTGTCGCCAAAGACAGTGGTATCAAAAAGCTGGAGGATCTTAATGGCAAGCGGGTCGGGGCAGCACGGGGGACTACCAACTTGAGGGCGGTGGAAGCCCTGGCCAAAGCGGGCAAATTCAAGCCTCGTGATATCCTGGTGACTGAAACTCATCCCCAGGGAATGCTGGCATTGAAGAGTGGTAAGATCGAGGCCTATTCAACGGACCGCAGTCTCCTGGAAGGATTACGCATGAAGGACCAGCACCCGGAAAAATGGATGACGGTCCCCTTTGCGATTGCCTACGAACCCTATGCATATATCCTTCGGGAAGGCAACTCTGATTTCCGTGATTTCGTCAACAACACGATCCGATGGTCCATAAAGACCGGCAAGTTTTTCGAACTATACGACAAATGGATGGGTCCCAATGGGATAGTCCCCATTCCCATGTCCAAGGCCTACAGGGACTACCTGGAGATGATGGTCTATCCCATGTCCGACGGCTGGTGGAAGAAGTAGTGTAGGAAAATGAGACGGGTGAGGCCCCTGGCCTCACCCGTTTGTCTAAAAAGGGTAAAACATAACATATGGGCTTTGCTTATGATTTTGATTGGAGTGTTCTGTGGCGGCAGCCTTACGGGATGTGGTTGGTACGAGGGATTTGGCTCACTCTGAAGATTGGCTTCCTTGGCTGGATCATCGCCCTTTTCTGGGGCATTGTCATTGGCACCTTACGGGTGACCCCTTGGCGCTGGCTGCGCTTCATCTCTACAGCTTATACTGAAGTCTTCCGTAACATTCCCTTCCTGGTTCAATTATTCTTCTGGTACTACGCCGGGCCTATGCTGTTTGGAGAGCACCTGGGCCGTCAAATCAACCAGATCATGGGGCTCAATTACTACGTGGCCATCGTCGCTCTGGGCCTATATACGGCCTCACGGGTAGCCGAGCATATGCGGGCCGGATTTGCATCCATCGGCCGCGAGCAATACCAGGCCGTTCTGTCCACCGGCATGACCCAATACCAAATGTACCGCTATGTCATCATCCCATATGCCTTGAGAATCATCATGCCCCCTTTAACGACCGAATTCCTGACGATCTTTAAGAACTCATCAATTGCCATGACCATCGGCGTAGCCGAGATCACATTCATGAGTTATCGCATCGATGCAGAGACCTTTCACGGCCTGGAGGCCACCACAGGGGCCATGTTCATTTACCTGGTCTTGGGGCTGACCGTGGTACGACTGATGGGCATCATCGAATCTAAGTTCAAGATCCCCGGTATGGTTGGGAGAGATTAATGTTTGACGCCGTTGCTCGCAATATCTATTTCTTGCTCGGCGGCTTTATGGTGACCCTCCAGTTGACTGCCTGCGCTTTGGCAGGAGGGATTGTCCTGGGGGCCCTGGTTGGGCTCGGGCGGATAGCAAAAAGCAAATGGATCTACTACCCGGTTACCATTTATGTTAATTTCCTCCGTAACATACCCCTCATCCTTGTCATATTCTGGTTCTATTTCGTTATGCCTATCATTGTCGGGAGGCCTCTGGATCCTTTCCTCTCAGCGGTGATTTCGTTTATCATCTTTGAAGCCACCTATTTCGGGGAAATCTTCCGGGCCGGGTACCAGTCAATCAGCAAAGACCTTACTAGCGCATCGTACTCGACCGGCATGACCTATTCCCAGACTGCTCGCTACATTCTCGTTCCCATTGCTTTCAGGCGGATGCTGCCCAGTTTGATTACCCAATCTATCGTCACCTTCCAGGACACAAGCCTGGCCTTTGTCATCGGGCTCCAGGAGTTCGTCCGTCGAACCTCTATTGTTGATAATCTTGAAGTGCGCTCCATTCAGCTCTTTGGCTTTGTGGCGATTATGTTCTTTATCTTCTGTTTTATCGGATCTAAGATTTCTCTCTACTTCGAAGAAAAGGGAAGAAGGACCGGGATACTATGATAGAGATAAGAAACGTAAGTAAGTGGTTTGACGATTTTCAGGTGCTGAGTAAAATCAATGAAACCATAGAAAAAGGTCAGACCGTGGTCATCTGCGGCCCCAGCGGATCCGGCAAGAGCACGTTGTTACGCTGTATAAATGGTTTGGAGCCCTATCAGCAAGGCGAAATTGTTGTAGATGGCGTCTCCCTCAGCGATCCCAAGACCAATCTCTATAAGCTGCGAGAAAATATCGGTATGGTGTTTCAGCGATTTGAACTTTATCCACATATGACAGCTCTTCAGAATATCACTTTGGCCCCGATAAAGGTCCGCAAATGGCCCAAGGAAAAGGCCAAACAGAAAGCCATGGAGCTACTGGAGCGCGTGGGTATCCCTGAGAAGGCAGACGCTTACCCTGCGAATCTTTCCGGCGGGCAACAGCAGCGGGTGGCCATTGCCCGGTCCCTCGCAATGGAACCCAACTATATGTTGTTTGATGAGCCGACCTCCGCCCTGGACCCGGAAATGATCCAAGAGGTCCTCGACGTCATGATCGACTTAGCCAAAGAAGGGATGACAATGATTGTGGTGACCCACGAGATGGGCTTTGCCAGGGAAGTGGCAGATGAAATCATTTTCATGGACTTCGGGAAGATCGTGGAACGGGGTACTTACGAAGGATTCTTCAACAATCCCAAGAGTGAAAGGGCCAAGGAGTTCCTGAAACAAATCCTTTAGAAAGGCGTTGACCGGGTGCTTGCCGAGGAATCTCCTTCCTCGACCCGGGCTATTGACAGATCCATGGAAACATGCATGCCAATCTTACCAAAAGGGACAAATGTAGGATCATGAACCCTGAGGATTTGGCCCTTATCAGATCTCAAGCGGGTGTAGAATGAAGGCAAGAGGCATCGGGTTGGGGCCCGGCCCATCATTATCCTAGGTCACGAGGGAGCACAGGGTTACAGTTATGAAGGTGAAAGAGAAGGTGGTTGGAATATTGGGTGGTATGGGACCGGAAGCAACCTTGGACTGCTTCGGCAAACTTATAAGGAACACGGCGGCCCGGAAGGATCAAGACCATTTGAGAGTAATCATTGACTCCAATCCAAAGGTACCTGACCGCACGGCGGCCATTCTCGGCCAGGGGGATTCACCTGTGCCTTTGCTCGTTGCCGGGGCCAAGGCCCTGGAGAAAGCAGGTGCCGACTTTATCGTCGTCCCCTGCGTGTCCGCCCACTTCTTTTTGGATGAAGTTCGCGCCCTGGTAAACCTGCCCATCCTTTCTATGCTGGACGTCGTGGCAAAGGCCATCCAAAAGGACTATCCGCAGATCAAGATCGTTGGGCTCATGGGCACGACAGGAACCATCCGGGGAGCCTTGTTCCAGCGGCGCCTGAAGCAGAGCGGAATAGACACCCTTGTGCTGGAAGGCGAAGCCCAGGAAAAGGTGATGCAGGCGATCTACGACATAAAGGACGCCCAGCCCTCGCGCACCCGAGGCGCCATCCGCGCCGACCTCATCTCCTCTGCCGAAGCCCTTGTAAACCGTGGCGCCCAGGGGATCGTTGCGGGCTGTACTGAAATACCACTTGTCTTGAGCCAAGAACACTTGACCGTCCCCTATTTCGATTCCCTTCTCCTCCTGGCCCGTGCAGCCATACGGCATGCTGGAAGGGAGCCCGCAAAAATTGCTCGCCCCTGATCTATCTGCAAAACCAGAGAAAAAAGCCTGTCCCCGGGAATAGACAACCCGTGCACTTTGGGTTATAGTGCTCCCACCCAAGGGCAAGATGTTATCAACACAGAAGGAGGAGGACATGAATCTTGCACGCTTTCCCAGGAGGAGGTACACGGAAGGGCATACACCCCTTGAAAGACTTTCACGGTTAACCGAAGCGCTTGGAGGACCAACCATCTACATGAAGCGGGACGACCTTCTAGGTCTTGCTGCCGGGGGAAACAAAACCCGAAAGCTAGAGTTCCTGGTAGCCGACGCTTTGGCACAAGGTGCCGACACACTGATTACCTGTGGCGCAGTTCAATCAAATCACTGTCGACTCACCCTCGCCGCTGCGGCCAAGGAGGGATTGAAGTGTCGACTGCTGTTAGAGGAACGTGTGCCCAATAGTTACAATCCAAAGACAGGAGGCAATAACTTACTGTTCCATTTGATGGGCGTGGAAAAGACAAGGGTTGTCCCAGGGGGCAGTGACATGATGAAAGAAATGCAGGTAATGGCACATGAGGTGGCAGGAGAAGGCCGCACGGCCTATGTTATCCCTGGAGGGGGCTCAAATCCCATTGGTGCCTTGGGCTACGTTTCTTGTGCAGAAGAGATATTAGCACAAGCCTTTGACATGGGCATAAACTTTGATTGCGTTGTCTGTGCCAGCGGCAGCGCCGGAACCCATGCCGGATTGGTGACGGGATTCTGCGGGACAAACAGCGGGATCCCCGTTGTTGGCATCAACGTAAGTCGTTCCAAGGAGGCTCAGGAGGAGCTGGTTTACAACCTGGTAAGAGAGACCGCTGTCTACCTGGACCTCAAAGGGGAGATTTCGCGGGAAGCCGTACTCTGTTTTGCAGATTACGTGGGGCCGGGCTATTCCCTGCCAACCCCGGAGATGACCGAGGCGGTCAAACTGGTAGCAAGAACCGAAGCGATTCTACTGGACCCCGTTTACACTGGCAAGGCGATGGCCGGACTCATCGATTTGGTTAGAAAGGGCTACTTCCAAAAGGAGCAGAACGTGCTTTTTGTGCACACTGGGGGCTCCCCAGCACTCCATGTCTATGTAGATAGCTTCTTGAAATGATGACACGTCAAAATCGAGACGGCAAAATGGAAAGCTTCCAGCTCAAGGCACGCGAATCTCGTGTGATTCCCGCCGAAAGATGCGGTATCTTCAAGTGGCCCACTTAGCCTGCGCCGCAATCACAACGAGACGAAGCACAACGCAGATCGCCAGATCCCGCCCGGCGGGGATAGCTTTTTTTTCGAAGCCATCAAAATATCGGAGAGCGTTGCCCGGTGGAATCGGTCGGGTCCACGACCCGAAGGAACAGGTAGATCCTGTTATATCAATTGCCTGCCCTCTCCTGCGTGCGATTTTCTGTTTACTCCCTTTTTTCATTTTGCTATACTCCGCCGATCAGACAATTGACCATCCTATTGAATTCCTTCTAATAACTGTTCTCCATAGGGAACCTGATACTTTTTGAAAGGAGGTGAAATCGAGACGACAATAGGTGAAGAATGGGGTCGTTGGGTCGTCATACATAGGTATTAACCTTTAGTCGAAAGGAGCGGACATGGATAGGAAGAAATGCATGAAATTCCTCGTGACCCTGACCATCTTTGCTGTGGTCATCACCTGGTCGACAACGGCAACCCTGGCAGCAAAAAAGTATACCATCAATACCCTGACTGCATGGCCAAAGACGGCCTTTGAGTCCGAACAATTTCTCAAGATGGCAGAGCTCGCCCAGAAGGAAGCAGAACAGAAGTACCCCGGACAATTGAAGATTGTGTACAAGGGTGCGGGCGAGGTCATCCGGAACCGGGAACAGGTGGAGGCGTGCCGCAGCGGTCTCATTGACATGGTATTCACCGCAACGAGCTACTATACCTCCATCATGCCAGAAATGGACACCTTTTCCCTTTCACCAATGCGCCCGTGGGAAGAGCGAGCCGTCGGTCTTTACGATTATATCGAGAAGCTCCACAACCAGAAGGCAAACGTCCACTTCCTCGGCCGCGTGGGGACGGGGACCTTCTTCTATCTCTTCCTTGCCAGACCCATAAAGGTCGTGGACGATTTGAGGGGCATGAAAGTCCGTTCTTCACCGACCAATATACCCTTCCTGAAGTTGGTTGGTGCTGAGCCTGTCAGCATGCCGCCCCCGGATGTCTACACGGCAATGGAGCGCGGTGTCGTGGACGGATTTATCCTTCCGCCCCATACCATCAGGGACTTCGGCCTGGTGA
This sequence comes from Deltaproteobacteria bacterium, assembly GCA_019308745.1. GTDB lineage: Bacteria > Desulfobacterota > DSM-4660 > Desulfatiglandales > HGW-15 > JAFDHO01. The sequence continues at coordinate 7,956 of JAFDHO010000028.1, forward strand.
AACCCTCGAAGTACATGGTTCAGCCCGGCATTTATAAGGCCTGCCAGACAGTGTTGATCAACCTTGATGTTTGGAACAGACTCCCCGGGCACCTCCAGGAGTTGCTTGCCAAACACACCAAAAACATGGCCAGGTTCGCAATCAGCAATATCCTCAAAAGGGTCAATTCTGAGTTTGAGGCCTTCAAAAGAGAGGGGATGACATTCATCGATCTTCCTCCAAAGGAGGCCGAGAAGTTCAAGAAGCTGGCATGGGATGCCCTGTCTGCAACTATCAGGAAGAAGGCGCCCTCAGAGACCGAGACTATCCTGAAGTACTTCGAGAAAAAATAGCCCCAAGGGTGGATTGGCAATAACCGATATTTCTTTGTCTGGACGGAGAGGGCCCTATGTTCAAGATATTGGAAAAAACCAGTGCGCTACTTGCGGTCATAGCGGCCCTTCTCCTCCTCTTTATCACCTTTACCATCGGCTATTCCATACTTACCCGCTCCCTGGGGCTCCACGCCCCCGTGTGGACAGTCCAGTTCAATGAGTATAGCCTCCTGTGGCTCACTTTCCTGGGAACGGCCTGGGTCCTGTCCAGGAAAGGCCATGTTTCTATTCATCTTGTCTATTCCCGGTTGGGTCGCAAGCCCCAATTGATCATGAGCCTTCTGCACAGTATCATGGGTTTCGGACTGTGCGGCATACTCTTTTGGTACGGCTGGGGTACCACCTGGGAACATTTCCGGAGAAACGTCATAGACGTTCAACCCGTGGACATTCCGAAAGCATACGTGCTGGCGGTTATCCCGCTCGGCTTCCTGCTCTTGAGCCTTCAATTCCTTAAGGCCTTCTATCAGGCCCTCTCCCGGTTGCGGTCGCAGTGGAGAGACGAAGGGAGGTCTGCCTCAATCACTCCGCCCGAGCCAGTATCCGACGTAAATGCCGATGAGAAAGGGGCCCCCTGAGAATGGAATGGTGGGCCGTACTTCTCTTTTTCGTCGGCGGGCTTATCTTCCTGCTGCTTTCGGGTTTCCCCATAGCCTTCTCCTTTCTCCTCATGGACCTGATCGGTATCCTCATCTTCATGGGGCCCTTAGGTCTCAAACATGTGACCCTCAATATATTCACTTCCATATCCACCTTTGTCATCGCTCCGGTGCCCCTTTTCATCCTCATGGGCGAACTGATGTTTCACTCCAACATCGCTTACAACACCATAGATGTGCTCGACAGGTGGCTCGGCCGGGTTCCCGGAAGGCTGAGCCTGTTGGCTGCCACCAGCGGCACCATCTTTGCCGCGACCAGTGGTTCGACCATGGCAAATACGGCCATGCTGGGGACCGTGTTGCTGCCGGAGATGAGAAATCGGGGTTACAGCACTTCCATGTCTGTTGGCCCGATCGTAGGGGTTGGGGGTCTTGCCATGCTCATCCCGCCCTCTGCCCTTGCTGTCGTGCTTGCCAGCATCGGCAAGATTTCCGTCGGTAGAATACTCATGGCCGGTGTCATCCCAGGCCTCATCCTTGGCTGCTTTTTTGGTGCCTACATCGTCATAACCGCCTGGCTCAAGCCTTCCATTGCACCGCCATACCAGGTGCAACCCACGCCCCTGGGACAAAAGATCCTTTTGACAATCAAATACCTCATCCCCGTGGCCTTCATAATCTTCATGGTCATAGGCCTGATCATCCTGGGATTTGCGACCCCTACAGAGGCCGCGGCGTCCGGGGTCATTGCCACACTTCTGGTCACTCTCGTCTATGGCCGTTTTAGCTGGAAGATGCTGAAGGATACCTTGACCGGCTCGGTCCATATATCCGTTATGGTGTTCATGATCATTGCGGCCTCAAAGACTTTCAGCAGCATCCTTGCCTTCACGGGTGCCTCAACAGGTTTGACCGATCTGGTGAAGGGACTCGAGGTCCATCCCATCTTGATACTCATATTCATGCAATTGATCATCGCCTTCATGGGGACCTTTATGGAGGCCATATCCATCATGATGATCTGCCTGCCCGTATTCATGCCCATCTCCCATGTCCTTGGCTTCGATCCGGTATGGTTCGGTGTCTTGATGCTGATCAATCTGGAAATGGGGCAAATCACTCCGCCCTTTGGAATGCTCCTGTTCGTGATGAAGGGGGTTGCCCCCGAGGACGTATCCATTGAAGAAATCTGTTGGGCCGCCCTGCCCTATATCGTCTTTGACATATTGATCATGGCCACGATCATTGTCTGGCCGGACATAGCACTCTGGCTCCCTGGTATGCTCGGGGAATGACACCGAGGGACGTTTTGTGACTTTTTACGAATGCGACATGGTTGCCTCGGAAAAAAATAAAGGAAAGGGTTCCTGGAGGGACGGGTTCCATCCCGTCCGTTTCAGCTGACAATTGTGAGAAAGATTTTCAAAGGTCTCGGAAGGGGCGTAGCGGAAGGACCAGCATGGAGATAATCCTCAACGGCGAAAAAAAACGGTTTGAGAAAACACTGAACGCGGCCGAACTGGTGAAACTCCTTGGCCTGGATCCGAAGACCGTTCTCGTAGAGCTCAATCTCCATGCCATACCCAGGGATGAGATGGCAAAGGTCTTCATTCGAGACGGAGACAGGGTTGAGATCATAGGCCTCTTTGGTGGAGGGTGATGGACAGGCAGACAAGAGCCGCCATGTTTCAAGAGATAGACGTGTACCCTGTGACCTGCGAGGCCCTGTCTGCAGGAAGGTCGAACCTGGAGGTCCTTGAGGGGGTGATCGAGGGGGGTGCCAAGATTATCCAGTTCAGGGAAAAGGACTATTCGGAAAGGGACTTTTACGATCTGGGCCTGAGATTTCGAGAGATTACCGCCAGGGCCAATGTGCTTCTCATCATCAACGACCACGTGGACATAGCCCTGGCCGTGGGTGCGGACGGAGTCCACCTCGGCCAGGATGATCTTCCAGTGGAGGTGGCCAGGAAACTGGCACCCGAACTCCTCATCGGCGCATCCACTCATTCCCTGGAGGAAGCCCTCGAGGCCCAGGAATCCGGGGCAGACTATATCAATATAGGCCCCATCTTTCCTACCCAGACCAAGAAGGGGGCCTCCCATTTCCTTGGGCCTGGAATGATAGGTCATGTCAGCCGGAATATTCAAGTCCCCTTCACTGTGATGGGCGGCATAGACCTTTCAAACATTGACCAAGTCCTTGCCCAGGGTGCCGGGCGGGTGGCCATGGTCACTGCCATTACAAAGGCACCGGACATCCCCCAGAGGGTGAGGGAGTTGCGGGAAAGGATCCGGGCTTACAAATGTTCCTCTCCTTGACCACAGATCACCGCTAAGGACCATTGCTACTCCCACAGGACCGCCTCGCCCTGAAAGAATCAGTCTTTCCGGCCAGAGACCGCAATGATTTCCCTTCTTCGCTATTCAGGGCGGGGCATGCACCCGGAAGCGAGGCCAGTAAGCCAGGACCTCTGCCAAAAAAAAGCACTGAGTGAAGGAAAGGCAAGATCTTTCCTTTGCCATGCTTCATAGGAGAGGGGGATGTATTATTGAGTCGGACTCAACATAGTTTCTGGACCCATGGGCGAACTCGAGATCCTCATGCTTGAAGGAAAAAAATGTCGAATGCTGCCTCTGATCGACATATTTGTCGAAAAATGCTATGCTACGTTAAAACAACAAAATAAGGCGGCGATTTTGCCTGAACTCAGATTCCCTCGCTTGAGCCTGGTAATGGCTGGACGGGCGAGAGAGCAAATTAGCCCCCTCCCCACGTAAGTAGGCGCAAAGATTGCATCCCTTGCCCTGAGTGTGAAGTTCCTTGGCGGGTATCGAAACTCATGTGGAGAATCATGAAAGCACTACCTGGAAATGGCTCTACTGATAGAAGAAACAGAAAACCCTTTTTGCAGCCGCTCGCACTGGGACTGGTCTGCGGTGTATTGATTGCGCTTTTGGTCATGGTCAGATGGATGGATCTGAACGCCATAGACCATACCCTCACCCGATACATGGAAGACGGCGGACTATCTGTTATCAAGAACCTTGAGCGTGTTTCTGATGCATATCGTCAGCAACTCTTGCAGGCGGATCAGGCCGCGCTGGAAATTGCATCTTTGCCAACCGCCACGGATGAGACCTCTTCACTCCAGGAGTCATTCGTCTTTGATCTCCTGGAATCGGCACGGAACTTGGACGTCCAGCTCGGCACCGGGCCTTACCAGAACAGGGACCTGGATGCATTGGCTCAGAGAGAAGGTTTGTGGCTGCTGGCTGTCCTGGACAGGGAGGGGCGCCTGGTGGCTAACAACAAGCCTCTGCCCGGCAACGTGATGGAATTGGCCCTTGCAATGACAAAGGGAGAGGGTGCAATCCGGTTGGAGCTCTTCGGCCCTTTCAGGGGGAAAACCACCCCCAGGTCAATGGTGATTCGGAGGAAATCGGGAGCAGGCTTCCTCATAATTGCCATGGACGACGCTTCCTTTCAGAGAAGGCTCTTGCACTTTTCCATCCACAGGGCACTTCAAGACCTTGCCCTAATGGCTTCAGTCCAATACCTGGCGCTCGTTGATGGGCACGGCCGGATCCTCGTCCAGGTGGGAGAGGTCCCCGAGACCAAGAGACGTGGAGATGTCTTCGAGGCACTCCCCGGGAGCGAAGCGGACTACATGAGCCGGAAGGTGCGCCACGAGGGCAGGAAATACCTGGAGATATCCTCACCTTTTCGCGTGGCTGACAAAGTCACGGGCTTGGTTCGATTGGGGTTGTCATGGGAAGGCCCTGAGAGAATTCTCAGGAAGAATAGGCGGGACATATTCGTCTCCATGGGATTCATTGTCCTCATTACGGTCCTAGCCATGTGGCTCCTTTACCAGACCCAGAACAAGCACGTGGCAAGGACCCGGGAGATGGAAAAGAGGATGGAGCACGCCGAGCGACTTTCAGCCCTGGGGCGACTGGCAGCAGGCGTGGCCCACGAGATACGGAATCCTCTGAATGCCATAAGCATGGCAGCCCAGAGACTTGACAAGGAAAATGTCACGCAGTTGAAAGGGGTGATCCGAGAGGAAATCAGAAGGCTCAACGGGATTGTGGAAGATTTCCTGGGATTCGCCAAATCCAAACAGCAGGGCTTCCAACGCCATGATCTTACCGGCGTCTTGAAAGAAATCGTCGTGCTCTACGAAGAAGAGGCCCGAACCAGGGGAGCGACAATCGAGTTCAAGGGAAGAGACGGACCGGTTTTCACAAGGATGGATTCAGACAAGCTGAAACAGGCCCTTGTGAACCTGGTGAAAAATGCCATTGAGTCTGTCTCCCCTGGGGGGACCATAGCTATTACACTAGACACAGAGAAGCCTGGCTGGATCTCTGCCAGAATTGCGGATACGGGTCCAGGACTCACACCTGGAGAACTTGAACACATTTTTGACCTGGATTACACAACCAAGCAAAAGGGCCTCGGCCTCGGGCTTCCCCTGGCCAGGGAGATCATAAAGGCACACGGTGGAGAGATCAACGTGAAGAGTTCTCCGGGGCATGGCACGACATTCAAAGTATCGCTGCCCCTTGATTAGGCCTGATTCCCGGATCCTAACGGAAGAAGAACCTTGCAGAGACTGTGAGTGCAACCTCCTGTTGCGACATAAAGCCGGCTAAAGTGCGGTAACAACGAAACCACGGGCTTCGGGTGAAAAGCTTATGAAACAACTAGATGTCTTGATCGTGGAAGATGGCAGGTCCCAGCGGGTCATGCTCAGGGACTTCTTGAAGGGAGCCGGACACAGGGTAAGCGAGGCGGAGAAGGGTGAGGACGCTGTCAGCAGGGTAAAGAAGGATCACTTCGATTTGGTACTCCTTGATTACAAGCTACCCGGGATGGACGGCATGGAGGTATTGCGACACATAAAGCTCATCAACCCTGAAATTGACGTGATCATGATGACCGCCTACGGGACTATCGAAACTGCGGTCAAGGCCATGAAATCCGGCGCAGCCGACTACATTACCAAGCCCATTGAATTGGATGAGTTACTGCTTGTCATGGAAAGGATCTCTGAGCATCGCGACCTTATGAGGGAAAACGAGATACTCAGGGGGGAACTCAGGGCCAGGGATATTACAGCAGATCAGATAATCTATCGCAGCGCAGTCATGAACGAGGTGGTAAACCTGGCAGGGAGGGTTGCCACCAGTAACACGACCGTGTTGATCAGGGGGGAGAGCGGCACGGGGAAGGAACTCCTTGCCAGGCTCATTCATACCCTGAGCCACCGCTCCGGGAAGCCTATGATCACGGTCAACTGTGCCGCCTTACCTGAGAACCTCCTGGAAAGTGAGCTCTTTGGTCATGAGAAAGGGGCCTTTACCGGGGCCCTTCAGAGGAGGATCGGAAGGTTTGAAGAAGCCGACGAGGGGACTCTGTTCCTTGACGAGATAGGGGATCTTTCCCCGGGTGTCCAGGTGAAGCTGTTGCGCTTTCTCCAGGAGCGCGAGTTTCAGCGCCTGGGAGGCAACCAGACCATCCATTCCGACGTACGCATAATCAGTGCCACAAACCGTGACCTTGAACAAAGGGTCAAGCAAGGCCTGTTCAGGGACGACCTCTACTACAGACTCAACGTGGTGTCCATTGAGATCCCTCCCCTCCGAGATCGGAAGGAGGATATCCCTCCTCTCATAGACCATTTCTTGGAAAGATTCGGCGGAGAGATCGGGGATGCCATGCCTCGTGTCAGTGCAGAGGCGCGCGATCTGCTCCTGAAATATGACTATCCGGGCAACGTGAGAGAACTGGAGAATATCATCGAGCGGGCGGTGGTTATCAAAAGGGGGGACGTCATCACCACCTCGGACCTACCCTTCTCAACCTCTTCACAACCTATGGAACCTGAGAAAGAAAGCGGGTGCATCGCTGGGAAAGGCCTTAAGGAATCAGTGGAAGCACTGGAGAGAAATATGATAGAAAAGGCTCTGGAGGCCACGAACAATCATCAGACAAGGGCGGCCGAAGTGCTCGGTATAAGTGAAAGGATGCTCCGCTACAAGCTAAAGAAATACGGGTTAAAGCCCTGATGGATCTAAGGCCACGGGATTGCCGTGCCTCGTCGCCGGTGCAGAGACCTATGAAAATCTTTCCCAGAATTGTCAGGCTGAAACGGACGGGGTGGAACCAGTCCCTCCAAGAATCGGAGGGTCATGCTCCAGCATGACCGTATACGGCATGGTTCAGTCCAGAAACGGCGTTTTGCAAAGGTCTCGTGCAAGATAGAACAACAGGGTTGGTTGGGTCGCCCCACCCTCCGGGATCGACCTGTGTAAAGCAGAGCCGAGATGCCCGGGCCGCAAAGGATCCGGGGGTCGAAGCTGTTGTTATGGGTTAAACAACCCCATCATCCCGGAGGTACCCTTTGGCATAAACCAACCGACGGGGGAGAATCATGACGCAAGGACCTATGAAACGCAAACTCACTGCCATAATGAGTGCAGATGTTGAAGGCTACAGTCGTCTCATGAATGACGATGAAATCGCCACCATAGAGACCCTTAAATCATACAGGGAAATGATGACACAGATCATAAACGGCTATGGAGGCCGTGTCGTCGATTCCCCGGGAGATAACCTGCTTGCCGAGTTTAACAGCGTTGTTGATGCCGTGGCCTGTGGGGTGAAGATACAACAGGAACTCAAGAAAAAGAATTCCCTTCTACCCCAGCAGAGAAGAATGCAGTTCAGGATTGGGGTGAACCTGGGAGACGTTATCGCGGATGAGGACCGGATCTACGGTGATGGAGTGAACATTGCCGCACGGATTGAACGGTTGGCGCAGGCCGGGGGCATATGTATCTCAGGTACTGCCTACGATCAAATCAAGAACAAGCTCGGACAGGGCTTCGAATACCTGGGGGAACGAAGCGTCAAGAACATCCGAGAACCGGTTCGGGTTTACAGGGTATTGATGGAACCTGAAGCGGCAGGAAAAATCAGATATGCGGATAGAAGGGATGCTCCCGGTCACAAGCTGAGGGCTACTATGCTCATTGGTATCCTTGCCCTGGCCGCAGTCTTGGTCCTTGTGTTCCTTAAGTATGTCCATAAACCCTTGCCCTCCGCTCCTGTGAAAACTCCGAGGGCCGCCGAGGAATCCAAGCAATCCCCCAGGCCTGCCATCGCGGTCCTGCCCTTCAATAACATGAGCGGTGACCCGGGGCAGGAGTATCTCAGCGACGGCATAACCGAGAACATCATCACCGCCCTCTCCAAGGTTCCGAGGCTTCTTGTCATTGCCCGCAACTCCACCTTTACTTACAAGGGAACGGCCGTAAACGTCCAACAGGTCGCAAAGGAACTGGGGGTTCAGTATGTACTTGAAGGCAGCGTGCAGAAATCCAAAGAAAGGGTTCGCATTACCGCACAATTGATCGATGCAAGGTCAGGCCAGCACCTTTGGGCGGAGCGTTATGACAGGGAGCTCAAAGACATTTTTGCCTTGCAGGATGAAATCACCATGAAAATCATGACTGCCCTTCAGGTCAAACTCTCCGGTAGCGAAAAGGCCCGGGTAATCGCAAAGGGGACCAATAACCTGGAAGCTTACTTGAAGCTGCTGAAGGGCTATGATTACTTCAGGCGCCTTACAACGGCCGATACACAAAGGGCAAGGGGGATGGCCGCGCAAGTCATTACTCTGGATCCCGACTATCCGGGTGGTTATTACCTCATGGCGAGGACCTACTTGAGGGATGCAGTCCACAGGAAGAACAACACGCGTCGTGAGGCCATAGACAAAGTTCACCAGCTTGCCTCCAAGATCCTCGAACTGGATCCCTCGAATGTCGAAGGCCATGTGCTACTGGGCAACGTATACTTTTTGCGGGGGCAAAAGGACATGGCAATAGAAGAACTGGAAAAGGCCCTCTCCCTCGACCCCAATTCACCAGAGGCTGTCAACACCCTTGGGAGGATATTCCTGTGGTCGGGAAGCCCCAAAAGGGCCCTTGACATGTTTCAGCGGGCCGCACGCCTCGACCCCCTTCACGCGAGGAGGTCATACAAGGACATGATCAGGGCCTATAGAATCATGGGTAGATACGAAGAGGCAATATCACTCTTTAGGGAAGTATCAGCCAAGATAGGAGACACCTTCAACATAAGCCTGGACTTGATTGCCTGTTACACAGCCTTGGGTATGAAGGAAGAGGCCCAGTCCCTGGTTCGAGAATTCTTGGAAAGGAAGCCCGATTTCTCTATCAGGAGATTTGCGCGAGGCATGTCGGAACGGAGCGAAGAGGAGACGGCTCGCTTCATAGAACTATTGCGCAAGGCGGGCCTCCCGGAACAGAGATTGGAAAACAATTGACAAAGAAGCCTCGCTGTGGAATTTTGAAGCAACTGATCTGACCGGTTGGCAAAGGAGGCCAAGCAGAGGCTAGAGAAGGATGCAGTCAAAACGCCCTTCTTTAAACCCATGCGACCTGCCCCTAGTATAGACGAGGACGTAACTCTCACCAAATGGACGGTAAATCGGCGGGTAAGATAGGATTCAGTCGGCCTTCGTCTGATGGCCAAAGATCGAACGGGCCGTCCAATCGAGTGACCCCTTTGAACCTCCTTCTGTATGCCATAAACAAAGAGACTGATGATAAAGGCTGAATCTACCGAAAATGACACTTCCCCGGGGAAGGCAGTGTACAAGGGCTCATGGGGTGTCATATTCGATATGGATGGCGTCCTGATAGACAGCTACAAGGCCCACTATCTTTCCTGGAAACGGATGCTGGGAAGACACGGGTTGGACATAACAGAAAATCAATTCGCCTCCACATTCGGCCGCACCAACCAGGACATCCTCGTCCATCTCTTTCCTTTCATTGATGTGAAGGACTACGACGCCTTGGCCGAAGAAAAAGAAGAGATCTTCCTAGAGATAATCAGGAATGATTTCCTGGAGATGGAGGGAGCTGGGGAACTCGTTTCCGCGCTGCACGAGGCAGGAGCCCTCCTTGCCATAGGATCCTCGGCACCTAAGGAAAACATCCAGACGGTCCTTGAGATGATGCCTGGAGGAGAATTCTTCGGCACCGTAACCTGCGGGGACGAAATAACCCGGGGAAAACCAGATCCCGAGGTATTTCTCAAGACAGCTGAGAAGTTGAACCTGCCTCCCCAGAAGTGCATCGTGGTAGAAGATGCGCCGGCAGGGGTCAGGGCGGGCAAATCCGCAGGATGCGGGGTTGTTGCTCTTGCTGGCACCGTCTCACGGGATCGTCTCCTTGAGGCGGACCTTGTGGTCGATTCCCTCAGGGAGTTGGCTCCAGGGGATTTCTTGCGCCTGGTCTCCTTGGACAAGCGAGGAATGGTCAGGAAATAGCCTGTTTCAGTCGTGCATTGGAGGGACGGGTTCCATCCTGTCCGAATTCCGTATATGGGCTGGACCGGCCTTGTCGGTCGAAGACCGGTGACACGGTCACCTCGGTCCATGGGAAATGACAATAACAGAGGCGTTGGGCGACAATTCACAAAAAGGGAACCAACCCTATGGGAGAGTGACTTGGGATGAAGGTACTCGGAATCTATGGCAGCCCCAGGAAGGGAGGCAACACCGACCAACTCCTCGACAGAGCACTTGAAGGGGCAACGCAAGCGGGCGCCGAGGTCTCGAAAGTCTATGTCCGTGACCTCAAGATGGAGGGGTGCAGGGAGTGCGGCGGTTGTGACAAGACGGGAAGGTGCGTGGTCCAAGATGATATGCAAAAGATCTATCCTCTTCTCCAGGAAGCAGGTGTTATTGTCCTCTCATCGCCCATCTTCTTCTACGGCCTGAGCTCCCAGGCCAAGGCCCTGATAGACAGGTGCCAGGCCCTCTGGTCCAAAAGGATGCTGGAGAAAAAGGGAGAGGCCCGCAAGAGGTACGATAGTGGCAAGGGCTATCTCATTGCGGTCGGAGCAACCAAGGGAAAAAATCTCTTTGAAGGCGTCAAGCTGGTCGCCAAGTATTTTTGCGACGCGCTGGACATGACCTTCGAGGGCGGGCTCTTCTACAGGGAGATGGAGTCCAGGAAAGACGCCGTCGAAAGGCCTGAAGCCCTTCAAGAGGCCTTTGAATTCGGGAAGAAGATCGCCGAGCAATAACCCTCCATGGGCCTCCGCCGTGCTCAGCCAGCCCTCAACGCTCAGCATTGGTCACGGCCATAATATTTGACTTTATCTTCCTTAGGCCGGCCCTTGAGAGGGCAGTCCTTCCAAATTCGGCCTCAAAGACCGATTCGTCCATCTCCAGAAATTCCCTTGTAGACGGCAGGAACGCCCTTGAAGCACCTTCGTCCCCATTAAAGGGGCAGACCTCCTGGCACCTGTCACAACCGAAGAAGCATTTCGCCATTCTCGTGCCTGACTCATGGTCCAGCTCCCCCTTGTATTCGATGGTCAAATAGGACAGGCACCTGGAGGCATCCAGGGTGTAAGGCCCTCTCAGGGCCCCTGTCGGGCAGTTGGCTACGCACTGCCTGCAGTCGCCACATTGGCTCTCCATCGGCCTCGTCTCCCCGGTTTCCAAGGGGGCTGTTGTCAAGATCTCCGCAAGATAGAAATAGGAGCCATACCCGGGTATGATCAACATATTGTTTTTGCCAAAGAACCCCATGCCAGCAGCATAGGCCACGCTCCTCTCCATAAGAGGTACGGAGTCGACACACACCCTGTTCTTGCACCCTTCCCAGTGCTCCTCGAGCACATCGACAAGGGAGCCACAAAGGGTCTTGAGCCTCACATGATAATCTTCCAGGTCGGGCTGGCTATACCTCGAAAGCGTGAAACCGTCCCTCGTGGCAGGCTTCTCCGCACTGTAGGGGAAGGCGAGGCAGATGATCGTCTTGCAGCCTTGAAGCAATCTTTGAGGGGCTTCCCGGATCTCTCTGCCCCTTTCAAGCCAGGACATATCTCCGTGCTTCTTCTGGGACAACCGCTCCATGTACTGGTCGAAGAATGGCGGTCTTTGGGGCCTGACAAATCCTATTGAAATGAACCCGAGCTCCCGGGCCCTTTCTGTTAATAAGGATCGGACCATATCAACCCAAGTCATAGGGCGTCAGGCTTTCAAAACCCTCCTCAGTGATGAGTATCGTCTGTTCAAACTGGGCAGACAAAGAACCGTCCCTGGTCACCGCGGTCCAGTTATCTTCGAGGATACGAAGGTCCTTCTCTCCCAGATTGATCATAGGCTCGATCGTGAAGACCATGCCGGGCACCAGCCTAATACCCTTCCCCTTTTGGCCGTAGTGGGGGATCTGCGGTGGCTCATGGAATTCGAATCCCACCCCATGACCCACAAACTCCCTTACCACCGAGCAGCCCTTTGCTTCCGCGTGGGTTTGAATCGCCCACCCGATATCTCCTATTTGATTGCCCGGCCGTGCCAGGGACATACCTGCCTTCAGGCATTCCCGTGCCACCTCGACGATCTTTGCGCCCTCAGGGCCCGGCTCCCCCACAAAAAACGTCTTGCTCGCATCCGCGTAATAGCCGTCCAGTACGGGGGTGACGTCGATGTTAACAATATCCCCTTCCTTCAGCATCCTCTTGCCTGGGATACCATGACAGATCTCTTCATTTACGGAAACACACACGCTTTTGGGAAATCCCCTGTAGTTGAGTGGGGCAGGCCTGGCCCCTCTTCTGACAGTGTATTCATGAACCATCCTGTTGATCTCTTCTGTCATCACGCCCGGCCCCACCTTCTTTTCCACCAGGTCCAAAAGCTCAATAGCCAGTCTCCCGGCCTCTCTGATCCCCTTGACGTCCTTGCTGTTCTTCAGCCGAATCCCGTAATCCCTAAGATATTTCTCCTTCAGTCCCTCGGGATCTGAGGATTCCTTGCCCAAACAACATTTCTTGTATTTCAGCCCGCTCCCGCACGGGCACGGATCGTTGCGGCCTACCTTTATTGCCCTTTCTTCCACCAACACCTGTTTTTCAACCCCCGTTTCCTCTGCTTGCGCGAATCTTTTGGTCCTAAGAGACATAACAGAATCACCATGCCAAATCAATAGGTATATCTATGGGATTCAGGATTCAAGGCTGAAGTTGCGGTGCGAGATGGAGCCGCAATGGAGGGGCGTGGTTCTCCATGACCAGGGTGGACGAGCGGGAGCTCGTCCCTCCAGGGACGACAAAAAAGGAGGCTGGGCCCCCGGGTCCTGGCCCCGGGCGCGTATCTTCTTTGGAGGGAGAATGGCCGTCCACCCGACTCAGCCACCAGGGGTGTATCGTGCTTCTTCCGGTGCATACCAGGGCGTGAACTTCAGGAGGAGCAGGAGTCCTGGGATGGCTATCAGCGCGCAAGAGATAAAAAAGCTTTCCCATCCCAGGTTCTTGGCGAGGAACCCTGTTGGCGCTGATGCGATCACCCTTGGAATACCCATGAGGCTCGTAAGGAGGGCGTACTGGGTGGCGGTGAATTTCTTGTTGGTAATACTTGCCATAAAGGCGGCATAGGCCGCGGTACCCATGCCACTGCTCAGATTCTCAAAGGCGATCACTCCGGACAACAACGGGATACTGTGTCCTACCCGAGCCAGGAGGGCGAAACAGGCAGTGGACAAACCCTGCAGGATCCCGAATATCCACAAGGACTTTCCGATCCCCAGGCGAAGCATGATAAGACCACCGATCACCAGCCCGCCAATCGTGGCCCAGAACCCAAAGAGCTTGACCACGGCACCGATTTCACTCTTTGAAAACCCGACTTCCAGGTAAAAGGGAGTGGTCATGGCGCTTGCCATGGTGTCTCCAATCTTGTAGAAGAGGATAAAGGCGAGAATCCACAGGGCACCCTTCCTCGAGAAATACTCTATCAGGGGATCTATGATTGCCTCCTTCATATTCCCGGGCGGATCAACGGTCAGCTCGGGTTCATGGGCAAGGAGCGTCGTCAGGATTCCCGGCAGCATGCAGCCTGCCATGACCAGGTAGACCCTGGAGAAGGGAATGTGGTCCGCCATTATCAGTCCTCCTCCTGAAGCAAGAAGCATCCCTACCCTATATCCGTTGATGTAGAGGGACGAGGCCAATCCCAGTTCCTCATCCAAGAAATCCTCCCTCCTGTATGCGTCCACGACGATATCCTGGGAAGCACTGAAGAAGGTTACCAGAAATGCCGCGAAGGCAACCCCCCACGGGTTGCCCAGGGGATTGGTAGACCCCAGCCCGGCGATGGAAAGCATCAAGGCCAGCTGGGCCAAAAGGAGCCATCCCCTCCTCCTACCCAGAAAGGGCAAGGTAAATCTATCGAGAAAGGGCGCCCATAGGAATTTCACCGTGTAGGGAAGACCGACCAGCGCCATCATGCCTATGACCGTCAAATCAACCCCTTCTTCCTTCATCCATGCCTGCAAGACCGTAATGGTCAAAAGCAAAGGCAGTCCGCAGGAAAACCCCATTATCAATGCCACCAGCATCCGGCTATTACAGATGCTGGTCAATAGGGAACTCTTCTGGCCGTAATGATTATCTTCCATTGCCTTTTCCACCTCCCAAAAGAATAAGACCTTCCTGATCGAGTTCGATAGGTGCCTGGATATATTATCATTCTGGGCAGGCAAAGAACAGGGAAAACTGGGCATACGGACGAGCGGGAGCTCGTCCCTCCAAGGCCTGATGGAATACGGACGGGATGGAATCCTTCCCCCCCAGGGATGACCGGAGGCGCAAGGAGGCTTTTGCTAGTCAAGAAGCCCTAATTGCCAAAGCCTCCCGATCTCACCCCCGCAATCCGTGTCATCCAAACCAAAACCCCTCCATGCCATACCCCTGATGCCCCCTTGCGGGACAGGCTCTATTTGGCCGCAAACGCGGAAAACTATCAATATTGACATTGGGACAAACAAAGGTGATACTATTAAATTATGTTCTTTGGATGATTTGCTTCACACCTGTTAAAATGATCTTTTCATCCAGCCCCGAAGACGTAAGAGCTGGAAGTTGCGCCTGCCTTGTAAGGTATATCTGGCGGTGACAGGAGATTGTAAGGGAAAATGGAATCGAAAACGGAGCGGAATGAAGACAAGGTTTTCAAGCTGTCCTTGGAAAGCGTGGGCAAGTTTCAGCTAGGGAAAAGGATCGTTCTGATCCCGGAAATGAACCGAATTGCCGCCTACCTGTTCGCGTCCACCTTCAAGAGTTTCGGTATCGATGCCAGGGTCCTTGAAACTTTCAAGGGGATGGATCTGGGGATCGAATATACCTCGGGTAAGGAGTGTTATCCCTGCCAGGTCACGATGGGAGACATCCTGTATTTTGCCAAAAAGGAGAAGGAAAGGCTGGGTGATGCCTTCAAACCGGAGAACTACGTCTATTTCCTGCCAGAATCGGATGGGCCATGCCGTTACGGGATGTACAACAAATACCAGCGTATCGTCCTTGACTCCTTTCCCGGCCTGGACAAGCTGAAAATCTTCTCACTCACCACGAAGGATGGCTATTCCGTCGACGGCATGATCCCTTCGGAGCAGATACTCGATTTCAAGAAGGCCGGCTACTTCTCTCTCCTCATTGCGGATCTCATGGACAGGCTCCTGTGGCGAATCAGACCCTATGAGAAGAAGCCGGGCATGGCCGATGAATTCATCGAGAGGGCCATGCGTGTGATGGGACAGTGCTTCGAGGCTTACGGGCAGAGCCTCGAATTTGATCGGATCCTGTCCAGGCTTGAAGAGATCATAGGGGAGGGCAACACTATCATAGATCCCGAGGTCCCCCAGAAGCCTCTGATAGGAATAGTGGGCGAAATTTTCCTGAGGATGCATTGCGGTTCCAACCAGGACTTGATTCGGACCCTCGAGAGACACGGTGCCGAGGTCGTAAACGCCTCCCTCTGCGAGTGGGTCAACTACGCAAGTTATGAGCCCTTGAGAGAGGCCAGGGAAAACTTTCGATTGAACCTCAAGAGCCTGCGATTAGGCCATTTGAAAACCTACATCAAGGACATGATGCGTTACGGCTTGGACCTCTTCTACAAGGAACACAAACAGAAGCAGGTCTACAAGAGGGTCCAGCCCCTTCTCAACCTGGCCGATGACCACAAGATCTCCCACCTTGAAAAGATCCTGAAGGAAGACGATATCTTTTCCTTTGACGTGGGCACTGAGGCATGTCTCAGCATTTCTGCCATTATTCAATATGCCAGGGAGGGGTACAACGGCATTGTCAACGTCTATCCCTTTACGTGCATGCCCAGCACCACGACCTCTGCGGTCGTCCGACCCCTCATGAATAGACTGGGGGTCCCCTATCTGGATACGCCCTATGATGCCAGTATCCAACCCGGCCGCGAAGCCGCCATTCGCACATTCATGTATCAGGCCTACCAGCACTACAAGAGACATGGAAGGAAGGTATAAGGCCCGGCCACGGGCTCATCAGCCTTGACAATGGCGGGGCTTTTCTTGTATAGATTACTCGAATAACGGGATAGCGACATGAGTGATCGCCATGTCCACGAACGGGGCCGAAAGAGGCCTCGCCTGCTCTTTAAAAATGGATCGTATACAGGCTGTTGTCCAAAACGCGACAAGACTGGTGTATAGCCCCTTGGGAGGTCTTTTCACAAGGCTAAATATTCGACCTCAGCTTCTGTACGCCCCCATAACTCTCACAGCTGTCTCCTGACAGGCACAGAAGGGAGAGGCTTCGGCGGAGATGATCATTTGGGGCTATTGAGGCCATCTATTGTATGTTTGGTGCCGGTTCTAATGTCTGGGAGGAATTTGATTTAGCCTTGTGAAAAGACCTCCCAAGGGGACTACAGGGTGGTTTCATGGTCCCTATTCGGGAACAAAACCCATGAAATGATTTGGGCAATAGCCTGTTTAGGTTTGACCCTGGGGCCGAATGGCTTTCAATGGCATGCGACTTCTACTATAATCGAGAGGTAGGTCATGTTTGAAACCGCTCACTACAAGGCTCTCAACGGTATCCGGGCATTTCGCCGCTGGGCTATCCCCTACTTTAACTCCCTCATTCACGCCAAGGAGTTCCGGCCGGTACTCTGCTACCTCTATACCGAATGGAAATGTAACATCGACTGCTACTATTGCTTCCAGTTCAATAACGAGCGGGAAGGCATGGACATCGACACGGCAAAAAGCTCGGTGGACTGGCTGAGATCCGTTGGCTGTAGGGTCATTCCCCTGATGGGAGGTGAGCCCCTGTTGCGGAAGGATTTTGTCCTCGAAGTCATAAGGTATGGCGCTGAAAAAGGCTTTTTCATGTATCTCCCCACCAACGGGTATTTGCTGGACAAACCCTTCATCGATGAAGTGGGCAAGGCGGGTGTGGCCGCCATAAACCTGGCAGTGGACTGTATCTCGCCGCTCAAGGGGCTCCCCAAGGCCCTCCTGAGGATTGAGCCCCAATTCCGATATCTCGTCGAAAGGCAAAAAAAATACGGCTACCTCCTCTTCTTCAATATCAACATATGCAGAAACAACTTAAGAGACGTAAAGATGTTAACCGAAATAGCCCACCAAAACAACATCGGCACGGACTACCATTTGAACGAACCCCCACAGGATATTGTCGATATCGAGCACTACGCCCACAGGGACGACATGTTGAACATTAGACCCGAGCAATTTGATGAGGTAGACGAACTCCTGGACTGGATCATTGACAAGCATCGCAAGGGCTGGCCCATGGTGAACTCAATCGCGCACCTTCAGGCCTTCAAGGAGCGCATGAGAGGCCGGATAACTTACTGGGATTGCAGGGCGGGTCACAACGGGGCCCTGATCCGGCCGGACGGCACCCTTTCGCCTTGCTTCGACCTGATCTGTTACAATGATGACTGGGGCCGGATATGGGAGCCCAAATTCGATCAAGAAAAGTTGAGAAAAATGAAGAAGGAGTGCGTGCCCCATTGTTCTTCCACCTGTTTCTACACCATGGCCCACTACTATAACATGCGCTATCTGCCCGAATGGATCCGCAAGCACGTTCGCGTGGGATAATCACCCATCCTGGAGGGACGAGCTCCTGCCCGTCCGTATCGGTCATGCAGGAGCATGACCCTCCATCATTCTAAATCGTTACTGATCCACCGGTTCTACCGTTTCAGGCGTTTTTTGAGTTATATTAAATCCGAAGCACGAAATCCGAGACAAATTCGAAATTCAAATTCTCCAATGTTCAAAGGGGGCGCGAAGAAACCCTTTATACAAACGCCATGTGAACACAAGGGTTTCAGTCATTGGGACTTTGGCCATTTGGTATTGTTTCGAATTTCGGTATTCGAATTTTCATCTGGTGAGCAACCATGTGTTGCCCCCTTTTAGGGGGCGTCCTCATACCACCAGTTCTATTGGTGGTCGTTGATTCCGTCATTCCACGGCTTGACCGCGAAATCCAGAAGTATCCATAATCGTATCAACCCCTGGATTCCGGGTCTCGTCCCGTTCCGCGGGACACGCCCGGAATAACGGAGGGGGATTTCCCTGGCCTCCTCCTGGAGGGACGGGTCTTACCCATCCGCACTCTTCGCACAAAATACAATATATTGTATTTTGCTTGACGAAATGCACAATAAGTTGCATAATTGTGAGTATTTAAGAACCGTATTCACACCTGGGAGGCTCGTTCTGCCCCGGGACTAATGCCTCCAGCAGGGAAGAACACCTTATGGAAAGTGCCAAGCCATCTGAAGTTATCTTGCAGAGAATCGAGGACATTGAGGTAAAGCCGCCGCTCCAGGAAGTGGTTCTGCCCCGGATGTTTCGTCACGACTCCCTGGGGAAAGAATTGCCCTCGGCAGCCACCTTGGACCTCCAATCCCTGGTAAGTTCCCTGAACTACGTCCATTTTATGGAGATGCCCGTTTTTCTACAACTGGCTCACCCCAAGTATCAGGACAGTATTTTGGTGGAGGCCTATCCGGAGCCTTGTGATGGATGTGAATTGACCTGTCGATGGACCGAGAAGAGCCTCGCTGGCCCCGACATAAGGAAATATCGCTTCCTCAATCTCATCCTCGATGACGGCCAGTCAATTATCCTTGTCCCTGTCACACTCCGCTCCGTAAACAACACTGGATTCACGGTCGAGTTATCGGGAAAAGGATATGTCACAGGTAAGAGAAGGGCCAGGCGTTATCCCTGCAGAGACGTCAAAGTCACATTCTCCCAGGGCGGCTTTTTGGCCAGGGGAGAGTTACTGGACTTCAGCCCGTCTGGCTTTCGCGTCAGGGTCGGGCCGGAGCTTCATTGTTCTTTCCACGATCTGAACTCCGAGAGTCCCTTCTTCCTCCAGTTACACCGTGATGGCCGGACCTTGTTTTCAGAGCCCTGCCGCATTGTTCGACAGGGATCGGGGACCAGGGAAAGGGAAATAGTGCTGGCACCGGATGGCACCAGAGTAAATCGTTTCAAAAAAAGACAGATCAGATCTCCCAGGCACATCTTGAAACCCCGTCCCTTGCTGATTTTCGATCATCCCCTTTTGCGCAAAACCCTCCGATTGGAAGGACTCGATATCTCTTTCGCGGGGGTCTCCGTCAACGAGGAATCTGGCTCGGGGGTTCTCGTGCCAGGGTTGATCATTCCTGAGATGACAATCGAGTTCCCCGGATCCCAGGGGATGAAATGTGTGGCCCAGGTTATCTATCGCCTGGAGGACCCTGAAGGTCACGCACGATGCGGTATCGCTATCCTCGATATGAACATGACGGATTACAGCCGCCTGGCCGACATCCTAATCAATTTCGCCCATTCTGAAGGCCCCCTGTCAACCCATCTGGATTTGGATGAACTCTGGGAGTTCTTCTTTAAGGCCGGAGCCATCGAGCCTGATACGTACCGAATCATCGAGCCTCATAAGGGGCAGCTCAAGGAGGCCCTGACAAAGAGCCACCTGGCTTCGCCCGAGGTTGCAAAACACATCGTATACAGGGACAAGGGGCAGATAATCGGCTACGCCTCCCTTATGAGGGCTTACGAAAAGGCCTGGCTCATCTCCCAGCACCTGATCCCGGGAGAAGACTCAGAAGGAGCCGCTCTGGATCTCTTAGACCAAGTAATGAGCTATCTCTTTGATATGCACCGCCTCCCTTCCGGAGAAGCGAACTATGTTATGCGTTGTTTTCAGTCCGGGGACGCTTTCTCGAAACGACTTCATGAGGATTTTACCATCGCGATTGGCAATCCCAGGGTTTGCTCCCTTGACCATTTCTCCTGCCTGAGCCTTCAAAAAGGAGGGAATAGGGATACCGTACCCGGAGGATGGTCTCTGGACCGCTGCTCTCGGATGGACCTTTGGGAACTGGGCCAATTTTACGGGCATTCCTCCGGAGGCCTCCTCCTGGATGCCCTTTCCCTCGACATCGAGGGCCCGGGAAGCAACGGCCTGGGACAGGTCTTTGGCAGGCTCGGCCTGTTCAGAGACATGAGCACCTATGCCCTCAGACACGAAGGGAATCTGTGCGCCGTCTTTTACGCTAACCAGACGGATTATGCCTTCGAGGCCTTTCACCCCTTGAACTCCCTCATCATCATGATCATCAACCCTTCCCACCTTCCCAGGGATATCCTTTTCAAGGCCATATCCCAGTCTGTTCGTTCTTATGAGCACAGGGACCGCGTAGATGTCATGGTCTATCCCCATGGTTATCTGCAAGAGAACGGCGTGCCCTGTGAAAGGCAGGTCAAGTCTTGGATACTGAACCTCTCCCATATGGAGAGCTACATTGAGCACATTCGCAACATAGACGTTCACCGAAAGTCCAGTCCCCAATCCAGGGGTGACAGCCTCTCTAAGGCCGTTCACCACAGGGGCAATGGTATGGACCTGGAGACGGTTGGAGCACTTGCAGGGGGCGTGGCGCACAATTTCAACAACCTCCTGATGGGCATTCAGGGGCATGCGTCTCTCCTCTTGATGGATACCGATCCTTCCGATCCCCGTTTCAAGCACATCAAAGGCATAGAGGATTGCGTAAAGGACGCGTCGTCCCTGACCAAGGACTTACTGGGTTTCGCAGGCGGGGGGAAATACGAGGTCCGACCCACTAACCTGAATACCCTCATCGAGAGAAGCGTGTTGATGTTCAGGAAGAGAGCTCCGGGTGTGCGGATCCATACGAGGTATGAAAAAGACATATGGATCGTGGATGCGGATCAGGACCAGATGACAAGGAGTCTTTTGAACCTTTACAAGAATGCATGGGAGGCAATGCCGGGGGGCGGGGACCTCCACCTTGAGACCAAAAATATTCGTCTTGGCAAGGGACCGGATCTGCCGCCTGACCTTCCACCAGGCAGGTATGTCAAGATTATTGCAAAAGATTCGGGCGTTGGCATGGATCAAGCCACCCAAGAGAGGTGTTTTGCCCCCTTCTTTACGACAAAGGGAGTCGGAAAAGCCATGGGCATGGGGCTTGCCGCAGTCTACGGCGTTATCCGGAATCACCGAGGATTCATCAAGCTCAAAAGCACGCCAGGGGAAGGCACCACCTTTACTATCCATCTGCCTTGCTCAAACATGAAAGCATGAGGGAGGAGCTATGGAACATAATACAGCCAAGGTCTTGATTCCGGAAAGAAGGGCTGAGCCCAGATGTATGGTCAACAGGCCATACTGCTGGAGGTTTTCCCTTGACCATTTCAAGGGTTCCTATCAATTCAAGATATGGAACCGAACCCGGAAATCCATGTCATTGCTCGTAGATAAAGACTCTGATATCCTGCCTCACCTCAAGCGCAACAACTTCTTGACCCTGATGTATTATCCGAGGGAGGGAGGATTCCCTATAACTTACGTGGGAACGGTTGTCCGTCACATAACCGGTGATTATCGTACTCGGGGAAAGGGGCATTGTCTCGTCGGCTTGGAATTCCTGAAGAGAGGGGAAAAGTCCACATCAGGTCATGGATTGGAGGAATGAGCCCCTCCTCGTCCGTATCGTTGTTCATGGAGGGATGAGCTCCTGCTCGTCCATTGCGGTCATGCAGAAGCATGACCC
>JAFDHO010000183.1:0-8119 GCA_019308745.1 Deltaproteobacteria bacterium
CCCACTTACGGTGGACGTCACCATCTCCCGGATGATGGGTGTGGATCCCGCAAAGCTGAGGTTCCTCCAGGTGGCCCATGGAAGGGGCTACGGGGACTACCGGGAAAACCATATTGAAATCATAGGACACCTGGAACCTATTCCCCATTTCAAGCTCCCACCCTTTCTCGATGAGACAGGAGAGGCCGCGATTCCGGGTTCCCCCCAGATAATGGAAAGGCAGCTCAAACTGCGGCCCAGGGCCGAGAGGGACCTGTGCACCGGTTGCGGAACCTGCATCGAGGCTTGCCCTGTTTCAGCCCTTTCCATGAAGGATGAAACTCCAGCAGTGGATCCTGGCAAATGTATCGTCTGCTTTTGCTGCCAGGAGAAATGCCCTGAAAGGGCCATCCAACTCTGCTGAGGTGATCATCGAGCTGCGCGAACAACCGCACCCGAACCCCACAAGTCTGGTCAGGCCTTTCTCCCTGGACATCATAAACGTCACGGTAAATTTGTTCTAATTTTTGGGGCATTGCGGATATGGGTGGGCACGGGGCCTATGTATTGAAGTAAGTGGGGATGTTGAAACTAATGCAGTCCAAAGGGGGCCTTTGCAGGATATCTAGCGCGCTTGGCTTGCTGTCCTACCTCGAACCGCCCCATCAGCCCCTTTGTCTCATGTGCTGCTGGGGGCCCCTCGGAAGGCGAAAGCATGATGAGACGCAAAAGTGGATTCTAGATCGGAAAAGCTCAGAAGAGCCACCCATTCATCATGCCAGATGGCAATGTAGCGGATGGTTTCTCCGATCTTTGGCAGAGAGCCCAGGTAATGATGCTCCTGCATCAATTCTTGGTAGCGTTGCTCTTCGGACGGGCAAACAGGCCGGACAAGGATCTTGCGCAGATTCAAGGCAGTTCCTCCCAAGATGAACTGTACTAAAGAGCAGTATATACATCATAGGGAGGTGATTGTTCAGGAATAATTGTAAAAACTTGATCTGCCAGAATTTATTGAACAGGACAATTTCACCCTGAACTAACGCCTTTTTCCCCTTGACTTGTCTGAACCAATAAACGATACACTAGAAAAAGCATCCCGATTCGGCGACAAAAAAGCTCATGACTTCCAGGAAGAGTACTTATGACCAATATAGAAAGAGCTATGATGGAGGAAGTCTATCTTACCGAAACTGATCTATTGATCATCGGGGGTGGCAGTGCCGGGTGCATGGCCGCAATCCGTGCCAGAGAGCTCAAGCCTGACTTGGAGATTACCATCTTCGAAAAAGAGGATATCAAATATTCCGGGTCCATTGCCAGGGGCATGGATGCCCTCAACATTGTATCCATCCCAAATCTTACCACACCTGAGTTGTATGTGGAGTCCATGGGTTTGAGCTGCCAGGGGGTCCTGGATGAACCGGCCAGCTATAAAATGGCTGAGCGCTCCTTTGCCTTATTAAAGAAGCTGGAAGGCTGGGGAGTCCATTTTCCTTTGGACAGCTCTGGCAACTACCGGACCCTGAAGTACCATGTAAAAGGCAAGTTCCAGGCGGCAATGCAGGAACCCGACCTGAAGGTGATGATATCCCAACGCGCCCTGGCGGGGAGGACCAAGGTTTTCAACCGCGTTATGGGGCTTGAACTCCTCCTTGACGATGGACGGGTATCAGGAGCAGTCGGTCTTAACGTCCGAACAGGTGAGCTGGTCGTTTGCAAGGCGAAAGCGGTCATTGTCACATCAGGTGGTCAGGCTCGGTTTTCTTTGCCAAATTCAGGGTATCTTTATGGTGTTTTTGATTTTCCGGGCAATACGGGAGATGGCTTCTTGATGTGTTACAGGGCGGGAGCCTCCCTTACCGGGATGGAAGCGACTCAGAGCCCCGTTCTCATCAAAGATGCCAATATGCCTTTGTTGGCCATTACTGTTACCCGCGGTGCCCGAGTCCTGGATTTCTTCAACAATATCATAATGGAAAATGAGGTTGACAACATACATCTCATGAACGAAGCGCATGAGAAGGGCCACGGTCCCGTGCGGGTGAGATTGAGTCACCTGGAGGAGTCCCTGATCCAGGAAATAGAAGAGATCCTTTTCACAACGGAAAGGCCAGTCCAGGAACGGTTTTTCAAAAACCGCGGTATCGATTTCCGCCGAAGTGATATTGAACTGTGGCCGACCGAGCATCAACTCTGCGGGGGCCACGGCATCAGCGGGGTCAGGGTCAACGAAAAAGCGGAAACCGGCGTACCAGGCCTTTATGCGGCTGGCGATGTGGCCAGCGTACCCAAGCAACATTTGACCGGGGCTTTTGTCTTTGGTGAGATAGCAGCGGAGGAAGCGGTAAACTTCATGGACCGATACCCGGAAAACCCCACTCTTGACTGGAGCAAAATAGAACAGGAGATAAAGAAAAGAAACTTGTGTGCCAACGCTAAAGGCGATATTGAGGTTAGGGAAATCGAATATAAGGTCCGCCGCTTTATCGGCGATTACGTGGTAGGCCTGAAAAACGAACAGAAGTTGAAACGCTGGTTGCAATGGGCCGAGGTTTTCAGGAAAGAACTCAATGAGCAGACCAGGGCTGAAAACGGCCATGAGCTGTCCAAGACCTATGAAGTAGAAAACATCATTCAGTGCGCCTCCCTCTCGGCCACGGCCTCCTTGGAGCGCAAGGAAAGCCGTTGGGGGACCTCTCATCGGCGTGTGGATTACCCGGAAAGAGACGATAAGAATTATCTCTGTCACATAGTATTGAAAAAGGGCGATGGACCTTACGAGATCAAGTGCTCCAGGGCCACCGTAGTAAAAATGAACTGGGCAACAAAGGGAGAAGATCGAAGTTGATGTCCGATATCAATATCAAGATTGATCGTGACTTGTGCTTTGCTTGTGGCATCTGTGTGGATCGTTGCATAATGGACAACCTGCGGCTTTCCGTTGCTCCCTGCCGCCAAGCCTGCCCAATTGATCTGAATTGTCAAGGTTATGTGTGCCTTATTGCACAGGGCAAGGAGGAAGAGGCAGCCAGGGAGCTAAGGAAGTATACGCCTTTCGCCGGTATTCTGGGTCGGATCTGTTCGCGGCCCTGCGAATCTGCCTGTGAGAGGAAACGAGCCGTAGGCGATGGAGCAGTGAACATTCGCGCACTCAAGCGATATCTGGATCATAGGTTTCCTGACATCACGCGACAAATACCTGAAATCAGGCCTGCCACGGGCCTCAAGGCGGTTGTGATCGGCTCTGGGCCTGCCGGACTGATGGCTGCCTACGAACTGAGGGTCATGGGACACCGGGTAACCGTACTTGAGGGCAGAAGTGAGCCGGGGGGGCTCATGCGCTATGGCATTCCGCAATTTAGGCTGCCCAACTCTGAAATAGAAGCTGCTATCAGATCCCTGGAAGCCGTCGGCGTAAAGCTCGAAGTTGGCCGTCAGGTGGGCGGAGATATCGAATGGGAGGAACTTGAAAGAAACTATGGAGCCATAGTCGTGGCCGTCGGTGCCTCTGGTCTGGTCTCTCTGGATATCCCAGGCCATGATCTAGAAGGGGTGATTTCCGCCATTGAGCTTCTGGCACGGGTCAAGTATGATATGGCTCGCGATCTTCCCGGCAAAAAAGTGGTGGTGATCGGCGGCGGCAATTCGGCGATAGATACGGCCGTGACCTGCGTGTACTGTGGTGCATCGGAGGTGCACCTTATCTGCCTGGAGGATCCCTATGAAATGCCGGCAGATGATTCCGCATTGACCGAGGCCCGGGAATTGGGGGTAATTATCGAAAACTGTTGGGCAGTGGACCGCATTTGCAGAACACCGGAGGGAAGACTGGAACTTTCACTCAAACGTTGCTTAAGCGTGTTCGATGCCGATGGCAATTTCGCACCATTGTTTGACGACTTTCCGGGGCTGTATGACGTTGATGCTGACATGGTGGCCGTTGCTATCGGTCAGACCGTCGAACCAAGCAGTTTGCCGGAAGAACTGTTTGATTCCTCAACCGGGCGCTTTTCTTACGATAAGGCAACCATGCAATCAAAACAGAATGCTAAGGTATTCATCTGCGGCGATTGCGCCCAAGGGCCTTCGTCCGTGGTTGAGGCCTTTGCCACGGGCAAGAGGGCAGCTGAAAGCGTGGGACGCTACTTGCGGGGTGAAAGCCTTTGGTATGAAAATGACTATTACCAGGTCAAGGGCTTGGTGACAGAGTACCTTGCCCTGCCCGAGCGGGCTGTGGGTGGTCCTCGTCAGGACGCCTCTTTGCTTCCCCCAGGAAAACGGGGCCTTTTTGCGGAGACAGAATTGGTTTTGGCCCCGATTGAAGCCAAGAGGGAGGCTGAACGCTGCCTAAGCTGCGGTCGGCCTTTCGAGTTCAACAAGACATGCTGGTACTGCCTCCCTTGCGAAATCGAGTGTCCCAACCAGGCCCTTCATGTTAGAATGCCATATCAGGTTCGGTAATTCTAGATCCGCTCCTTTCGTGAAATAACGGAGCGGATCTCAACAAACAACGGGCGGCAAACTCTTATAAGAAGCCACCCGGAAGAAGAAAAGAAATCGAGGCAACACTTTTTCTGAAGTAAACAAACATTATAGGAGGAGGATATACCATGCAGAAGATTTCAAGGATCGTTGTTGGACTGGCCTTGGTAACAATTATGGTCATTGGTGTCAATTCGGGCGCGAAAGCGGCTTACCCCCAAAAACCCATCAATCTGATAGTCGCTTTCAAGGCGGGCGGATCCCTGGATACCACTTTTAGGGTATTTGCCAAGGCCCTCAGCAAGGAACTGGGTAAACCGGTAGTGGTTTCCAACCGGGCAGGTGCCGGAGGTGCGGTCGGGGCCAGCCACCTGAAGATGAAAAAGCCTGACGGTTACACCCTGGGAGCAAATGCCAGCTTGGCCTTCACCTTGAGCATCAATCTAGGCAAGGTTGATTACACGGTAGATGACTTCACTTATATTGCCAGCATAGCCCAGACCCAGCCTGCCTTCGTAGCCACTCCGCAAAAGGGCTGGAAGAGCTGGTGGGACCTGATCAAGGCAGCCAAGGAGAAAGGTTCCCTTACTTATGCAAGCCAGACCCCCTGGGATAGAATGGCCATCAAGGTTATCAACAAAAAAAGCGGCGTAAACCTGGTGCCCGTACCAACCAAGGGCGGTGGCGAGATGATACCCGCTCTCTTGGGCGGCCATGTGGACTTTGCCTGGAGCGGTGGCGTACATTACAAGTATGTCAAGGCCGGCAAAATGGTGGTCTTGGCCGCATGCACTTCCAAGCCCCTCATAGCTTTCCCAGAAGTCCCCACCCTCAGGGACCTGGGCTACGATATTTCCATGGATGTGCCCTTCTTGCTGGTGGCTCCTAAAGGTTTGCCCCCGGATGTGAAGCAAATACTGGAAAGGGCTGCGCGCAATGCCTTCAACAGCAAGGAGGTGCAGGAACTCATAACCCAACGGTTGCATATGCCTGCGGTTTTTACAGGATCTGAGCAGCTCACCCGACAGATCAAGGCAAGCTATGAGTCATACAAGAAGGCCTTGGGCAAATGATCTCTGAACCGGGCAGGATCGCAAATAGTCTTGCCCGCTTCAGACGTATGAAGGAGGGAATCCATGCAACGGGCAGATTTTTTTCTATCTATATTTCTCATGATCGGCAGCATGGTAATGCTCATATGGGTGATACCCCGGCAAACTGCTCCAACTGAGGGTTACGGAATGTCCCCCGCAGCCATGCCCATGTTCTGTGCAGGAGGAATTTTCTTTCTTTCCCTTCTTCTCATGCTAAAGAATTTACCTCGCGCCTGGACCAGCGAGGGGCGGAGAGCACTTATCGGTAAGCAGGCCTTGGTTCGCACTGGAATCAATGTTGCCATTGCCCTGGTTGGACTGCTGATCATCGACTTGGCTGGCTATTATGCCGGGGGAGTGTTCCTCATAGCCGCAAGCATGATCCTTGCTGGCCGCCGTTCGCCTCTATGGGTGGCGGTATTTGCAATAGGCATCCCGGCTGCTTTGATGTTTTCCCTGCGCTACGGTCTTTCCGTCTACCTTCCATGATCCTTTGAAGGGCTCAAAATGGAAATGATTCTTACTGGATTCGCCGATGCCTTCACACTGGTGAATCTGGGATTCATTGCCCTGGGAGTAGCCAGCGGTGTCACGGTAGGGGCCGTTCCGGGCTTGAACGGTCCAATGGCCATTGCCCTATGTGTCCCGGTTACCTTTTACATGAGTCCACTAATGGCCATCGCTTTTCTGGTGGGAATGAATAAGGGAAGTACATTCGGAGGATCAATCTCTGCCATTCTGCTCAACACCCCGGGCACCCCGGAGGCGGTGGCCACCACCTTCGACGGTTATCCCTTAGCACAACAGGGCAAGGCCCTTAAGGCCATGAAGATGGCTCTTTACTCTTCTGTTTCTGGAGACACCTTCTCTGATTTAGTGCTCATTTTTGTCGCTGCTCCAATAGCTGGAGTAGCCATCAAGATGGGGCCGCCTGAAGTCCTGTCGGTGACTATCTTTGCCCTTGCACTTATTGCCGCTCTGGAATCCGTTTCCCTCCTGAAAGGCCTTATCGCTGCCCTCCTGGGAATTTTGACAAACTGCGTGGGCATAGATCCTCTTGCCGCTTCGCCCCGGCTTACTTTTGGGATCGTGGACCTCCAGGCGGGAATCCCTTTGGCGGCTATTGCCATAGGCTTCTTGGCTTTGAGTGAAGTCTGGGCACAGTTGGAAAGGCCCCAGGACCAGGCCAAATCCGCAGTACGTCTCGATCTCAATCTCCCCAAGGAGGAGCGAAGGGTATCCTTCCGGGAGTACTTGGCTGTTGGCCGCACGATCCTGCGTTCCAGCATGATCGGTACTGCTGTTGGCACCCTCCCGGGGCTGGGAGTAACCATCGCGGCATTTCTGGGTTATGGGGCGGCCAAGCGGGCCAGCAAGAACCCTGAAGAGTTCGGTCGCGGATCCCTGGAAGGTATTGCAGCTGCCGAAGCGGCAAACAACGCGGTAGTCGGTTCCAATCTTATACCTCTTTTCACCCTGGGCATCCCAGGTAACGTGGTGGCTGCCCTTCTAATTGGTGCTTTCATAATTCATGGGGTTACGCCAGGTCCTATGATGTTTTCTGAGAACGGGCAGCTTATTTATGGTATTTACGCCGCTATGCTCATAGCCAACTTGTTCAACCTTGTTATCGGCAATATGGGATTAAGGTTCTTTGCATGGGTCCTTAGTGCGCCTCGCGATATTATTTATCCCGTGATTATTTTGATTTGCATTACCGGAGCCTTTATCAGCGGAGGCTCCATCTTCGCAGCGCTCGTCATGGTGATCTTTGCCGCATCAGGCTATTTGATGCGAAAACTCCAGCTAAGCTTTGTCAATTTCATAATCGGCTTCGTCTTGGGACCCATGGTGGAGCTATCCATCCAACAAACTCTGACGATGTCACAAAACAATCCGATCATCTTGGTGAAGCGCCCCATTGCATTGGGTTTTCTTGTTGCGACCGCAGTATTTCTATGGAGAGTGAGCCGTAGCAAAAAGAGGATCGCAAAATTATGATCCCCCTTTGCTATAGGACCTTATGGGGAAGGGGACGTTCATTCATAAACTCATTGTAACGTGGTCAACGCGTGGCCCCACATGGAAGTCATTCACAGATGAACTTCCATTTCTTCTCTGCAATTCAGACACTGGGAAGCGGGGATCGGGTTATAAAGAGCAAGCCCTGGCGATTCATAGGGGACGGGAAGGGACGACGGCCTCAAAATGAGGCAACGAACACGGTGGGGAAGGGAGGGGGTGTTCTTTGTTGGGCCAGAAGAAGGAAAGAGGGTGACAGGGGTTGTAGGCGTCTCTTGTGAAAAGAGACGGAAACGGGGGGTTTTGATGGCCTATGGATGGGGTGAAAGGAGAGAGGGATCATGGCCCCCGTGGGTTTTTTAGTCGCGATCTTTTTGCGTGCCTCCTCTTGGAGGGTCACCACGAAGCCAATGAGTTCATAGGGGGCAAAGAGACCATAGTAATTCTGGTAGTAAACAATAATGTAGTTATCGGAAGGCAGAAGCTGCTGGCGGATACGAGGCAGGGTCTTGTGGTTAAGCTCCTTGCGCCCCCGATGC
>JAFDHO010000183.1:8131-9458 GCA_019308745.1 Deltaproteobacteria bacterium
CAGGGTCTTGTGGTTAAGCTCCTTGCGCCCCCGATGCAAGAGGTAGATCTGAAGGAGGTCATAGGCCAGCATGATAAAGACCACTTGATTGACGACCATGGAGAAGGCGCGCGAAGTAAAGTGGGTCAGGTCGCTGAAACACTTGAGCTGTCGATATCGTTCTTCGATCGACACCCGCAGGTGGTACTCTTGCTGGGTATGTTGTGGATCTTTCACTTCCTTTGTGTCGACTAAGAACCAGATTTCCTGATGGCCATCGGCGTAGTGCTCTCGGTTGGCCACCACAGAAAGGGGTATGGTGCAAGAAGACCAACTGCGAAACTCCCCGATTACGGCCGCCTCCTTCTTGATCACAATCTTTTCGGGGGGAGGGAGTGGCTGCTGCAGTTTCAACCGATGAAGTGTTTTCTGCCGCGTGTTCTCCCTTTTGGCAATGGCTCTGGGACGCTGTTTTGGAGGATCCGGCTTCTTAGCTTCCTGCTCCGGTCCTTTGCATTCCACCCATTGGAGGTGTGGGTCTTGGAATAACGCCATCGCATCGGCATAGATATCCATGTTTCGGCGAACCGGGATGAGGACATCAATTCCCATCCAAGAACCCCCGGTCCAGGATGAGCCGCTTCATCACCCCCTTGCCAACAGCCTCAACAAACTCCTCCACCAGGGCAAAAAGCAAGGAACATTCATGCTCGCTGCCCTTCACGACCCTGACGGCCACAAAAAGGAAAAAATCCAAGGCGGGGTTCGTGTGAAGCAAGGTCACCATCTTATAACACCGTCGCCACTGACAACGGATCTTCTGATCGTTGCTCAGCTTGCGGTATTGCTCCTTAGAGATGGGATGGCCGTTCTCATCAAAGAGAAGCTTCACAGAGCCCTCATAGCGGGGATTGTCCGGAACAAAAAGGTAGGAGGCATCTCCTATAAAAATCCCTTCTCGATCAAATGCACGGTGGCGTCGAAAGATCCGTACCGCATCCTGCCCGAACCATCTCATCAATGACTGGGCATCGGTGTCTTTGGCCATCTTGCGCAAGAAATCCGGGTCACAAGGGCTCTGCCGATCATAGTGATTCTTCCGGTTAAACCCCTCACAAACGATCGTTGTATCCCCTGTCTGAGGATGAACGAGCTTTCGCCCCGCAGCAGGCCCAAAGGCCTGAAGCATCCCTCCAGCACGCACCACCATGGGAAAGGCATGAAAGGCATGTATTCCATGCAGCCGCATGGAAAGATTGCCGGCCACATAGAACCAGAAAGGCACTTCCTGTTTTTTACGTGGGACCGGATAGCTCTGAGACAGCTCCCCCAGGAGGGACTTGGCCTT
>JAFDHO010000029.1 GCA_019308745.1 Deltaproteobacteria bacterium
TTACTGGTGGAAAATAGGTCTGAGCTGAACACGCCTCTGCTTCCTGTGATCCCGCCCTTTCGGTCGCTTTGTCACCTGGATTCTCCTCCAGACGCGCCCGAGGGATAGATCACCAGTTTGTCACCTGGATGAATCGGCTTCCGGGGGTCTAATTTGTTCCAAAGGATGAGGGAAGTAATGGGAATATCAAATTGCTCCGCAATGGCGGAGAGATTATCACCCTCTCTCACGATATAGATCTTGTCTCTCCCGGCCTCCAGGAACTCCCTCAAGCGCTTTTTGTACCTCGGCTGAAAGCCCTTAGAACCCCCTCTTGGGACAAGGATTACGTGTTTGCCCGGAGCCAGGTAATACCCCCTGATTTCAGGGTTAAGATCCTTGATCATTTTGAAATGGGTCTTTGCCGCATTGGCCACGAGTGCTATCGGTGTTTCTTCGAAACATTCAAACTCAACCCGGTCAAAGCTAAGTGGCGGGTAGTAATCTTTATGGGTTAACTGAAATCCATAGCTCTCTGGATTTTCCAGGATAAGTTTCACCGAGATTATCCTGAACAGGTACCTTTGTGTTTCCAGGGGGAGATAAAGCCTGTAATAGTTTCTGGTGCCCTGCTCCATGATCTCGGAGAGCAGTCCATCTTTTCCCATGTTGTAGGCCGCAGCGGCAAGGGCCCAGGATCGAAAGATTTCGTGAAGGTCCTTTAGACAACGGACTGCCGCCCTCGTAGAGGAGAAGATGTTTCTCCTTTGGTCGATCCTCCCATTGATGGTAAGCCCATACCTTCTTCCGGGGTCTTCCCTGAACTGCCAGAACCCGATGGCCCCTTTCCTTGAGCCAGCATGGGGGCGCAAGGCACTCTCAGCGACGGGTATATATTTCAGGTCGTGGGGGACCCCGCCCCGTCTCAAGATGTCTTCAATGATCGGCAAATACCGACGAGATCTTTTGAGCCAGAGGATAACCTGGGGCCTGTCCCAGAGGGAGAGGAGCATTTCCTTTTCAAACCTTTCTCGGACATCCTGAATCTCTAGAGGGACCCTCTCGCCGCAAAACGTGATTTCATCCGCTACCTTAAGGGATGGAATGAGAGGGGGGAATGGATTGGCCCGGACAGGTCGGCACCAGACTTCGAGCGCAAGGATCAACCCCAGGACAAACAGCGAACGCCACGCCCGGCTCCTTTTGAATCCCTCAAGAATGTCCATGGAACGGGCCTCCTTTACTCTACGGGAAGAGACAGGTCGCCACACTCAGGAGCCTTGCCATCTGGTCCCTGGTCCCAATGGTTATTCTGACGAAGTCCTTGATCCCTTCCACATCAAAGTGCCTGACCAGTATGCCCTTTTCCTTGAGCTTCAAATATATGTCCTTACCGGGTATCCCTTCCTTGGAAACAAAGACAAAGTTCGCCCTTGAGGGCAGAACGAACCATCCCAGCCTCTCGAGCTCTGAAGAGAAATACTCCCTGGTGGCAATGATCTTTTCTCTGATTTTTGCATAGTAGAGATCGTCTTCAATGGCGATTTCACCGATGAGCTGAGAGAGGGTATCGGCTGGATAGGAGTTGAAGGAGTCTTTGACAGTGAACAAGGCCTTTATCAACTCTTTGTCGGTGAGGGTATACCCGAGCCTGAGCCCGGCCAAGGACATTCCCTTGGAAAAGGTCCTGACTATGACGAGGTTCTGAAATTGCCCGAGGAGTGCGGCCGCACTCTCGCCTCCAAAGTCTATATAGGCCTCGTCAATGACAACGATCTTTTCCCTGTGGTAGTTCTCGAGAAACCAGACGATCCTGTCCAGGGCCAAATAGGTCCCGGTAGGGGCATTGGGATTGGCAAAGATTGCTCCGCAGGAACCATCCCCTTTCTTCAGGAACCCATCCAGGTCGACCCTGAATTCCCTGTCCAAGGGGATCCTTTCATAGGTGATTCCATAGAAATCACAATAAACCGGATAGAAGCTGTAGGTGTACTCAGGGAAGAGCAGTCTCCCGTAAAGGCTGTCAAAAAAGGCATAAAAGCAGAAAGACAGGGCCTCGTCAGACCCGTTGCTTACAAACACCTGTTCCTTGAGCAGACTATGTTTCCTCGCTATCCTTTCCCGGAGCCTCCCGCACACGGGATCGGAATAAAGCCTCAACCTTTCAGTGTCGAATGTCCTCAAGAGATCAGCAATTCCGGGGCAAGGGGGATAGGGGTTCTCATTGGTGTTTAGCTTCAAGTATTCCCTGTCCTGGGGTTGCTCTCCGGGGACATATGGAGTGAGCCTTTTCAGCCTTTCTGAAAACATTTCTCTCTTCAGTTAATCTCTCCTTCCAAGGATTTCCGAAACCCACACAGGGAGCAAGGATACCAAATCCTCGAAAAATTTCAACGAAGATAACCGATCCCCCCCCATTGGCTACGCCGATAAAAGGGCGTCAGCGGCTTTTATCCTACGCAATGCCCTCCAATGTTTCCACAGCATCTTGACAGGTTCTTGTTATCCCCCTATAATTTACTGATAAAAAAAGGGAATTGGCCATACCATCCCGATCGAAAAGCAGTATTCTCCCCTTGTGACCCCACATTTCATAATGCCATTACCCTTTGAACGATGGGTTTTAGGGCCACAAGCCCAACCATGTTCATTGCTTTCCATAGGAGTTGTTGGCCTATCGCCCTCAGGCACAACACTTGGGAGGAACGAGCCTTGAAGTTATGTCCAAAATGTGATCAAGCAGTTGCTGAAGAAATCACTGCCTGCCCATCCTGCGGTACCGAGATCGGTGAAGGCAGGAGATATATCGATGACTACCGTATTGTGGACGTCCTTCACGAAGGTTATGCCAGCTTCCTGTGCAGGGCCATCAGGCAGAGGACCGGGGAGTTGGTCATGATCCGCCTCTTTACGCCGCAATCAGGCGTGACAGAGGAGATTGCATCACGGTTGAGGCACGAACTGGAAGAGCTCAAGAAGCTCCCTGGAGAAAGATTTGTAAGACACTATGCTATTAGACAGGCACCTGACGGTCTGTGGTATCGGATCAGCGAATGGCTTGATACGGTGAGTTGGGGCTCCCTGTTGGCCTCCGGAAGACTCAAAGACAGGTCCCTCGCCTTTGATCTCTTGCACCAGATCGCAACCATCCTCTCTGTACTCCACAGCAAGGGGTATTTCATCCCCCACTTGATCCTGAACGACATCATCCTCGTCAAAGGTGACAGGGAGGATGAACTCAAGGTAAAGATAGACTACAAGTTCTCGCGTTTCTTCGACCCCAAACTGGATCGACCTGGACCCATGCTCAAGAAGCTCTTGGAGTGCCATCCTGACATTGTTAATGGGAGGCCCCTTGATTTCAGGAGCGATATCTGGTCCCTCGGCAAGATCTTTGTTGAGATTCTTACGGCTGATCTGAGCATAACGGACTTCGCCTCAAAGATCGATGACCTTCAGGTTCCCAGGGAGGCCAAGATCCTGTTCAAGGTCATGCTGGCTGATGACCCCGACCTGCGGCCCCGATCCATGCATGAGGTGGTAGGGTCCCTCGGACGCATAAAGAAGGAGACGAAAGAGACCCAGGGTGTCCCGGACACCGGCATACCGCGGAGTCTGCCTGGCCTGAAACCAAAGAGGTCCCTGAGGCGAATAGCCCTGTTGGCTTCCTTGCTCTTTCTCGTGGCGGTCGCTTTCCTGTGGTTCCGATACTCCCAACAGGAGAGGAACGTTTCTGCCATCCTGGAAACGTACGCCAACAAGTATTCGAAATCCATCGCCTTCCTGGTTGTGGAATACTGGTTGGATTCCCGGGGCAAACGGGTCTATCGAAACAGATCCGAAGGCACGGCCTTCCTGGTGGATAGGGAGGGCTACATGCTCACGAGCCGGCATGTGGCATGCCCCTGGCTTGAAGATACGTCCCTGTTTACTATTGCGGAGCAACTCAAAAAGGAAGGCGCGGAACCCAGGTTCGATTACCGCATGCTCCTCTGGTTTGAAGGGACAAAGGCATTCAATCGTGCTGCAAGATTGATGGAAGATGCTGCACTCGAGGACATTTATCTCACGGACACCGCATACAGCAGACGCTCCAGGAAGCGCATAACGATTGCGGGCATCCCCAAACCTCCGGTGCTGATCAGGCAGCTCATTTCTTCCCCTTTCAAGGACGACTTCGCTCTCTTGAAGATAGCACCTGTTCCCGACGGGATTATGCCCCTGCCCTTGGATCCGGAAATGGACCCGAAAGCGGTCCCCAAGCTGTCCCCCTTTATTACCTTGGGCTTTCCCTTGGGGAGCCGCACCCAGGAGACGACAGTGAACGCAAGCGTGACCAGCGGAAACGTGAGGCGTTCTTTTGAGCATCTGCTCCAGGTCGATGCCTCGATCTACGGTGGCAATAGCGGGGGGCCCATCGTTGACGCACGCGGGAAGATCATCGGAATTGTCTCAGGCGTTGCAACGGAAATGGCTCAGGGCCTCCTGCCCATACCTACACCGAGATGGGATATCGGAATGGTCCTGCCCATTACAGGGGCAGCGGAATTCCTCCAAGATCTCAAGGCCGGCAAGACCAAATGGAACGGTGCCCTGGACTTCTCCCTGGAAGAAAAGCTGAAAAAGCTGGCTGAAGAGGCACGGAAAGGCCATTGGTCGGCTGCTCAGGCAATGGCGGACAGGGAACTCAAGGAAAACCTCCAACCTCAGCTTGTGACAGCGTCTGCAATGATGCACCTATGCAATGGGGATTTCAAGGGGGCGAGGGAGCGGTTTTCCCAATCCCTGTCCATGGACCCCCGGGACATGGAGGCCAGGCTCATGCTCTTTATGATCGACTGGCTGGCTGACAGGGGGAATTCCAGTGCCTATCGAGACGACCTCCTTGGCCTGGATTGGCGATCAGAACACGAGTTTCAGGGCTATCTTGCCCGAGTCATAGAAGGACTTGTAGATGAGGGCTCTGCACTGGAGGGATGGTACACCTCGTCGGAAAAAAGCTGGCTCTTCTATGTCGTAGGGATGAAAAGCTTCAAGAAGGGGGCCCTGGAAAGGGCTGATGGGCTCCTGCGCCAGTCCCTGCTCTCCGCTGACACGGATAGCTGGGAGTTCTACCTGGCCCTCTCAAAGCTTCGCCAGGTGCAGAAGCTCAGGGAGGGACTCTTTCAAAGGGAAAAGGAGCGAGAAGAGTACAGAAGGGATAAGGATGCCTTTGACCGGGCCATCTCACAGGACCAGGAGGAGAGAAAGGAAAGAAAAGATAGGTTATCAGTGCTCACCGAGAAATTGTCCGGGGCAGGCCTGGACATGGAGGAGAAGATCAGGATACTTCAGGAAGTGCACAAATTGTACCCTGATAGCCCCAACTTGCTGGTAGCCTTGGCCTTTTACTATGCTGCAGACGAGTCATGGGACAAGGCCCTCGACTATGCTCGATCCTTCTTGGAAAGGAAGGGGAGGAGCAACTCCAGCCGGATGAGCCTGGGGCTCTTGGAGCCCTGCGTCATGCACTTCCAAAAGAGGGACCTTGAGGCACGGTCCTCGTTGAGTGCCTTCTTGGCTCGCACGGAGGATCCGTGGTACAGTGCCATAGCACGAGTGCTCTTGAAGGAAGAAGAGGAAACAATCTTGACCCAGGGGGCCGAAGAATCCCCAGAAAACCTCATCACGGCTTACACATTCTTGGGATTTTGGAAAGAAGGCTCAGGAGACAAAGAGGGGGCTATCGCTCACTATCGCAGGGCGTTGGAATCCTTTCTGGATACCTGGTTGGAATATGATTTCATCAGGGAACGCTTCAAAAGGCTCAAGAAAAGCGAATCAGAACCCAGGAGGTGAAAGGTAGTTCCCGAGAGCATGCCTATTTTGGTTACCCCGGAAGAGCATTTGTCGTACCATCTCTCCTGGCTCCCTGAGAGGGCTTTATGCATCGGCCTGATGTGACGGACGAACTTGTTTGTTACTGCTTTGGTTACAGTGAGAGGGACATTGTGGAGGACTGCTCCAAGAATGGTCGGTCCTTGATCATGGAAAAGATCATGGCAGAAAAGAAGAGGGGCGAATGCGACTGCAGCACCAAGAATCCCAAAGGGAGGTGATGCCTTCCCGACGTCCGCCGTGTGCTGGAGCAGATAAGGGGCGCCGGTGTGCCCTTGAGGGATAGTTGAACCTCCTCGCTTTCAGGCAAGGCACATTCCTGGATAGCGCGGGTGGGCTTGCAATTCCCCGGCTTGAGCGGGGGACCCGGGATAAAGGTCTATCGAGATCTCTCGATGCATCTGGAGCGAAGTCCGGGGCAGATTTATCAAGTACGCCATGGCTTGGGCTCGCCGTATCCTGAACGAGGAGCATTCAGCATCTCAAAGAGGTGGGCGTCAACTCGGTGTCTTGGCTGCCGGCTGTCTCTTGATTTCCTCATACACATCCTCCGGGGTCATGGGTGTCCTGTTCATCCTAACCCCGGTAGCATCATAGATCGCATTTCCAAGTACTGCAGCAGTAAGTGCCATGGTGGGCTCCCCGACCCCTTTCGCTCCGAAAGGTCCGTGCCTTGACGGTATCTCTACGATAACAGGCTCGGTTTCAGGGACATCCAAGGCTGTAGGCAGCCTGTAGTCGTGGAGATTCGGATTGAGAATTCTACCTTCGTCGTCCAGGATCACCTTTTCCGTAAGGGCAAAACCCAATCCCATGGAGATCCCGCCCTCGATTTGTCCCTCCACGCCGATAGGATTAATTGCTCGACCCACATCGTGGGCTGCCGCATACTTCAAGATTTCCAGGTGCCCGGTCTCAGGGTGCACCCTGACCACCGCGGCATGGCAACCCATGGTTACACCTCTGAAGGCAGTAAAGGAAAGACCTTTAACCCTTGCGGGGTCTATGGCGTCCATCTCAGGCAGGTAGAAAGCAGCACCTGAAACCGGTCCCCCCCGGTTGATATGTCGGCTATAGGATACCTCCGCAAAGCTCAATTTCTTGTTTGGGCTCCCCTTGGGGAGGATCCAACCGTCATTTGTTTCAAGGTCTTCTACCGAGATCTCCAGCATCCAGGCTGCTTCACGAAGGAGTTCCTCTTTTGCCTTCAAAGCAGCCATCTGAACAACTTTTCCAACCGTATGGGTTCCCCGGCTTCCTCCAGTCCCATGGTCATACGTGGTTGTATCCGTATCCCCTTGGGCCAGAGAGATCTTGTCGGGCCTAACCCCCAGGACCTCCGCAACGATCTGTATGACGCTACCGTAGAGATAGCCGGTACCCATATCTACAGCGCCTGTTATGATTCCCACCGTTCCATCCTCGTTTATTTTGACCGTGGCGGAAGTGGACCACCCCCCGCTGAGCCAAAAGACGCACGCCAGGCCCCTTCCAATGTTCTGTCCCTTTTCAAGCTTGCTCCAACCTATTTTTGCTGCAGCTTTCTTGATGACCTCTTTGTAATCCACATCAACGAGTGTCTGACCGATCCCTGTTGTCTCTCCCGGTTCAAGCAGGTTTTTCAATCTGAAATCGAGGGGATCCATTCCGATCATTCCTGCCAGATTGTCCGTGTGGGACTCTAGAGCAAACGCCGTTTGAGGGGCTGACGGACCGCGCATGCTGCCGCAATTCATCTTGTTGGTGTAAACGCAGTACCCTTCAATGAACAGGTTGGGAATCCGGTAGAGGCCGCTTACGAGTTGTGCGGACAGGGTAACGGTTGTGGGACCGTTACCGGAATAGGAACCGGTGTCATACACAAACCTGGCGTGCCTCGCGAGGAGTGTGCCGTCCTTTCTCATCCCTGTCTTGACCCAGAAGTAGGTCTTGTGCCTGGGCGTTGTCGCCAGGAATTCTTCCTCCCTCGTATAAACGATCTTGACGGGTCTACGACACTTCATTGAAAGGACAACGGCAAAGGGTTCGGCAATAAGCTCCAGTTTGCCGCCGAATCCCCCTCCTATCCTCGTGGCGATGACCCGGATGGAGTTCATAGGAAGATCCAAAGATTGTGACAAATATCTTCTCATGGCAAAGGGTTTTTGGGTGCTCGACCAGACCGTGATCTTCCCGTGGATATCCACTTCCGCTACGACTGCATGGGGCTCCAGACTGGCTTGATGTTGGATCTGTGTGGCGAAATGGTCTTCACGAACCATATCAGACTCTGAAAACCCCTTCTCTATATCCCCACACCTCACGTTCGCGATAGAACAGATGTTTCCTTTCCTCTGGGCATCAAAGCCGGCATCATACTCCTTCAAGCCTTCATGGATGACCGGAGCGTTTTCATCCATCGCTTCCATTGGGTCCATCACGCTTTCGAGAGGTTCATATTCTATGTGGATCAATTCCGCGGCCTTCGCGGCAAGGTCCTCGGTTACTGCAGCCACGGCAGCTACTTCTTCCCCCCTGTATCTGACCTTTTCTCTTGCAAAGACAAGCCGGTCCTTTATGTCCACCCCGAAATAGCCCCTGGGCACCTCCTTTCCCGTTACAACCGCGAGGACCCCTTCAAGGGCTTCAGCCCTGGAGGCATCGATCCTTTTGATCAGGGCGTGTGGATAAGGGCTCCTCAAGACTTTTCCATATACCATGCCGGGCCTGTTGACGTCGGTGCCGAAGCAAGAAGTCCCGGTCACATGCTCCAGGGCATCTGAGCGGGGAATACTCGTACCAATGCTCCCGCCGCCTTCTGCCGGAGACAGGGATCCCCCTTCTGATGCCGCCTCTATCGCGTCTATGATTTTTTTGTATCCCGTGCATCTGCACAGGTTGCCGGAAATGGCGACTTTGATTTGTTCCCTTGTTGGGCAAGGGTTTTTGTCAAGGAGGTCCTTCGCCGCCAAGATCATACCAGGGGTGCAATATCCGCATTGGACGGCCCCGCGGCTGACGAAAGATTTCTGGATGGGATGCAGTTCCTCTCCCCCGCGAGACAGTCCTTCTATAGTGGTTATCTCTGAGCCATTGCATTCCACCGCAAGGGTAATACAGGAATTAATGATATTCCCGTCTCTTATGACAATGCAGGACCCACAATCGCCCGTTCCGCAACCCTCTTTTGTCCCCTTTAGGCCCAGATCCTCTCTGAGGAAGGCCAGGAGGGTCCTGCTGGCATCAACCGGCAGGGAGTAACTTCTTGCGTTGACCTTTACTCGTATCGTCTTGTCTCCTTCCACCAGGACCCCTCTCCTAGAAGGAAGTATCCAGGATACTTCGCACTGTTTTTTCCATGAGGACCTGTGTCATTGCCCTCCTGTAGTCAGCAGACGCCCTCAAATCGGTAATGGGTGTGATTTCCTCCATGGCTTTTTCAGTGGCCATTTTGAGCAGGCCATCCTCGATCTTTTTTCCCTTCAGTATCTCTTCGGCCCCAAGTGCCCGTATCGGTGTTGGCGCCACTGACCCCAGGCCTACGCGTATGTCTCGGCAGAGACTCCCTTCCCTTTTCATCGCCACACAGACATTAACGATTCCTATCTCCATTGCCCTCCGATACCCCAGCTTTTCATAGGAGGAACAATAGCCATCCATCTTCGTTAGGAGAAAT
Source organism: Deltaproteobacteria bacterium (assembly GCA_019308745.1). GTDB lineage: Bacteria > Desulfobacterota > DSM-4660 > Desulfatiglandales > HGW-15 > JAFDHO01. Next base: position 9,512 of record JAFDHO010000029.1, read on the forward strand.
CCCTTGAGAATATCCCCTTTCCTGAGGATATTCTCACCGGGGCCTTGAAAGAAGTCTGTGATCTTTATGCGCCTATCAGATCCGTTTTGCCGTACCACAAGGCTGGCATCATAGGCCAGTAAGGGCGGAGCAGTGTCTGCCGCCGGTGAAGAATTACAAATATTTCCACCGACAGTCCCCATGTTCCTGATCGAGGGCGAGCCCACCAGGCTGCATGCCTTTGCTAGCGCGGGGAAATGCCTTTCTATTTCCGGGTGGACAGACAAGGCGGAATGGCTCACGAGCGCTCCCACAAAGATTTCTCCGGAGGAGTAGCCCTCTATTTGCCTGATTTCATGAATTCTCTTTAAAGAGATAAGACGCAGTGGAGGGGTTTTTGTCGCCTTTAGCTGAATCATCAGATCAGTCCCTCCCCCCAGGAATCTCGTGGGAAGCTTAGATTCCATGGCCAGAGACGAGGCCTCATCAAGGGTGACCGGCTCGAAAAACTCCTGTACGGGCATAATTCGATTCTTTCTCCCCGAGAAATTCTATGTCAAATGCGTCCTGTTCATATCCGTTTTCTCCCCGGCACCCTCGCCACGTCCTAGTACCCCATGAACAGCCTGGGGAGGACCATGGAAAACCAGGGGATGTAGGTAATCACCATGAGAAAGCCGATCATCGTCAGTATGTACGGAAGAATAGGCCTGATCAAAGAAGTCAGGGGGACCTTTGCAATGCTTGAAGCAATCAGCAGAGATATGCCGTAAGGCGGCGTGGTGAAACCGATACCAAGATTCATGATCACAAAGATGCCGAAATGAACCGGGTGAATCCCCAGCTCGACGGCTACCGGAAAAAGGATCGGAACAAGGATAACAACTGAAAGAGAGGCGTCAAAAAACATGCCCATGGCCAGAAGCAGGACGTTGACCGCGAGCAAAAACATCCATTTACCGCCAGGGATCCCGATCATGAAGTTTGCGAGCTTTATCGGGATCTGCTCCTTACCAATTACCCAGCCAAATCCATAGGAAATACCAACCACGAACATCACCACACCGGATATCACCGCCGACTTCCAGAGTATTTCAGGGATCTGGGACACCTTGATTTCCTTGTACAGAATCACAGAAAGAAAGAACCCGTACATTACGGCTACGGCAGCGGCCTCTGTCGCGGTGAAGACTCCGAGAATAATGCCGCCCAATATGATCACGCCCATAAATAGAGAAAGAAAAGCCCTCTTAAAAGCGATGAGGAACTCTCGGAAGGTGGCGCGCCTTTCCCTTGGAAAGTATTTCTTCTTCGCAATTATGTAGGTTAGGAGCATCAGAATCAGGCCCATGCTTATACCCGGGACGAAACCTGCCAAAAAGAGGGCCCCAATCGAAGTATTTGTCAGGCTCCCAAAGACCACCATGGTGAGGCAGGGCGGGATCAGGACCCCCATTCCGCCGGCTGCAGTGACCAGGGCCGCTGCAAAGCCGGGATCATATCCTCGTCTCTTCATGGGGGGAATCATCACACTGCCGATTGCTGCGGTATCAGCCGCCGAGGACCCTGAGATATCCGAAAAGAAAATGGTCGCAACGATCACGACCATGCCCATCCCGCCGCGGATATGCCCTACCATAGCGTTAGAAAGATCAACTATTCGTTTAGAGATGCCCCCCGTTTCCATCAGCATGCCCGCCAGTACAAACAGCGGCACCGCAAGGTAGGGGAAATGGTTCAAACCCGAAAATATTTTTTGAGGCAGGATCTCCAGTGGGATGCCTCCTGCCATCAGGGCAGCGGTGGTCCCGACGCCTATGGAAAAGACAATTGGAGCACCCAGGATCAGAAGGATAAAGAAGGAGAGGAAGAGAATTATCGCCACTTTTCTCCTTCCTCGTCGGTGTTTCGAAAGACGGACAGGGCCTTTGAAACTATGTGGATTAACATGATGATAGCGGAAAGGGGCAACACGACGTAGACGAAAGATACGGAGTATCCCAGCGCAGCGGTCTTTTGCATCTTCATGGTTGTGGTCAGACTCAGGCCGTATACGAAGAGTACTGCGAGCATGAAACCTATTGCCATAAGAATCAATAGCCGTATGAATTTTTCGACCAAAGGGGGAAGAAAACCGAGGAAGATATCAAGCCTTGGATGTTCCTCCAGGTACAAACCCACGCTGGCACCCAGGAGGCACATCCATGCGAAGGCAAAGGTTGCCATTTCCTCTGACCAGTCAAGGGGTGCATCGAATACATATCGGAACAGGACCTGGAGAAAGACAAGGATCGCCATGGCACCGGTCAGGAATCCGGCCATGTGTTTGACGATGGTATTTATGAGGGAACTTGCCCTCTCGATGGATAACAGAGTTCTATTCATCATCCCGCTGCGCCTTCAGGGGCAGCAAAACAGCTTCCTTCGACCTTCTATTGACACCATAAAAGGAGGATGTGGCTACATGTTCACCGGACCGCATCCTCCTCTACCGGGCGTTGTGCCTCCGCATAGGAGACTACTTGACCTCCCTGATCTTGTTCACGACATCCATACCAATCTTCTTCGCATACTTCTCGTGCACGCCCCTAGATGCCTTCTTAAATGCTTCAATGTCCGCGACATTGAATAGGACCCCGTTTTCTCTCACGAGCTTTCCAATGATTCTGTAATCAATATCCTTGGTGATCTTCACACCAGCCGGAATTATCTCCCTTGCCGTATCCAAGATGGCCCTTTGCACCCTGGGTGACAGGGAGTCAAATTTCTTCTTTGACATGGTCAGCAGGAAGGCCTGGTAGATATGATTCGTAATTGAAAAATAGGGGGCTGGTTCATAGTGCTTCATGATTTCGTAGGAATAGGGCTCCAGACCGGCAGCATCAAGGACACCCTGCTGGAGGGCGGTGTATACTTCACCAAAATTCATGGGTACCGCCTTTGCCCCCCAGGAATTGATCAGGTCCACGTAAACGGGGTTTTGAATGACTCGATATTTCATGCCTTCCAGGTCCGAAGGTTTATACACTGGCTTGTGCCTGTTATACACACCCCGGAATCCGAGGTTCATGCAAGCCAGAACCATGACCCCGTGTTTCTCCATTTTTCTGTTTATTGATTGGCCTATGGGTCCGTTCATAACCTTGATGGCGTGGTCAATGTCGCGATAAAGAAACGGAATGTCGACATAGGCCATTTGATTTTCCCAAAGGGCTAACAGGGAACTCTGCACGATGGCCATGTCTACCGTTCCGATGATTTCGCCTTCAATACTGTCTTTTTCGCCACCGAGCTGGCCGGAGTGGTATATCTTTACAGAGACCTCATCCCCCACTTTTTTTTCGAGAAACTCTTTGAATTTTTCCGCTATTATCTGATAGACGAAGAAAGGCGGGGCCTCGTGGGCCAAGGAGAGTTCCACCTTCTTTGCTTGGGCCTGACCAGGCATAGTGCCCGCGACGAGGCCCAGTGTTACTACCAGAATGCCAAAGGACTTCAACAGCCTTTTCATGTTACTACCTCCTCTATTTTGATAGCGTTAATGTTTAAAGATTTACGGGATATCATACCCCCTCCGGACACTTCTCCCTAAAAGCCTTTGCGCATCAACTTATTTTCGCTAAAGTTATTGCCTGCACGAGACCTTCCAATCTGGATGAAGACTATTTGGGTATTTGGCGCCAGGTAAGAAGAGACCTATTCAAGTGGGTCAGAGTATAGGGAACTCAAGGTATCGTGTCAATATCTAATAGAGTAAACACCTCCCCGTACTTCCGAACGGAAGATTCTGGCAAAGGTGAGTGAATTTCATCATACTTCAGACGCCATCCTTAAGGGGTGATTCCTGTCTTCGGTCGTAAATCGTTCTTTCCCTCTGATCACTTTTAGTGACAGAGAAGCCAATGGCACTCTTTCCCGGCAACCCTTAAGGCCTAATGGGTCCGCTCTCTTTCATGTAGGGTTCCGAGAGTTTCAGGGCAATATAGTAGATGTTGATATTCCTGACATAAAGAACGGGCTCCTGCCCCACTTCCCTCAGCGCGGCCACTTCACAATTCCCGAACCATCGGTCAGGGTCATACCCCATCCTCTTGGCCCTCTGCCTGATCCTTCTTATCCTCGAGGGGCCGGCATTGTAGGCGGCGAGGGCAAACCTCAGGCGATCATCGGGGCCTATTCCCGGTTCAGAAAAATAGGTGTCTCTCAAGAGGGCGAGATATTTGGCTCCTGCATGGATATTGTTTTCAGGCACGTGAATGTCTCTTATACCTATCCTTTGATCTTGCGCGAGCCCGGGCATAATTTGCATCAAGCCAATGGCACCCGAAGGTGAACGTTTTGAATGATCGAAACCGGATTCATAGAAGGCCAGGGAGCTGAGCAACCTCCAGTCAATACCGTAGAGGGCGCCGTACTTCTTGAACCACCTCTCATACCGGGACATTTTTTCGTGGGTTTTCCTCTTCAGAGGGTTATTTATCCACTTCGTGTCTTTGAAATAACGATCAAAATAGATGTTCCCCTTGAACGTCCCTATCTTGTGAGATTTGATGAATCTGTTTAGGCTTTCCTTCAGCAACGGGTTGCTCTTTCGAACCATCCAGGCAAGACTTCCATCCTGGCGCACCGCGACTCCTTCGTGCACCCTTATGTCACCCAGCACCTTGGACCATAGCTCCGCCAGGTGGGAATCAGCTACTGTGATCTGTATTATCCCGGCATTGACCATTTCGAGGATACTCTCTGTAGCCAGGAATTCATCGGCCTTTATTATCTTTATTGGGGGCAGGTTTCGGGCCTTCAACTTGGCGTTGATCCCCAGCAAGCTGCTGTAATAGCTACTTGACTCCCGCACGTACACCTCCCTACCGGCCAGGTCCTCCACTCTACCCATTTCGCCGGCATCCCTATGAGATACCACCACTTCGCTGATTCCCGTCAGGTAGGGCTTCGTAAAATCCGCCAACCTGTACCGCTGAGGCGTTATGGTCAAACCGGCTGCCGCGATATCACAGTATCCCTTCAGCAGGGCAGGAATGAGCTTGTCATGGGGCATTGGTAGAAACGATATGACGACGGGTATTTCCCAGCGGCTTCTCTTTTTGTTTAGAAAGCCCTCGTATTCCTTAAGCAGACTGTACTCGAAGCCGTGCTTCTGGCCGTCCGGTAGAAAAAAAAGTTTGTCCGGGAGTAGGTGGTCCCAACCAAAATGCTGGCCCTTTTCAACATATCCGGGAGATCTTCCATCGAAGGAACGCGCCACTCACTGCTCATGGAGATATCTTCCCCTACCACCGGAGCGCCAAGCAAAGGACGGATAGGAAGAAGAATGATCGCCAAAATGAAGAGTGGTGTGATAATCCTTCGAACCAGCTTTTGTGCCATTCTCTCGTACCTGAAATGGGAACCTTTATCAGCGTCTAGCGTAAGAAGTTCGGCGCCATCAACAAAGCGTCAGAAACAACATTCACGACTCCCCAGACCGCATCAGCAGAGAGAAAGCGATCAACAGTGCGGTCAAATAGCACGGAAAGCCTGGGCTCAAATTCTTCGTCACCTACCCACAGCAAGTAAAAAAGGGGCACCTTTGGAAGGGGGAACAGTCTATAGGCGATGTCAGCCATATCACGTTCTTCACCCCCCAGGGCCTCTGCCGCCTCCCTGAAGGCCTCGGGGTCGTTTCCGAAGCGGTCGAGAACGGGCTTCACCTTGAGTTCGTGGGGGCCCTGGAAGAAGTGGGAATCCTTGAGCTCGTGGACCCCGACGATCTCGTTGGAGATAGGCCCGTGCCCCACATTGAGCAAATAGACCAGAACAAGAAGCTCGATCATGGGGTATTCGATCTTCGACCATTTATCGTTCTTAAATGATTTCAGACACTTCCCCTGCCTATCCAGCAAGATTTCTCTTCCCAGGAAGGATAAGACGATGCCCTCGGGAGGACACGCGCGGGCCATGGCTTTTTCGCATATTTCGTCGATGTTCCGGTTGTTCAACTCCTGCCAGTACTCCTGAGGCACATTCACATCCTTCCCGGAAGGGTCTCGGGAGACAGGGGCATCCTTGCGTCTTCTCTTTTGCATTCTTATATAAGCCTCGCTAAAGGGATAGGGACCTGATTCAAAGTGCCGGCACGGGAAGTGGCCACAGTCCCTCAAACAATAATCGACCCTGCTTTCATGGGCGCAGGCTAGAACAGGACATGATCCTCCAAAGATCCTGATCTGGGCGTCCAGTTTTTTCTCTGCCTCAACGCTCCTGCCCGGCCCGCAGCTGGAGCAGATTCCCAAGAGCTTCAGCCTACAGACATCGCAATTTATCCCACAGGGTCCTGTCGGCATAGTAGGCCTGCCTTTCGTCCCCAGTGGAAAGCCTCCGGGGGCATGCTGCGAGAGGCGCGATAGAAATGGCTTCTAAGGGCTGAATTCATACTCTCTCTACTTCCCGTAGATCCGAGCAAATGACCCGGGCAACAGCCTCGCAGAGGGATGATACCCGAAAAAGCCCTAAAACCCGCCACATCCTTCTACCTTGAGTGAGATGACAATGCGTCTGTCGTTTTTCTCAGAGCCCCTCTCCAGGATTCTTCGCACCACTTCATTCCCTTTGCTCCTGGAAGATCCGAGGGTCACCCATTGTCCCAATTGTAGGTTTAACTTGGTCGAGGCCTTGGAGAAGCGGATAACTCCTCTCTCCTGTCCCTTCTCCCTGTACGCAATGATCGGCGTGACTTCAAGGATTACGCGATCCCCTGCGATAATCGGTTTCACCTCAATCCCGCTTTCAACCTTCCTAAAGCCAAAGGTCCCACGATAGTCTCCGTATTTCTCGCAAAGGCCTCTCCAGCTCTCCTGGAAAGGGATCTCTTCGCCGACCTTAAGGTAGGCGCTGGTGCCTGATTCCACTTGAACGAAGAACTCTTCCTCGCCCGAACGCGCCCTGGTCTGGTCGCTCAAAAGGATCTTTGTTTTACCTTTTCCCCCCTCCGGCCCCGTTGTAATCTCCCAGTTATCTCCTGAAATCCTTGCGCTCCCGGAGAATTTCCCGGCCCGGGAACTGTCCGCTTCGTGGAATCTCAAGCGTATCTTGACCATTCTTGCGGGTTGATCGATGCGGGCGAGAATGTTCTTGATCTGCTCTATCCTCTCAATCTTGTCGGTTATGAGAAGGACATTTGTCCTCTGGTCGACAGATAGCCTGCCATCAGCGGAAAGCATGCCGCGAACCATGTCTTCCACCTCTGCGGCGCTCCGAAACCGAAGGGGAATGACCTCTGTCTTCCCAAAGGAAGGGACCGGATGGATCATGGTTAGGAAGGCCACGAGGAGCAGAGACAGGAGGAGTATGTTGCCCTTGCCGTTCATTGCTTTCTCCTAAAGACTTTGATGGCCACCTCTCGGGAACCAGGAGTATCGATCTATTCAGAAATTGTAGCCTAATTTGAATAGGTTATCAATTGCTTTTCTTTGAGGAAGCCGTCACTTTGAAGACCTCACCGGGGTCGACCATATTCTTGAGTTTTACCCTCCCCAGAGACGCCACGGGAATGGATTCCATTCCCCGCCTGGCTGTCTCTTCACCGACCAAGATCTGGCCTCCCCTTCCGAATTCAGAGAGCCTTGCTGCCAGAAGGGTGACCGGCCCGGAGGCCGTAAATGTCCACCGGTCGCCCTCTGTGCCTCTCATCTTGGTAGATCCCAGGTACACCTTGAAGGCGCTCCTCTTTTCCGTCCGTCGGCGAAAAACCTGCTTCGGTGAGCCTGATTATCCCCTGTTTTAGTAGCCGTTTCATCCCGGTTCTCTCTAAAGGTTCACCCACAAATTCTTGTGAGGAGCCTCTTTAAAGAAGATGCCCTGAGCCGGTCCCCGTTGCCGTGACGCCAGGCCAATATGGTCAACGGCCGGCCCATGTCAAAAACCCGGCCACGCAGACCGGGTTTTCACAATCTAGGTCTTTCGACTGTTCGCTCAGTTCAGCCCTAGTCGAAATTCAGTTCGTAGACGCCTCCCCCATTTACCCTTACGGTCGCCTCAGCTTTTTCGTAGCCTTTGGCCTTTACCTTCAGTTTCCATTTACCGTCTCCAAGGTCGGTAAGTCTATAGTATCCAGAGGAATCTGTCTTGGCCTGCCTTTTCCCCAAACCTTTGCATTTGGCTAGGACCTTGGCATCCCTGATCGGCACCTTCCCAGAGTCTTCCTGAGTTTGGTCTTTCGAGGGGTTGGACAATACGGGAGAGTCAGAAGGGATTCCCAGCACATAGCCGTGTATAGTACCCGAGTGTTCCTCAGGTGAGGTTTCCCCGCCGTTTTCCTTCCGGGATTCGATGGGGGATTCCTGCCCCTCCTCAGCCGCGATTTCCGTCATCTTACAATTGCCGTCGAATGTCGCCCCTTCTTCCATCACAAAGGTCGGCGCCTGTATGTTTCCGTGCACCTTTCCCGTGGAGAGGACGTCAACTCCCCTGTCCGCAATGACATCACCGCGAATCTCACCTATAACCAGGACGTGCGAGACCCTTATTGTTGCCTCAACAAGGGCCTTTCCGCCCACGATGAGGTTCCCCGTTCCAAGGATCTCGCCCCTGAAATGCCCGTCTATCCTGGTCGTGCCCCGAAATCTTAAGATGCCGTCAAATTCAGCATCATCTCCCAGGAGACTGAGGATTTTGTTGTGTCTTTTCTTCATATCCTTCTCCATCATCGATGAGGGGAAGTCACTGTGGTGGATCGGAAAAAATGACAATTCCCGTGGGACTAGGCCAAGTCCGGAAAGAATTTGACTATTTTTATCACACTTTCTGGAACTAGGCAATACAGGGACTAATCAATTGTAAGGTTGTTGGCCAGGATTCCCCAGAAATCCTGAGGCTTCTCCATGGCGGAGAGGGCCTCGTAGCGCCAGCCAAGGTGCTGACCGCAATGGCGACAGAATGCCATGCGCCAGTTGTAACCGTGAAACCAGCTATGTAAAGCTGTAGCCTCGCCAAGGGCCACTGCGCCTGGACAGGAATAGAAGGTATGGAAATCACATTCAATACCCGCCGGATTGACAAAGAGGTGGCGACTGGTCCCCCCTAGTGGCAGAAGCCTGTCCGAGTGGGTTATGAGGCCTCCGCAAGAAATACACTGAAAAGACTTCGAACCGTTACCTCCGACCCCTTCCATTATCCCAAAGTGGCTCGTCATGGCCCCATCATCTCCCTATACAACCCTGCTCCGTATGCCTAAATTAAAGATCTCGAAGCGAGTCCATATAATCATCTCCGTTCGTGATTACATCCGTCCCTGTTGTGCCTGAACCCTGGTCTTGCCCTGCCCGATCCCTTGAGGATCCTTCCATGATATCCTCAAAGATCTCCATAGCCCCATCCCCAATGTCGCCCTCTTGCTGGGACCCCTGATCCCTTTCGGCCGTGTCCAAGAAATCACCGCCTTCGAAGTCCTCCGGCCCTGAAGGGCCCTCAGGCCCCACAATGTCATCACCTGAGACAAGTATTCCGCCTCCACCGGGGCCTGATCCCCCTTCACCTCCTTCACCTCCTCCCGCCTTATCGTCCTCCGGCATGACCAGGTCCTCCAAGAGCTTCTCCACGTCTCCGGGACTTACCGGCGTCACGTCAGAGGGCAAGGCACCCTCTTCCACTGTAACCTGCTCAAAATCGTTGACCGGCACAGGTTCCTCATCCGGAAAATCGGAACTGACAACTTCCAGGGATGTTTCCTCCAGAGCGGTTATGTTGGTGAGTTGTTCTGATGTGAATATGACAAAGTCCGAGCCCCGCACCCCCACTATGGCAGTGGGAGTCCTCACCCTGAACCTCGAGCGGCAAAATTCAAAGAGTTTCCTTACGACAAACCTGGCCTTTCCCACCCCTAGACCCAGGAAAGAGGAGCGCGCTCCCTTTTTCTCGTCATAGAGGCTCTTGGTTATGACCAATTCTGTGCCTGAAGCCAGGGTCATCACACTGCCGTCGTTTAGGCGGAACTGCATCCGCCCCCCCTTCTTAGTAAGCAGAATGTCTCTGTTGAAGAGCGAAAGCCCGGCCTTGGCCATGTAACCCCGCTTCGTGTCATGATGGTGGACGACGATCGCTTCTCCCTGGACCGATAGTGTCCTGCCAACGGGCAGCCCGACGCCCGGAGCGTAGGGCTCCTCAATAATCAAGTCCTCCGGGATCGTCACCGCCAATGCCGGCGCGTTCAGAAGAAATGAAATGCAGAGGACCGCCATACTGGTGTAAAAGCCGAGGGGGAAAACTGACTTGGGTTCAGTTGTCTTCATTTTCAATTCTCCTAGAATCTTGCGCCCAGGGAAATTGTATATACGTGTCTCTTATAATCGAAGTCTCCGATATTTGAATCATTCCTCGTGTAACGGACCTCTCCCTTGGTTTCCAGCCATTCATAAAAGAGGGTTCGGTAAAGGGAGAAATTCCAAAGGTATTTGGTGTCTTCCCTCCTTACGTTGAAGGCCGAATCTACATTATCATAGTCCTTTTCGATGGCCTTGCCCAGCATACTCATATTCAACGCGTACCAGGGCAATTCAAGGGAAATGCCCAGACTGGCCTCCAACAAGGAGTAAGATTCATCAGGATGGGACGCCGACTTGTCCGCATAACCCAGTCCACCGAACAGGTAGCCTTTTCCGTCCAGGAGATCGTAATAGATGCTGCCATCGACAGTGTGCGAATGGCCGTCCTTGCGATTGTTACTGAAATAGTTGTCTCGAAGGTAGGCATATTTCAGGAACCCGATGATCCTTTCACTCATCTTCCAGAACACGGAAGGTCCGACTTGGTGCCTCATGAGATAGCTGTCGGCATCCAACCAGTAATAATAGGGCACGTAGCTCAGGCTAAAGGTAAAGGGAGGGGAGGCATAGTTACCGTAGAATTGAAAAATGCTCCCCCTCAAATTGAAGTCCTTGAGATCAGCGTATCTCTTTTCATAGTGATTGTAGCCTACACCCGTCGTGATCCCCTTAGAGGTGAAGAGGTCGTACTTTCCTGAAAAGTAACCCGCGAAGAAGCGGTCTTCCTCATCCGCGAAGAGGTCGGAATCAATGGGCTCGAGCCGCACGTTGTCGTCGTAACCATAACCAAGCTTAAAATAGAGGTCATAGGGTTTTCCTTTCTTTACCTTTTGCCTCTCAATCAGGTCAAGCCACTGAGAGGCTTTCTTTCTTATGGACGTATCTTCGCCATGTTCTTTCACAAAACGAAATCTTTCGACTGCCTCGTCAAACCTCCTCAATCTCGCGTAGCACACGCCTTCATAATAGTAGGCGTTCACTCTTATGCCCGGGCTCATATCCGCCGAGAGGTAAAGGAATTTGAGGGAGTTCTGATAGTCTCTCTTTTCAAGGAAGCACAGGGCGATGTAGTAATGTGCCAAGACATTAGAGGGTTCATCTTTGATGACCCCTTGAAATAGTTCTATTGCCCGTGAAAATTCAGATTTCACATAGAAGAGATAAGCCATGTCATAGGCCAAGCCCTGTAACTCCGGATCTATTCTCCACGCCTCCTCCAGGTACCTGCTTGCTTCAGTATATCGACCGAGCCTGACATAGGTCCTTCCGAGATGTTGAAGGTACAGGGGGTTATCAGGCGTCCTTTCTAGGGCCTTCCTGAAGAAAGCTTCAGCTTCGGCATATTTCCCTTCCTCAAAGGCAAAGACCCCCAGGTCGAAATAGGTCCCGCCCTCCTCCGCCCCGCAAGCCAGTCCCTCCAAGAGGAGGACAAAAAGAAGGGCAAAAAGAATCTGCTTGTATTTCAGCATTGCCTGTCCCTTCACCTTTCTTGATTTCAATTAGTTCATATTATCGAACCTTGAAAGAGATCGAGTTTTATTGTGTATAACAAAATCATATTTGAAATGCAACAGCAGAAAGGGCCCAGAAATCCCCGTTGGCCTGGGGGCCAACACGCCCCCCGGGGATCATGGGGACTCTGTGTCTTCTAGTTTTCGGGTGAGAATGACGGACGCCATCGTAAGGATACCCAGTCCTAGGATGCCGCTTAAGAAATCCCTTCTGTCTGCTATTGCACCCAGTACTGTCGGCGCAATGCCTATCCCAAATATGGAGGAGATTCCGACTATGACACCCGTGAACACGCTCCTTTCCTGCGGATCGGCCGATTTAGCTATGGCCATGATGCCTGCTGGGAAGAACATCGTGCTGATAGTCGCTTGGGCCACAAGCATCGCCGCCAGGAGCCACTGATTGGGGGCCAGGGCCAGACCCATTGTCGATATCCCCATCATGAGAAAGGTGGCAGTGAGGATCTTCTTGATGCTATATCTGTCGAGGAGAAAGCCGATCAGTACAATGACGAGGAGTCCACCTGCCCTGGAGACCCCGAAGAGGGTATTGGCGGAGTCAAAGGCCAGGCCTTTTTCTTTGATCAGAAAAAGGGGCAGTATGTTATAGATACCCATCGCGTTTATTGCGGCCGTTACCCAGAGAACGGTCATGATCCAGAAATGCCTGCGCCGTAAAAGAGCACTCAATCCGGCCCTTCCCTCCCTGTGTTGTATCATATCAGGGACAAATTTCATGAAAGCAACCAGGGCCACGGCGCAGGCAGCGCCCATGAGCACAAAAAGAAGCCTCCAGGAAACAACCTTGAGGGCCGACGCGGTTATAATAGGGATTGCCAGGATACTGAGGGAAGCGGCGGTTTCGTGGAAGGCAATGGCCTTTCCCCAGTTCCCCTCGCTATAGATCAAGGTCAAAAGGGGTATGGCGCAGGGCAGATATATGCCCGTACCTGCGCCTATGAAAAAGAGACACACTGCGAGATAGCCATAGCTATAGGCATATTTTAACGAAAAAAGAGAGGCGACCAGGATAATTAGACCGAGTACAATCGATCTTTTGTACCCCACATGAATGGATAAAAGACCTGACAGAAAAACCGCAATTGTATAGCCGATGGACAGACAAAAGAAGAGCGCCCCCGCCAGGGCATGGGATACGAGAAATTCGTCTTCAATGACAGGAAGCAAGGGGGAGAGGACAGTACGAGCACAGAAGTTAAGGAACCAAAGGGACCAGAAGATTAGGAGAGGAATGAAGTTCATCAAGTTTCAGTAGGCCCTCTGCTATCATAGAATAAATAGGTGGCAGTTCTCCCGGGGGGTCAGAAAAGATCAGGCATGAAACCAGTTCCGGGGAGACGGGGACAGGCCAGAGTATCTATGACGGCTCGAGGGCAAAGCCTTTTCTTTTGTTCCGGGGTTCCCCGGCTGGTCTCTTCAACGGCTTATCTGCGGGGGAGTACTGCCCCCTCCCACTGTTCCCCTCGCTTATGCTCGGGGCCAGGGGTTTCCCCCACAGATAAACCGAGAAAAGACGGCGCCCTCCCACCAGTCACACCAGAAAAGGCTTTGTCCCTCGATCCCCCCTCGGGGGGGCCGCCTGATGCCCCTCGCTCTGCGGGAGGAGAATCACTATTATCCTACTTGGGATGAAGCTCAAGTGTGAGAAACCTCCCCTTCCTAAAGACCCTCGCCCTCAGATATGCCCCGCTTCTTTCGAGGGCGGTCCTTAGGGTTTCTTGGTCTTCCACCCTGTATTCCCCGACCTCCACCAGTATGTCGCCCCGCATCAATCCGTCACTCTCAGCCGCGCTATCCCTAAGGACATCTGCCACCAACAAGCCACGTGTGGAACCAAAGGAAAAGGCCCTGGACAGGGACGGGGTCAAGGGCTGGGTTCTCAGTCCATAGGTTTCCTCGATGCCCTTTGATTCCTTAAGGAGAATGGATTTTTCGTCAAAGAGGTGCTTTGAGACGTAAATGGGGGCCTTGAACTTCAGCGCAATGACGATCGAGTCACTGGGCCGAGCATCGACATCAATCCGTGAACCCTGCCGGTCCATGCCCACCCTGGCGTAATAGACCCCCTCCTCGAGATGGGTAATCGTGATTTGTTTTACCTCGAGGCCCGATTGTTCGATAACCCTTTCCAAAAGATCGTGGGTGAGGGGTCGCGGATGTTCGACTTCTTGTAATTCTGATTGTATTGCGTTAGCGGTGAATAGGTCAATCCAAATGGGGAGTGCACGCATTTCCTTTGGATCGGAGAGCATGAGGACTGGTTGTCTGCTGACGGGGTCCATGACGAGGCGGCTTACTCTTACTCGAACCAAATCCTCATTTCCCGCGAGGGGATACGTCCCCCCAAGGACAAAAATGCCGATAATGATAACAAGGGCCTTCTTCCGCATCGCTTACCCTTTGATTATTACCCGGTCGTTAATGCCGATTCCGAAGCATCAAGATACGGAAAGCATCTCCCGCCAAGGTCTTAGGGAATATAGAGGATCACTAGGAGTCGAGCTTCAGTCTCGCCAGGGTTAGAAATGAAGTGGTCAAGATTTGAATTGAAACGGAGGGACTCCTTCTGACACAGTGTGTGTCTAAGCCTGTCTACTGTGACATCCACTTTACCCTCAAGGACATAGATAAACTCTTCGCCTTCGTGCCTGTAACCTACCCCGTCATGATCTGTCTTTGGAGGAATGGCAATGGAAAACGCCATCAGGTGCTTATCCGCTTCCGGGGGCGTAAGGGTCTGGTAGGAATAGTGCTTCGTCCTCTTAGCCACTTCCTCCATTCGTTTGGCCCTGGTGCCGACGTTCTCTAAGAAACTTCCAGAGTCAAGCTGCATTGCCTTTGCTAGACGAAGAAGCAACGCTACCGGGGGCTCGACCTGGCCCTCTTCCACCCATTCCAGGTATTCATCCGAACACCCCACCTTGAGCGCCAGCTCCTTGGTGCTAAGGCCCCTGTCCATTCGGAGGGATTTGATCCTCTCGCCAACTGTCGATTCATCTCTGGAGACCATGCCATGAATACCTCTTGCGCGGTTCACGAAGACATAACCCTAACCGACGGCCCTGCTGGGCCCAGGGTGCACCGATTCTTCAAACCCCCTGACAACAGAAGAATAGGAAACTGGGTGATAGGTGTCAAGGGGGAAATGAGGCCGTCCCACCGAGGTCTTAGGGAAAATGCCTTCCCCGCTCAAGACGGCGATATCTCCTTCATGTATTCCTTCAGCAGTTTTGAATCCTTTTCACTCATTTCCAGGAATCTGACCCCCATCCCCGGAGGTTTGCCCTTGACCTCTTCCGCTTCTTGCCTCGCCCAAGTTACCTGACATTTAATCTCTAAGGTTCTGCTGAGATCCGGCAATTGAAGTCTTAGCAAGAACTTCTCGCCGACCCTCAAAGGCTTCTTGGTAACAATGAAGATACCGCCTGAGCTAAGGTTGCCCGAGTAGGCGGACACAAAGGTCTCTCGATCCTTGAATTTGAGAGACAGGCTCTTTGCAATCCTCTCCCTTCTTCTCATGGAGAACTCTTGAATTCGATCCATCATCTTCTCGAATCGTCTGACAAAGGTGACGAGTATGGATCGAAAGTCGGAAGAGAGCTTGTTGAACTCGTCGTCAAGGAACTGTCGGTCAATGATCCCGACAGTGGTCTCTCCGATTGCGCGGGTCGTTGCGGTTCGCCTGACAGACCCTATGAGGGCCAGTTCTCCGAATATCTCTCCCTCCTTGAGGATGCCCAGCATGTATTTCCTCCCGCCAACGGTTCGGGACACTTCTATTGCGCCTGAAAGGATAACATAGACCCATGTGCCGGAGCTTCCCTGTTCAAAAATGACTTGGCCGTCCTGGTAGGTCTCCTCCCTGACAATGTTGAAATAGTTATGTCTTTCCATTCCCTGTCCTCTCTAACCTTGATGAAATTCCCTGTGTGCTCAAGCCTCCCGCAACTCCCCCACAGATTCCTGGTTGAGAACTTAATGAAATTACTATAATTTAAGATCTCTTCTGCTTCAATGAAAAACCCGCTCGCTCAGGCTGTTCCGTCCCTTGCCTCTCTTTCTAATTGGAGAATCCCAGCTTTTGCAGCATGAATACGGACCCAAAGAGGAGGGGGCGATGGATCAGGTATATCTTTAGGGAATGCCTGCCGAGAAACCCGACAAATCCGCCCACGGGACCCTGTTGCATGACAACTCTATGAAGCCCCTTGGATTCACAGTATATACCAGAGAGGACGACTCCGAACCAGGGATAAAGAGGGACATAATCCATGGGATTCACGCCTAGCCAGTCGGAGAGAGGAAGGATCCTTGGCCGGAGCAAGAGATGAGACACTACCATTCCCAGGCCCAGAAAGAGAGAGAGTACAGGTCTCCCTGCGAAAAACACCCCGAGAAGACTCGCCACAGCAATAAAGTGAAGAATTCCGAAAAAGACAAAATTCCTTGGAAAGAGGACATAGGTAACGATGGTAATGACCACGGCCCATCCGCCGATTTTGAGGAACCGGATCTTTACCCTCGGCCACCTGATGCCATCCTTGTGGCTGATCGCCAAACACACACCGACGCACAGCAAGAAAAGGGTCACAATAAGGCGCGGAAGGCTGAACCAGAATGGACTCTTGGAGAAGTCTATATCGACCAGGCCGAAACCATCCAGGTCATAGGCGCAGTGGAACACAATCATGAGGAGGACGGCAGAGCCCCTCACCCAATCTATGACAGGGTACCTGTGTCTGGATTCTATGTCAGACACGGGAATCTTCCATGCCAGTCGCCAACGATATCTTCTTGAAGCGCCCCATCTTGTCCAGCGCACAGATCCGCATCTCTTGCATCTCCCAGCTGAGAGGACTACTTCCGGTAGTATCCCCACTCCACCAGCCGACGGTAAGCATACCTGGCGTAAGGACCCCTCGTCACCTTTTGCAGGTACCTGTGGTAGTATTCTGCCGCTTGTTCTATCTTTTCCATCCCCTCAAGGGACAATCCGATGAAAAAGATGGTGTTGGGGTTGCCGGGCAGCACTTTCTCGTAGGCCATAAAATCCCTGTAGGCCTCTGAATATCTCTTCAGCTTAATCCTCGCAAATCCAGCCAGATGGAGTGCTTGAGCCTCTCCAGGGTAGGCCCCTTTTGCCTCCTCTGCATGTCCCAGGGCCTCGGCGTACTTCTCCTGGAGGATGAGTGCTTTTGACAGCATAAGGAGCCCTGCGTAGTCCCCCGGGGCCTCTTTCAATGCCTTTCTAAACCAAGCCTCGGCCCCTGAATAGTCTTTCTTTGCCATTGCCCCCTCTCCCTCCTGCATCGCCAGGATGGCGGCGGCCTTGGCCCTCAGATTCCTTGTGTTGTCCATATATCGTTCCCTGTAAAGGGGAGCATTTCTGAATTTGGAGTAGCGGGTCTTTGAATAGAACAAGGCCCGTTGATAACGCTCATCGCTCATGGGGTGTGTCGCAAAGAGGACCTGCGTGGCAGATGGCCCTTTTTTTGACAGACCCTTTAGCATCTCCATCAGTCCCACCATCCCCATGGGGCTGTAACCTGTTTTGACCATGTAGTCAATCCCGAGGGAGTCCGCCTCTCGTTCGTTATCCCTCGAATAGGCCGCCAGCAGAATACCTGACCCAAGCATCCCGATCGTTGCGGCCAGGTCGGTGAGACCTCTGTTCCTTACTCCCACGGCGGCCGCAGCGCCCGCAACAAACAAGCTGGCTAAAGTGCCCTTGGACATCTGTTCTGCAGTATGCCGTGCGTTCACGTGGGCCAACTCGTGCCCCAGCAGCGCGGCCAGCTCTGCCTCGTTCTTCAGCTTGAGGAGGATACCCCTGGTGATCCCCACGCTCCCACCTGGAAATGCATAGGCGTTGATATAGGTGGCATTTAGGGCCATGAATCTGTACGGAAGGTACGGGCGATGGCTGTGGGAGGCGAGAGACCTGCCTGTCCGGTCTACGTAAGTCCTGATGTCCCTATCCTGAATTTGACCATAGTCCAATGAGAATTGGTGTGGCGAGTTTTGTTTGTCTGTACGGATCTCCTGGTCTTCGGATATCAACATCAGTTGGGATTTCCCCGTGACGGGATTGGTGGCGCATCCAAAAAGGAGGCCGGCCCCTGACAGAGATGTCAACCACAGGAAGTCCCTGCGTGACACCAGGCGACCTTTCGAATGTAGCCCTTCTATCATGGACATCATCCCTCCCTAACGCCAATTTTGGATTTTTTTCTAGTATTATTCCCATTGGATCCCTTAGTCAAGGAAACCTTGGCGGGTGAGGTAAAGACCGGGATCAAGAGATTGCCGAGATCTTCCATGAGCCCTGTCAGCGCCCACTTACGGGAGACAGGGCCAAATGCCCCGCAGAACAGAGGATAACGGTTGGCGCTTGCCACAGGTTTCTGCCATGCTCTGATCTGGTTTTCCGAAAAGATGGAGGCTTCGGCCGAAGGAGAAATCAATAGCGATTCAGGCTCTCGTTCAGAAAGGCGTTTTCTATGGCTATGCCCGCCCTTTTGCCGAGATCCATAAACAAAGAAAGGTCTTTTTTCCTGAAGCAGTGTGGGCTTGACACGGAATCCAGGTACAGGGCTCCCCTCACCCGGGAGCCACTCATGATGGGCACACACATTACCGAGGCGATTTTGGAAAGCTTGAGGGTCTCGGCAATTTCATCGCCTCTGGCGGAATGAGCATCGGCAATAACGACAGCCTTCCCTTCCCCCAGCACCCTTTCCACGACTTCTTTGGAATATGCAGTGCCCTCACGGGCCGCGGGCTCCCTGGACCTCGATATGGTTTCCAGAATTTGGCCTGTCACAGGGTCCGTCAACAGGATCACACCCCTTTCGATTCTCTTCAGGATGCTGAAGATATTGTCCAGCAAGTCCTCAAGCGCTCTTCTGATATTTGCGCTCTCCTCCAGGATATGTGAGGCACTGTAGATCAACTCCATGATCTTTTGATTGGTCTTGCTCCTGTGCTGAACAGCCTGCCCGCCTTCGTTTCCCACATCCTTGGTCAGCTCAATCGAGTCGAGAAAGGGCATGACATGCTCAACGCACCCTTTTCCGAGGCAGATGACACTCATTCCTATTACGATAGGGTTCCCCTCAAGGATTTCAACTTCCTCATCCGGCTTCATGTATTTTCCGTTGAAGAAGGTACCATTCAAGCTTTTGAGGTCCCTGGCAAAGTAGTTCTGGCCCCTGCGAATTATCTCCAGGTGCCTACGAGACACAGTCTTGTCAAGTATTTGGATATCGTTTTCTCTACCACGCCCTACGGTAATGACATCTTTCTCTATCTCAAAGGACTTGCCCTGCTCCGGACCGTTCAAAATGTAGATCTTAGCCATCTCAGCCCATCCTGCAAATAGCCATTGCCTAGTGATCGTTCAGTAGAAAAAGTAGGGCAATAATACACCGGGTTTGCCACGTTCTAATGGAAGTACTTCAAATTTCGTGCCAGGCAAGAGCATGGGTGGTGTTGAAGGGAGCAACCCGATCATTTTGGCCTTATCCTCTTGTTATTCTTGAAGTACTTTTTCGCAGGATCCATTCAATACCTCAAACGTGCGCCTTGAACAGCCGAATGCGCGCGAGAGGAGATCTCAAAATGCACAACTTATTGTGCACATGCACAAGAAATTGTGCACATCCGAGCCCGGGGCGCAAGAGGTCCGGTTTCATTAAGGACGGGCGAGCACTCCCTCCCCTAAGACTTTTCCTTCTTGACGACCCTGATATCCGTGATCCTAGTGAAGGGATACTGACCATCCTGATCCTTTTCCAGGTATTTTACCATATCCCAAATCGTATTCAGGGCCATGGTGACCCCGACCAGGGCCTCCATTTCAACCCCGGTCCGTGCCTGCGCCTTGACCAGGCATAGGGCAGCTATTGAATCCTTGGATACCCTGAAATCTACCTTGACGGTGTCCAGGGGGATTTGGTGACAATGGGGAATGAGAAGATGGGTCTGTTTGGCGGCATTCATCGCTGCCACTTCTGCCGCCATCAAGGGATCGCCCTTCTTGACACGACCTTCCCTGATCTCACCAATGGTCTCAGGAGAAAGAAGAATCTTTCCTGTTGCCTCTGCCCTTCTCTTGATAATCGGTTTTTCCGTGACATCAACCATTCCCATATTCACTGCGTCCTTTCATTTCCATTGGTTTCCTTTTCGCCTTGGTATCGGGAAACTCCCGCCAGGAATCTTGGTTTA
>JAFDHO010000030.1 GCA_019308745.1 Deltaproteobacteria bacterium
TCCTATTCGATGATTTCGCTGATTACTCCGGCCCCCACAGTCCTTCCACCTTCACGTATCGCAAACCGCAACTCCTTCTCCATCGCTATCGGCGTTATCAACGCAACCTCCATCGTCACATTGTCTCCAGGCATCACCATCTCCACCCCCTCAGGCAAACTCACTACCCCAGTCACATCCGTCGTCCTAAAATAAAACTGCGGCCTGTACCCATTAAAAAACGGCGTATGACGACCACCCTCCTCCTTGGTCAGTATGTACGCCTCCGCCTTAAACTTCGTATGCGGCGTAATCGACCCAGGGGCAGCCACTACCTGACCACGCTCAACTTCATCACGCTTCGTACCCCTCAACAATACCCCTATGTTGTCTCCAGCCTGACCCTGATCCAAAATCTTCCTGAACATCTCAACACCAGTACAAACCGTCTTCATCGTAGGCCTAATCCCCACCACCTCAACCTCATCACCAACCTTGATAACCCCTCGCTCAACCCTGCCCGTAACAACCGTACCACGACCAGATATGCTAAATACATCCTCAATCGGCATCAAAAAAGGCTTATCCGTATCCCTAACAGGCTCAGGTATATACGCATCAATAGCATCCAGTAACTCAAATACAGGCTTCACATCCTCACTACCAAAATCATCACTCTCCAAAGCCTTCAACGCACTCCCACGAATAATAGGTATCTCATCACCAGGAAACTCATACTTCGACAATAACTCCCTCAACTCCAACTCCACCAACTCTATCAACTCCTCATCATCCACCATGTCACACTTGTTCAAAAATACCACAATACTAGGAACACCTACCTGACGCGCCAACAATATATGCTCACGAGTCTGAGGCATCGGACCATCATCAGCTCCAACAACCAAAATCGCTCCATCCATCTGCGCAGCACCCGTAATCATGTTCTTAATATAATCCGCATGACCAGGACAATCCACATGCGCATAATGCCTCCTCTCAGTCTCATACTCCACATGCGCCGTCGCTATCGTTATACCACGCGCCTTCTCCTCAGGCGCCTTGTCTATCTCATCAAAAGGAACATACTCAGACATCCCCTTCGTCGCTAAATGCTTCGTAATCGCAGCCGTCAACGTCGTCTTACCATGATCAATATGACCTATCGTCCCCACATTCACATGAGGCTTCTTCCTCTCAAACTTCTTCTTCGACATCACTTACCTCCTTGAAATCGTGAGAAATTCAACCTTGTCAGGCAACTCCCCGCCCAAATATCCGTTTCTTTCCTGCCATCTTATATCCTTTGGAGCCCACGACCGGAATCGAACCGGTGAACCTCATCCTTACCAAGGATGTGCTCTACCTACTGAGCTACGTGGGCAGAATGCGCTCCAACCACCAGGTCGAACCCGGAGGTGGTCTCAGCGAGGTGGAGCGGGAAACGGGATTCGAACCCGCGACCCTCAGCTTGGAAGGCTGACGCTCTAGCCAACTGAGCTATTCCCGCTTATAGCCATTCAAAACAACGATTCAGCCCCTTTTCCAGGGAAGGATGCGTCCCCTTGCCTCAATATTCGGCAGATCCGGCAGCGTGGCCTTTTCCAGGGGCATGGTGGAGAGGGGAGGATTCGAACCTCCGAAGGCTGAGCCGGCAGATTTACAGTCTGCTCCCTTTGACCGCTCGGGAACCTCTCCTCAATCCCTCTTACTGGAGCCAGCGAAGGGAATCGAACCCCCGACCCACTGATTACAAATCAGTTGCTCTACCATCTGAGCTACGCTGGCAGAACCTCCAAAAAGATAAACTGAAAATTTACCCCTCTTTTTTCACAAAATCAATAGAAAAATACGGACACATCTGTTTTTTTCCTGTCCTTTGTCCCCCGAGCAATTCTTCTCCCAATCTACCTTGATTCCCTATGTTTTTGATTAGATTCTCTCTCTTGACAAGATCCGGGTGGAATATGAAGGTGACACAGTATGAGACTATTTACCCCTGGAGAATTTCATAATCATGAATGTTTCGACGGCTACCTTCGCAGCGAAAGCGCTGGGAGTCGATTTCGATTTAGCCTATTTATATTAATATTCCTTTCGAAAATTGCAACCAAAATCTTTCGTCTAAATAAAATAAATGAAACCCCTGAATAAGCATCCTTTAGTCGTATCTCATATTCTATAGCAGAAAACCTTTATCAAGACAAACTTAGATGACTTTTACTACGTTTTAATTGCTTTGACTTCTATCACCAAATTATTTAATAATAATAATAATCAAGAAATATGCTTTCCAAATTAAGAACAAATTTTATTTGACTTTTCAAAAATTATTATTAATCTATTGCTCAACGCTTTTCTTTATGATATCAGGGATTTCTATTTGTCGGATAGGCATTTGATCTGACGATAACACAGCACGAATACTTAAAGAGGAGGTGTTTTTGTCATGATGGCTTTGTTTGGCGGTCTCGTAGCGCTCATCCTGGGAATCATTGGAATCATTATATGGTGGGGATATTTCATCAAGGCCTTGGCAGCCGGTGTGCCAGCTATGCTCATCTTGGGTGGAGCTTTGGCCACCTACCTAGGCATAGAAGAGCTCAGGGATAAAAAGGCCTCCGAGGGTTTTGAAACGGAAGCCGATACCTTGAAGAGTGAGGTGGAAACACTCAAGGAGGAGATCAAGGAACTGAAAGAGGAAAAGAAGGATCTGGAATCCAAAAAGGAAGAAAAAACAACACCCAAGAAGGAAGAAAAGAAGTAAGGAGAGGGATTCCTTCAGGAATGACACTCCTCTTGGCCTCTGGAGAGGAGAGGGATCATACCTCCATTGCCGCAGAGGTTTCGCACCCTGGGGAGAGAATGGTTGCGCGCCCAACCTTCATAGCAGACCCGAAGACGGGTGAGAGGGTGCGAAACTTCAGCAAATCACGCTGCCAATGTCCTATCAAGACCTCTAATCCGGCCCCCTGCCCTTCAAAATATCTCCAGTTCACTGAAAAAGTATTTGATCTCGAATTTCGCATTTTCCACCGAGTCTGATCCGTGGACAATATTTTTTTCAATATCCGTGGCAAAATCTCTTCGGATGGTCCCTTCATCGGCCCTTTTGTAATCAGTGGCTCCGATCAGTTTCCTGTATCTCCCGATGACGTCATCTCCTTCAAGGACCATGACCAAACAAGGGCCCGAAGACATGAAGTCGGTCACACTTTCAAAGAAGGGCTTCCCCTCGTGCACCTGGTAGAATCCCTTTGCCTGATCCTTGTCCATCCTTATCATCTTTGCGGCGGAGATCCTGATTCCCTCTCCTTCTATCCTCCTGATAACTTCTCCCACGAGATTCCTTGACACGCCGTCCGGTTTAATGATAGCTAGAGTTCTCTCTTTCATTGATTTTGTAACACCTCCTTCGTAGGATCGCTGGTAATCGTGTTGATTTATAAAAACGAAACCGCCCAATAGGTCAAGGGTTTTCTGAGGAAAAAAGATGAACTTGCAGAGTCAAGAATACGAGCAGGGAAAAAGATCAAAAATGACCCCTGAGCACCTATTCACCTTCAGGTGCGGGCCCGGGGTTTCCTGCTACACACAGTGTTGCCAGGATGTTTCCATTGTCCTCACGCCCTATGACGTGGTACGCATGAAGATGGCTTTGGGGATGTCTTCTGATACCTTCCTGGAGAAGTATACGGTCGTCATTCCCAAAAAGGGCAAACTCATCCCCCTCGTAATTTTGAAGATGCGAGAGGACAAAGATAAGAAGTGCCCCTTTGTCACGGAAACGGGTTGCTCCATTTACGAACATAGACCTTGGCCTTGCCGGATGTACCCCCTGGACATGGATGACGACGGGACCTTTCGGTTCATCAGTGACGCGCTTCGCTGCAAGGGCTTGGCCGAAAAAGATCCATGGAGGATCGGCGACTGGTTGGTTGATCAGGGCATGGTCCCCTATGACAGGATGAACACCCTCTTCGCCGGTATCACTGTCCCCCTTCAATCCCAGGACTTGGACATAGACAACCCCAGGATATTTCAAATGACCTTCATGGCCCTCTACAATATCGACAAGTTTCGGGAGTTTGTTTTCAGGAGTTCCTTCCTGGATCGATTCGAAGTGGAAAAAGAGCGCATCGAGAAGATTAAAAGAAATGATGAAGAATTACTTAGGCTCGCTTTTGACTGGATCAAATTTGGTGTTTTGGGTCAAAAGCTCTTCTGGATAAAGGACAAGGAACCTGGTGGACCGACAGAATAGCGTCGATGAAACCGGAAACGGATCGGCACGGTTTCTGCCCTTGAAGGGGAATTCCTTCAGATTTCGATGCCATAGGCATATCTCTTGTTTCACAAAATGCTGCGCCAACCTCAACTTGGTCCTGACACCTTACGACATCCTGCGGGTGAAGGGACGCTTGGGTATGAGCTCTGATGAATTCCTGGAGCGTTACACGGAGACGAGGATTGACCCCCAATCCAGATTCCCGAAGATCGTTCTCAAGATGGATCGCGACAACGGCAATACCTGTCCCTTCGTGAACCCAAAGGGGTGCACGATCTATGAAGATCGCCCCGGTGCTTGCAGGATTTATCCCCTGGGTAGGGGCGTCATGAAGGTGGATCAAGAAAAGGAGGCTCGCCGGAGATTCTTCATAGTGGAGGAAGGGCACTGTCTGGGCTTCGAAGAGGATAAGGAGTGGACCGTCGAGGAGTGGATGGCCGACCAAGGACTCGCGCAATACAATGCCATGAATGATAGGTGGTCAGAAATAATGACTTCTTCAAAGAGGCTGGGACCTGAGGCACATATTCCACACAAACTGCAGATGTTCGCCATGGCCTCCTACAACCTCGACAGGTTCAGGGAATTCCTGTTCAAGAGCCGGTTCTTTGAGTTGTTTGAACTGCCGCAGAATCAAAAGGACCGGTTGGAGAAAGACGACCTTGCCCTCCTGGAGTTTTCCGTAGAATGGCTCAAATTCAGCCTGTTCGGCGAAAAAACCATTGACTTAAGGAAGGCCTTGGGCCACCACAAACAGTATCAGTCCTGAGCCTTGGCCACCCCAACATAACCCTGCCTCTCGCGGATGATCCCATCAATTTCTTTGCTGTGTTCGCTGAGGTAGCTCAAAATCCGATCAGACCTGGCACGCAGGACAAAGCTGTTCCTTTCTTTGATCTCCCTGCCTTTGATGAGGAGTCCCTTCTGATAGAGGTAGGAAATGATGGCGTCATCCGCGTCGAGTTCCACATTGAATTCCTTCTCCAGGTAGGACAACCAGTACCCGAACTCATCAGGGTGTTCGAGGTGCTCCACCGGAACACCCAGTTCCAGGCTTACGGGTTCCAAGGTCCCTGGTACCAGGTTGGACCCCCCCAGATAATCCAGCACGTGGGCAAGCTCGTGGATCAATGTCGAATCGTCAATGTTCCTGGAAATGGCCACATAGATATTCTTGGGATCAACTCCCATGGTCTTGTATATGTTTATGAACACCCCACCGGTTTTCCCCTCCAGAGCCTTGTAATGGGTGCTTCCGAATAGGTCCAATGCCGCATATTGCTTTAGGTCCACGAACTTGACCCCTACCGAACTGCCGGTGAGCTCTTTGATATTCAACGAGTCAAGGATTTCCCTCGATCGGCCGTGGCTCACCTCGGGGAGGCGCGATATTCTCTCACCCATCTCTTGAAGGGCCTCTTCTTCCAGTCCTTCGAGGCCCAGTTCGTCTTCCCTTCCCTGATGGCATTTCTTGAACTTCTTCCCGCTCCCGCAGGGACAGGGGTCGTTTCTTCCAATCTTCTTCATTGTCGATCCCCCTTACTTGCCACATTCATCCGGAAGTCTCGTCCTCGGGCGCTAATCATCCACTATCTGGTCCCGGTGGGCCTTGTACGACCATACTGGCAGGGGTCCTGATGCCCCCGTCTCCGGATCCATCCTATGCCTGTAGGAGGCCTTTACGTTTTGAGACTCCATCATCCAGTCCCAGCCTCGGACAAAGTAAGGGCAGTCGTCATTGAAGCAGACCCACTGGAAAGGATTGCTCCATGTGGAGAGTTGGGGGGTCTTCCATTTCTTCATTTCTACCCCGCAATGGGGGCATTTGGGTATCTCTTTTTTTTTCATCGCCTAGCTCACAATTTCTAGGGGCTCGGGGATCTCTTGGAGGAGGTGAACTTGTTTCAGTGGTACCCTATTCGCCTGGCTGGCACACAATAGGGCATTACCCCTGGTGTCTTTCACCTCAGGAAAGAGATTGCTGAGCCCCAAATCATTGAAAACGGCTAAAATGTTAAAAAAACCTAAGGCGTCTCTTGAGCTTCCCCTCCCTGTTCCTTCAGGTATTCCTCCTTGACCCGAGTAAGGTACATGACCACCGGTCTAAATGCCAGATGCGCCCACTTTGAAAAGGGGACCTCCAGAACAAGCATGGGCACGGCAAACATCAGATGGATCACGTAGAGGACATAGGTTGTCATGGGCCAATCCAGGAGCCTCGTAAAGTGGATGAAGATGCCCGTCAGCGTTGTTAATTGCAGCAGGATAAGGAACATCCAGTCTGTGCCATGGGAATTCTTGTAAGGGGCCTTGGACTTCTTGATACGCCCGATTATGGCATAGGTTGTCCCGTAAAGGATAGCAAAGGTGGCATAATATCCGAACAGTCGCATAGGATGAAATATGGGATACACCACGTCCCTTTGGAATCGGATTGGCTCCCAGGCAAGACCTATAACCTCGATGCCCCCCGCCAGGAATACGGCCACAAGCAAAAAGGCCGTGCTGTATCCGGTCATAATGAGGAGATGCACCACCCATTGCATCTTGTCCGTGCATTCTCCGAACTGCTTCTGTGTCAGGAAGTGGGTAATGAGCTCCCAGCCCTGCCTGATGTAGATCCGGACAGGGATTCGCTTGAGCAGGGTGCCCATAGTGAACTTTACGCACCTCCACGTGTTGCTCAAGAGCAGGAAAGAAAGGACCGCCGCCATTATGAGATCTGCGATCTCAATGGCGGGCGCGGGCCAGACCGAGTTGAGATGGGCGTGCTCCATATTTGGATTGGATCCATGGAACATCCAAAGGGCTAAGCCCACCAGTATGCCCACAATGGCCACGGCAACGATCTCGAATGTCTCCGAGGTGTAAAACTTCCTCGAAAACCCCGTCCAATCGTACTGGGAGGTGAGGTACCGCCTCATGGCCATCATTGTCTCCCCGGGATCCGCCCCCCTGGGACACCTGTCCGAACAATCCCCGCAGTAATAGCAAAGCCATGGTTCCGGACTCTTCAGGATCCTGTCCTTCAGTCCCATCTGCGCATACTTCACCAGCTTCCTGGGGAAGGGATTTTCCTCCGTGGAAAGCGGGCATATGGCCGTGCAGTTGCCGCAGTGGAAGCACTTTTTCGCATCCCTCAATCCAAAGGTCTCAAGGTCTTTCATCAGATTCGGATCGACTTTAACACTCATTCTCCCTCCTCCTGATACTGTCTTACTTGTCGCTCTCTTTCGATTCGCGTGGAGCTTCTCAACAATGACTTCATTAATGGATCTTGCTCCCCCCTCATGTCAAGCCCCTAGAATCACCCAATCAGCCCCGTGCTTACCATCCCTTGAAGGGGTTGGGACCGATTTCGTCGATCTTTTCCGCAAATTCATCCAACAGTGCGGGCAGCTTGTGGTAGTCAATAATGGAGACTGTCTCGAACCGTACTCGCTCGGATTCAAGGGCCAGTCTGTCGAGGGTTTCCGAGACCTTCCCCAGCCTGATGCTCGCCAACTCGCTCCCCTTTATGAAGTGGCATTGATAATCGTCTCCGTGCTCACAGCCCAAGAGGATCACTCCATCTATACCCTTGGACAGGGAGTCGGCTATCCACACCAAATTCATGGATCCAAGGCACCTCAAAGGTATGACCCTGACCCAGGCATTGTAGGTCATCCTGTGAAGCCCTGCCATGTCCAAGGCGGGATAGGCATCGTTTTCGCAGGCAAGGACCAATATCCGGGGTTTTTCCTCGTCTTCTTCAGGTACTTCTATAGCCTTGACCATGTTTCCGACCATCGCTACTGAGTAGTTCTTGAATGAGATGATCCTCTCGGGGCACGCCCCCATGCAGACCCCGCATCTTCGGCACCGTGTAGGCTCGGGTAATGGATTGAACTTGTCATCCTCGTTGATCGCCCCGAAGGGGCACTCTACCGTGCATCGCTTGCATTGGGTGCAGCGCTGCATCGCAAACTCCGGGTATGTCATATCCCCGGCCCTCGGATGGACTGCCGCGCCCCTTGAAGTAAGCTCTATGCATTGAATTGCCTTCATCACCGCACCAGCCGCATCTTCCATGGCTGAAGCCCTGCCCATGGGCCTACGGACACAACCTGCGGCATAGACGCCCGTTCTCCTGCTCTCATAGGGGAAGCATATGAAGTGGGAGTCTGGAAAATCATACATGAGTGCCGGGACCTCGGGGCCCTGGCGATATTCCAGATTGAGGATATTTGAGCGCCTTATGACGTCGGGAGGAACTTCTATTTCCTCCTCTTCCCCTTTCCCCTCTTCCTTCTCCTTTTCCTCCTGCGTGATGTCAGGGCCAAAGGCAGAGGCAGGCACCATACCCGTAGCCAGAACCACGAGATCAAGGTCATCGAGGAGGACCTTCTCCCCCAAGAGTTCGTCTTCGCCTTCCACACTCAATGCGTCACCTTCGGCCTTGACCTCCGGCGATTGGCAGCGGACAAAAATCACTCCCGCCTCTTGCGCCTTGCGGTAAAGGTCTTCTGCTTGTCCCGGGGTCCTCAGCTCCTTGTAAACCACATAGACCGAGGCATCCGGGTTCTGCTGTTTGATGAGGAGGGCCTGTTTCAGGGCCACCGTGCAACACACCGTAGAGCAGTAGGGGAGGTACTCGGGATCCCTCTGCCCTGCGCACTGGAGGAATGCCGCCTTTCGTATGTCATTCCCGTCACTGGGTCTCTTGACTGTACCTTCAGCACCCAAATCTTCAAACATCGCGTTGGTAACGACATTTGGGGACGTTCCGAAACCGAGGGTCTTATCCAGTTTATTCGGGTCATAGGGCTCCCATCCCGCCGCCATGACAATGGCACCGACCTTATGCTCAAAGGTCGAGCCATTCTGGCTGATGGTCACGTGAAATATCCCAGGCCCTCCGGATGTCTTCTCAACCTTCGCACCCGTATAGACCTTCACCTTTTCATTCTGCTCCACGGCCCTTATCAACTCCTCGATGTCGTTTTCCCTCAGCTCCTGATAAGGAAAGGTGGCGATCGTTTCCACCTTCTTTTGAAAACCTCCCAGTTGGGGGGCTTTCTCTACGAGTATTGCGTCATACCCTGCCCTTGCCGCCTCGAGGGCCGAGGTCATGCCGCTCAAGCCCCCTCCGACGACGAGGATGTCTCTCGAAAACTCCTCCTCCGGCTTGTAGGGTTCCGGCAATTCCATCGAGTCTATTTTGGCCAGCCCCATCCTCAGATAATCTTCGGCCATCATCTGCGTATCTTCATCCCCCGGCTTTTGGCACCATACCACCTGTTCCCGGAGGTTGATCCTGTCAACGATACAGTTCTCGAAGTTGAACACGTCGTACATCACCCTTGGCGAACAGGCAGCGATACCTATACTGTTTGCCCCCTCCTTTTCTATGTCGGACTTGATGAGCCCCGCTCCTTCCTGGGAGCATAGGTTGGGATGGGTCCTGCAAATGGGAACTCCTTTTTCTTCAGTCGCCACCTTGCCCAGTTGGTCGATGTCCAAGGCATCCCCTATTCCACAACCCGTACATATATAAACAGCTACCTTCTTTTCCATTGGGCTTACCTCCTCGCAATTGATTGAATGGCTTTTAGCGCTGCTGCTGTCCCGTCCTGAACCGATTCCTGGACGCCCACAGGGGTCCTGGTGCAACCCGCTGCGTATATCCCTTGCCCGGCCTGTTGAGAGGCAATGAATCCATAATCATCGTAGGGGACCTGGGCAGGGACAGGGGCCTCTGATGTATTTGGCTGCATGCCCGTAGCCAAGACGACGAGATCAACCGGAATCTCTTTCAGGGTCTCTGAAGCCGTGTCTTCGACCCGGAGCACAAGCCCGTCGCCCTTTTCTTCTCGTGTGATCTTGGCGACCTTGCCCTTAATGAACTCTATATTCTCGTCCCCTTTGGTCTTCCTGTAGAAATCTTCCAGCCGGTCCGTGGCTCGAATATCAATAAAGAATATGAATATCTTTGTGTCGGGATGCTGTTCCCTGACATAATTGGCCTGTTTCATGGAGGCCAGGCAGCATATTCCCGAGCAGTAGGGGAGGTGGTTTTCGTCCCTGGAACCGGCGCACTGGACAAAAGCCACGGTCTTCGGAGGTTCTCCATTAGATAGCCGCACGATTTTCCCCTGGGTAGGTCCTGTCCAGGAGGCAAGCCTTTCCATCATCACATTGGTGATTACGTCAGGGTATTGGCCAAAGCCATAGGTGTCGAGCTTTGTTGCGTCGTAGGGCTTCCACCCGGTGGCCCAGACGATAGACCCCACCTTCAGGGTAACGCTCCTGGGTTCCATGTCCAGATCAATGGCCTCGTAGGGGCACGCCTCCTTGACCGCCTTGGCCTCATCGCTCTTCGCGAGGTTGGGGTCTATGACGTAACGCATGGGATAGGCCATGACGTGGGGCAAATAGGCTGCCTTTATCCTGTCCATACCATAATTGAAGGGATTCTCGATCTCCATGGAACAGGCCTCTGCACACTTGCCGCAGGCCGTGCACTTTTCGTTGACGTATCTGGGGGTGATCTTCAGGGTCACATCCAGGTTGCCTTCCTGCCCGGATATCCGTTCCACCTCCGACATGGTGAAGACCCTGACCCTCGGGTTCTGCCTTATCCGTCGGAAGTTGATCTCCAGACCGCAATAGGGCGGGCACAACTTCGGAAAGTAGTTATGGAGTTGGGCCACTCTACCACCGAGGTAGGGATTCCTCTCTACTAAATAGGTATCATAACCAGCTTCGGCCGCCTCTATGGCTGCGGTCAGCCCACTCATTCCACCGCCAACAACAAGAATGCTCTGAGTTTCTGTGCTCTCCATGCTCTTCCTCCTCGACACTTTATGGTTTCCCGATCATCTAGTGCTCTCGCTATGCGCTTGGACCGGGGACAAAATCATCTTTGATCAGGGTTTGGGCGACACTCTGTCCGGGAGTACCGTACCAGGTTACATCATGGTGTATTTTGGCCCCCCGCCCCCCTCCGGCGGAACCCAGGTGATGACTTCGTACGGGTCCATCACGTCACAGGTCTTGCAATGAACGCAGTTGGAAAAATTCAGCTTCATGTTGGGCTTCCCGGTTTCCTCGTCCGTCTCCACTTCATAGACATTGGCAGGGCAGAACCTCTGGCAGGGGTTCTGAAATTCCTCCCTGCACCTGGTGTAACAGATGTCCAGGTCACTGATCTTCAGATGGGCTGGTTGCTGTTCCTCGTGGGTCGACCCCGAGTAGTAGACGTCGGTTTCTTTGTCAAATGTAAGTTTCCCGTCAAACTTCATCTCTCTCCGCTGCTCTTCTGTTGGAGAATTCGTGCCGTAATAGTCTGCTACTCTTTTCAAGTGGGTGAAGTCCGGTCTTGATTCGAGACGTGCCTTGAGAATCCTCCCGCCCAAGAGCCACTGGATGCCCCCCCAAAACACGGCGCTCCACAGACCCTTCTGAAAGAGCTGATGGAAATTCCTCGAACGGTAAAGCTCCTTTCCCACGTCACTTTGAAAGAGGGCCTTTTCGTAGGATTCCAGATGACTGGCCGAAAAATCCTCTTTCAGGAGACCCTCGAAAATGGTCCTTGCCGCCAGCATACCCGACTTCATGGCTGAATGCACTCCCTTGAGCTTCTGGCTTATGAAGAGGCTGCCCGAGTCACCTATGATAAGACCCCCCTCAAAGGAGAGCCTGGGCACTGAAAAATAACCGCCCACTGGTGCGGTCTTTGCGCCGTACTGCACCAGCTTGCCGTCTTTGAGGAGTTCTCTAACAAGCGGGTGTTCTTTGAATCTTTGGAATTCCCGGTGAGGGTCCAAATAGGGGTCTTCGTAGTCCAGACCGGTCAAAAGGCCGATGGAGACATGGTTGTCCCTCATACCGTAGATGAATCCACCCCCGTAGGTGCGGTTGTCATGGGGATACCCCACGGTGTGAATGACCTCTCCGGGTTCAATCCTCCCCTCAGGCACCTCCCACACCTCCTTGACACCAACAACGAAGTTCTGGGGGTTTTTACCCCTGTCCAGTCCGAGCCTGTTTATCACGGTCTTTGTGAGGCTCCCCCTCGATCCTTCACCAAAGACCGTCACCTTTGCGTGCAAATCGATGCCTGGTTCAAAATTCGCCTTCTTTTGTCCTTCAGGGTCGATCCCCTTGTCACCGGTCCTCACGCCGATAACGCGTTCCCCGTCGTAGATAACCTCGGTCCCGGCGAAACCAGGGAAGATGTCGACGCCCTTTTCCTCCACCCGCTCACCGAGCCATTCTGTGAACCGTGAGAGGGAAATGACGTAATTGCCATAATTGTTTAGAAAGGGCGGCGTCATTGGGGACTTGATCTTTCCCTTCTTGGTGAGGAGATAAATCCCCTCCTTTCTCACCTCCCCTTCCATAGGGGCACCTTTCTCAAGAAAATCAGGGACCAGTTCCTTGAGGGGTCCTGGATTTATGACTGCCCCTGAGATGCCGTGGGCCCCCACATACGCACCCTTCTCAAGGACCGCTATCATAGCTTCCTCCAGCTTCTTGCCCTCACCGCCCTTTTCGATCCTTTCATTGTGTTCCTTTATGAGGTTTGACAAGTGAAGCGCCCCGCTAAGACTCGCCACTCCTCCCCCCACGAAGAGCACGTCCACCTCCATTATTTCTCTTTCTTCTTCCACCTCTCCTATCCCTCCTTCTAATGCTTTTGTGGCTGCATTTGGTCCCAGGACTCACGCCATCGATAAAAGAACGAAAATGCGATCACCAAGGCCTTCAAGGTGCTGGGGTCAGGATCAAACGAGAGGATTTTTAGCACAAAGAAAAGGCAAGTTGCAAGCTTTTTTGTGAAAAAGCTCACAAGGCCGAAGCGGTTTTTCCTCGTCTCAATTCAATCCGAATGATTCCCGTAATCTCCTGTCAGAGCCTCGCGAGGGATCTGTCCCCCCAAAAGAATACCCCGGACCCTCCCCTCGGGACCGGGGCATTCTTGAGCTTGGGTTAACAACTAGACGCCGGGAATGTTCCAGATGTCTTTCTTCATCATCTCCCAATCACCACTGTCGGGGTCCCAGCGACAATTCACAAAGCAGAGCCAGTTCTCATCGTCCATTTTGGGAGTGTCGGCCCTGAAGTAATACCCGGGCCACCTGGTCTCCTCCCTGAAGAGAATGGAGCGGATATGAGACTCTGCCTGCCAGGTCCTGTGGATATTCTCCCAGCACCTCATGAGTTCGTGGAGATCCCTGGCCGCCTGCTTTTCGCTGTCCTCTTTCAGCAACCCCATGAGTTCCAAGCCCCTTTCGAGGTTGGACTTACTCGTCTTGAAGGCAGCGGTCACTCCGCCCGCGTACTCATCCATGATCTTCTGGAGTCTGTGCAGGTATTGCCTTGGCATGATATATTCCGTGTTCACTTCAGAATCGGTGAACTTGCCCTTGTTGGCCTCAAAGAGATCGAGAGGTTTCAGGATTCGGGCCTTTAGTTCCTCGACCTTTGCCGTATCCACATTGGGCTCCTGACCCTTTTCAACTATATATTTAACGGCCTGCTTCCCTGCGATCCTGCCTTCCGTGTGGGATCCCGAGGAAAACTTATGGCTCGAGGCCCCTGAGGCATCACCGACTGCAAAGAGCCCCTCAACGGTCGTCATGTTGGTGTAACCCCATTTATAAGGTGTATCCAGGTCTTCGGGTCCGCTTACCCAGGCACCGGATGCACCGGAATGGGATCCGATGAAATAGGGTTCACAGGCGGCAATCTCGGAATGTTTTTCTTCAGGTTTGACATTCAAGCCCGCCCAAAGGATGGCCTGTGAGATGGTCATGTCGAGGAAGTCTTCCCAGGCCTCGCTCTCGAGCTCCTTCATCTTCTTCTTGAAGGCCTTGGGATCATCCTTGAACTCCTCGGCGATATTCTGGATCGCCTCGTGGGTCTCCATGTAGAGGGGTCCAAGCCCGGCGTCCACGTCCAACATCCCCAAGTAATTCCTCAGGTTTGCAGGAATGGGTTTCGCAAGTCCATACGGTGCCCAATTCTGTAGCTCATCTACCCTCTCAACCATGTAATCGCCCCCCTCGGCGCTCACGGCCCTGGATTTGAAGAGCAGGAACCATGCCCCGACGGGACCATAGGCGTCCTTGAACCGGACCGGGATGAAGCGGACCTCCTGGCACGTCATCTCAGCACCCGCCCTGATCGTGAAATAGGCACTCGAGCCGGTATTGAACGGAGGATACCAGGAACGGCCGAAGCCCTCGCCCACCGATCTCGGGCGAAACACGTGCACGGCGCCTCCCATGCCGCAGATCACGGCCTTTGCCTTGAAGACGTAAAACTTGTTCTCCCTGACACTGAAGCCCACGGCCCCCACAACCTTGTTCCCGTCCAACAGGGGCTCCACAATGAATACCCTCTCGATCAATTCACCGCCGGCATCTGCCAGGGCGTTCTTAGCAGCTTCAGCAATGATGATCTTGTAGGATTCACCATTGATCATGAGCTGCCATCTGCCCTCATGCACGTACTTGCCCTCTTCATCCTTCCAGATCTTCAGCCCCCATTTCTCGAATAGATGCACGGTGGAGTCAACGTGACGGGCTATGTTATATACCAGGTCCTCCCTGGAAACACCCATCAGATCCTGCCGTACGTAGCGGACATAGTCCTCGACCGTGTTTTCCCCGTCCTTGACACCGACGTACTGGTTGATGGCCGAAAGACCCATTGCGACGGCACCGCTTCTGTCGGCCGCAGCCTTGTCAACCATGACCACCTTCAGGCCGTGCTTTTTTGCCCAATATGCCGCCTCGGTGGCCGCACCACATGCCGAAAACCCCCCACCAATGATAAGGAGATCGGTGCTAACTTCTACTGTTTCAAAATCTGCCATATCTTATTACCTCCCTTTTCTTTACTTTGGTGTGGGAACAGCATCCAAGCCCAAGGATGCTGGCTCAGTAGCCAGAGCTTGACTGTTCAGATCATCGTGCACGGGGAAACCGCCCAATGGATCCGCCGACCCCTCAGGAGTGGTCCTGGTGGGGAACTTGAACCTCTTGATGCTGCCGTCACGGAATTTTACCGTCCACATAATGTCCTCAGAGCCTCTCAAAGGCGTAGCACTGGCTCCCATCGGTATGAAGTCAGCATATCCCCTGACATCCATGGCCTGCTGGGGGCAGAGCTTCACGCAGCACATACATTCCCAACACATCTGCGGATCGCGGTTGTATGCCTTCATCTCCATCCCTGTGACCGAGCCATCCTTGTCCAGCACCATCAGGTCGTTGGGACAGATATGCATGCAAGCGGTCCTATCCTGCCCTTTACACCCATCGCATTTCTCAACGATTACATAACTTGGCATTTATTTAACCTCCGCAATTTAGAAATTTTGAACGATGATAGGTACAAAAGCCAAATTTACCGAGTCTGCCTTAACACCTCCTTTCTAATAGGGTTGTTACTTATTCTTCACCTCGCCCGTGGCAGCGCCATGAAGTTTGATCTCGACCTTGTCTTCAAGGTTTTGGTAATATTCCTTGAGTATTTCAACGACTTCCGGACGAGAAAACTCGGCGGGCAGATCTCCTCCCTCTGACAGGGTCTTCCTTACCATGGTCCCTGAGAGGAGCAACCTGTCCTCTTTGCCGTGGGGACATGTCCTCATGGATGCCATGCCGCCGCACTTGTAACAATGGAACGTCCAGTCAATGTTAAGATTCTCACACTTTAAGGCACCCTTTGGGATCTCGTTGAAGATCTTCTGCGCATCAAATGGACCATAGTAATCCCCGACACCGGCATGGTCCCGGCCGATGATCATATGGCTGCACCCGTAGTTCTGGCGAAATGTTGCATGGAGCAATGCCTCCCTGGGCCCCGCATATCGCATCTCCATGGGATAACCGCCCTGAACGACCGTATCGTTCACAAAATAGTTATCCACCAGGGCCTCAATGGCCTTCACCCTCACGTCCGCGGGAATATCCCCGGGCTTCAGTTTCCCCACCAACTGATGGATATACACGCCGTCCATGACCTCGACGGCAATCTTCGCAAGGTACTCGTGGGAACGATGCATGGGGTTCCTCAATTGAAGGGCCGCAACCCTCCTCCAGCCCTTCTCCTCAAATATCTTCCTTGACTCTGCCGGCCTTTGGTAAAGTCCCTTGAATTGTTCCGGATAATAGCTCTCGCTTATGACCTTTACAGGGCCCGCAAGGTTGTATTTGCCTTGAACCATCACCTTGGCCACACCCGGGTGCTCCGTATCGGTCGTCCGGAACACTGCCTTGCATTCATACTCCTTGTCGATCGTGTACTTCTCCGAGACCTGCATTGTGGCGATCGTGGTTCCCGTGTCTTCGTCTACCAGGGCCAACTCATCACCCTCTTTGACCTGTTCCTCGTCAGTAGACAGGGTGATAGGAATGGGCCAAAAGGTGCCGTCTGCCATCGTGAACTTGTCACAGACGCCCTGCCAATCCGCCCTGGTCATGAAACCCGTGAGGGGCGTGAAGGCCCCTATGCCCATCATGATCAGGTCCGAAGTTTCCCTCGAGGTTATCTTGATTTCCTTGAGGGTCTTAGCCCGTTCCGTCTCTGCCCGGAGTTCATCCCCCTCCAGGAGCAGAGGCATCAGCCTTTCCTCTTTGCCGTGGGGCGCGATAAGATCCGACATACATCAACCTCCTTTAATTACTAGCATTTTTACCCAAACCCGTTCAAAAGATACACAGACCCGTGAAAGTGACCACTTTGTGCATTTTTTAACAAGCTCATTTATATGGATTTTTCTATGCCTGTCAAGAAAAATCGGCCCCAAGAAAGGATATTTTGGAAAAATTTCAATGATCCCTCTATGTGGTATCCTTCCTGGACGGCCTGTTGCCCAAATCCCCTTATATGCTTTATCCCGAACAGGGACTATCAAAGCACTATGGTGCCCCTCGGGAGGTCTTTTCACAAGGCTCAATATTCGTCCTGATCCTTTATACGCCCCCATAATCCTCATAGTCGTCTCCTAACAGCCACAGAAGAAGGAGACTCCGGTGGAGATGATCTTTTGTCTTGCGATGGGCGCCCTGATTGTGCATTATTTTATCCTGCCATTGTTTGTGTCTGGTGAGAATACGGTGGGATAGACGATTAGGCCTCCAGGGTCCGCGTATTTGCGGAAATCCTCTCGATAGAAAGGCAGTGGAGGAGAGGCTAACGGGAATGAAACTGATCATATTGGGTACAGGGACTGGTAATCCGTCGATCGATAGGGCCTCGCCCTCGCTCCTCCTGTACGCGCGGAGCGAAATCACCGTCCTGGACATGGGACCGGGGACCATGAGGCAGCTTTCCAGGGTGGGCATAAATCACGAGAGGATCGCACAGGTTTTCATTACCCACTTCCACCCGGACCACACGGCTGATCTGATCCATTTCCTGTTCGCTACAAAAGACCCATCCACTCTTGAAAACAGAAGGCCCTTCACCATAACGGGCCCCCAGGGTCTTGGGACATTTATTGAGGCCTTACAAAGGGCTTACGGTAAATGGATCGATGTACCTTCCAGCATAATGCTAATAGAAGAGATGAGTATTGATACACCGGAAGAAAGGCATTACAAGAATTTCCGCGTGTACGCGCGGCACACCAGACATACGCCCCATAGCCTGGCCTACCGGATCGAAGGGCCAAGGGGGCAGACTTTCGTCTATTCAGGAGACACGGAGTTCTGTGATGAGCTCGTCTCTCTTGCCCAGGATTGTGATCTCCTGATCCTGGAGTGCTCTTTCCCCGACGATCAGCCCGTTGAAGGACACATGACTCCTTCTGAGGCAGGCCGTGTTGCAACTCTGGCAGGGGCGAGAAAACTGCTTCTTGTCCATTTCTATCCTGAGGCCCTTGCAACGGACATTGCAAACTCCTGCCGAAAGACCTATACAGGCGAATTGATCTTGGGCAGGGATTTGATGCATATTGTCATGGCCCCTGATGATGGAAATGACGGCCACTCTTGACAATCGGAGCTTGTATGACCATGAAACAGAAGTCAGGCAAAGTGATTCCAGTTGACCAGGCGGTCGGACAGGTCCTCGCCCATGATATCACCGAGATCAGGCCCGGGCAGTTCAAAGGTCCCGCCTTCAAAAAGGGGCACATTGTTCGACCTGAAGATCTGGACCACCTCAAACGTCTCGGGAAAGAGAATATCTTCGTCCTGATGCTCGGCCCGGATGATGTCCATGAAAATGAAGCAGCCGGACAACTCGCAAAAGCCCTGGCCGGCGAAGGGGTTCTGTTTGACGAGCAACCCTCGGAGGGCAAGATATCTCTGCGGTCGGCCTACCGCGGTCTCCTAAAGGTCGACGTAGACTCCCTCACGGAGCTCAACATGGTCCCTGACATCACCTGTGCCTCCCGCCACAACAATACCCTCGTTGAGAAGGGAGATATCATCGCGAGCACTCGAGCCATACCCCTGGTCATTGATGCCGACACGCTCGAACAGGGCCTTTCGATACCCAGGAAAAGCGGGGGGATTTTTTCGATAAAGAGGCTTTCCAGCCCGGATACGGGTCTTATTATTACCGGAAATGAGGTCTACCACGGGCGTATCGAGGATAAGTTCGGCCCTGTCATTCGAAAGAAGCTGGAAGCCCTTGGGTGTCATCTGAAGGAAACCCTTTTCGCTCCCGATGACAGGGAATTCATCACCGAGGCTATCAAAGGGCTTCTCGAGAAGGGGCTCGGACTCATCCTCGTCGCTGGAGGGATGAGCGTGGATCCCGATGATGTGAGCCGAATGGCCATTGCCCAAGCCGGGGCCTCCGACCTGGTCTACGGGACCCCGGTGCTCCCTGGGGCCATGTTCCTGTATGGCCACTTCGATGGAGTGCCTGTGCTCGGCCTGCCTGCCTGCGTCCTTTACTACAAGGCAACCGTGTTTGATATCCTCCTCCCCAGGGTCCTTGCCGGTGAGAGGATTATTCGAAAAGACCTTGCCGCCATGGCCCACGGAGGACTGTGTCTCGATTGCCGGGAATGCCGGTACCCGGTGTGCCCCTTTGGAAAATGCGCGTGATTAATGTTGTCTTTCCACCATGTACCTGTTGAGTTCCAGCATATGCTCCTTTGCCGCGGATTCTGGAAACGGCTCGAGGTGCCTGCCGTTGGCTTCCAGGAGCTGTCTTGCCTCGGACTTGATTCTCTCAATAACCCCGTTGTTCCTTACCTTCGTGATCAAGGCCCTATGATCCTCCTCCCGGGCCTTCTTGTTCTTGAAGAGTTCCTTCAGCCTCTCCCTTTCACCCGCACCAAGATCCTGAAGGGTATAGATAAGCGGCAGCGTTATTTTCCCCTCCCTGAGATCCTTGCCCACGGGTTTTCCGAAATCCTCTTCCCGGGAGGTATAGTCCAGGACATCATCCAGGAGTTGGAATGCTATCCCAAGGTTGCGCCCGAATTGGCTGAGATGATCGAATGCCTTTCTATCGGCCTGTGCAACGATCGCGCCGCTCGCGCATGCGGCGGACATCAAAACTGCCGTCTTCGAGATGATGATCTCCATGTAACTATCTCTGGTGAGTTCCCAGTTATGGGTGTTTTCCAGCTCCAGGATCTGGCCTTCCACCATTTGTCTGGTAGTATCGTTCAAGAGCTTTATCCACTCCAGCTTTCCGGATTCGATTGCCAGACCTGCGGCCTTTGAATACAAATAATCCCCTCCCAGGACAGCCGTGAGGTTACCCCAGACATTTCTGACCGAAGGCTTCTTCCTCCTGAGCTCGGCGTTGTCAAGCACGTCATCGTGTATCAAGGAGGCAACGTGGATGTATTCGAATATGGTAGACAGGCGATAGATATCTTCCCTGCCATACCCGCACAACTGACCGGAAAGTACGAACAACAGAGGCCTGAGCCTCTTGCCCTCTCCAAGGAGTGCGTGCCTGCCCACTTCCCTGATGAGAAAGACGTGACTGCCCACGCTTCCGCTGAGTTCCTCGTTGATCCTCTGAAACATGGGTCTAAACTTGTCTAGGAAATTCTTATCCGGGTTCATGGCCCCCTTGGCCGTTATCCTGGGCTTGTTCTGCTCTTCCTGCAATTCTTCCTCTATCAAATCCATACTATTTTACTTTAGTTATAATCACCCGCAATGTCAAAGCAAAAGAACCTGGAGGATCTCGCCGATGAGGTCGTACTCATGGGCATCCGTGACCCTCACCTGCACGATATCGCCTATTGGGCCTTCCCCCGCGTTCATGATGACGTGACTGTCCACGTCGGGCGCCATCCTTTGGCTCCTGCCCCGCAACAATAGGTCCGTCTCAGGATGAACCCCCTCATTCAAGACCGGGATTACATTACCGATCATTTCTCGGTTCTTTTTCAAGGAGATATCGGCCTGGATTCTCATGAGGATATCCAGCCTTTCCCTTGCCACGTCGGCTTCCACCTTGTCCTTCATACGGGCTGCCATTGTGCCCTTCTCCGGGCTGTAGACAAATGCCCCCACATGATCAAAGTACCCCTGGGACACAAAGTCGCATAATTCCTGGAAGATTTCCTGGGTCTCTCCCGGGAATCCGACCATTAAAGTCGTCCTCAAACTCACGTTTCGAGTTCTTGTCTTTATCCTCTCGACAAGCTGCCTCGGGTCTTGGCGGGCCGGTTCTCTTCCCATTCGCCTCAGTATCTCCCTGTTGACATGTTGAAAGGGCACATCCAGATAGGGGCACACGGCATTGTCTCCATCCAAGAGATCGAGGAGCCTGTCGGTAACCCCCTGGGGGTGGCAGTAAAGGAGGCGAATCCATGAGATGTGTTTCACTCTGAGCATCTCTTCCAAGAGATCCTCGAGACCGTACCCCTCGCCAAGATCCCTGCCATACATGGTCGTATCTTGGGCAATCAGATTGATCTCCTTGACGCCCCCTTCAACCATGGACTCGGTTTCCATGACAAGGGAGTCAATCTTCCTGCTCCTGTAAGGGCCTCTCAGGCTCGGTATGGTGCAAAAGGAACACCTGTGGGAACACCCCTCGGCGATCTTTAGGTAGCCACTGTAAAAGGGGGTACCGTAGAGCCTAGGAGTCCGATGATCCGCGAGAAACAAGGGTCTCCCCAGGTGGATCGGTGCTTCCTGTCCCTGCCCCCTTGTCACACTGTCTGCGATATCGGCTATCTTGGCTATTTCCCCCGGCCCCAGCCAGGCATCAACCTCTGGTATGTGCTTTCTCAGCTTAAGGCCGTACCTCTGAACGAGGCATCCCGCAACAACAAGGTTTTTCAAATACCCGGCCGCCTTTTTTTCCGCCACTCGAAGAATGGTCTCTATGGCCTCTTCCGCTGCTGACTGGATAAAACCGCAGGTGTTGACAATCGCCAAATCAGCCTCCTCCAGATCCGAGACAACCGAATAACCCCTCTGGTTCAAGATGCCAAGCATATGCTCACTATCGACCAGGTTCTTAGCGCATCCCAGGCTTATGAGATATATTCTCTCCTTCAAATTCCGCCACCATCCTTTAAGGCTCGAATAGGATTTGGCTGTCAACCTTTCGACCGGGCCGCTTTTACATCCCTGCCTGCCTCAACAGCCTGCCCACATCCAGCTGATTCACCAAATCAGTAAGGCTTTCTCCCACTATTTTGTGGGCATCGCCAGTCCCGATCACCCTCAATCTCTCCCCGCGACCCCTGATCATCTGCCTGGACAATACCTTTCCTTCCTTTTTTAGTCTCGCCTGGTAGGCCATCTTGAAATGCCATTTCCCTCCCATGAAATCCAGCTTGAATTCCTCAAGGGCTATCTGGATTTCGCTATCTCCCGTCTCTCCGGGCCCTAAAACCCCCAATCCCTCATTTTCCAGCCTCCTCTTGAACAACTCCCGAATAAACAGGGGGAGATCGTACACGCCGACCATGAACCCCTCCTCCGTGCCCCTTGAAAGGGAAAAGAGGATCTTCCCTGAAAAATCGCGAAACTTGTCCCGTGCCCCTTTCCCCAATATCTCCTTATCCCTCCTCACATCTGAGAAGGACAGCACGACTTTTTGCCCTTTCAATTCCTCCGTGGAGGGTGGAAGGCGATAATCCACCTTAAGGTGTGGAACCGATGAGCAAGAGATCACGCCAAGAATGAAGATTGTTGAGATACAGAATATCCCCATGGGCCTTCGTCCCTGTTGATTTCTTTGTCCCATTGTTTTTCCTCCTTGATTATGCGTTTCGCAATTCTTGAAACCCTTCGTAACCCTTGATTCTCTGGCAAGAACCAAGCCCTCTTGGGTCGCTCCCTTTCGCCACGGACTTTACGACCTAAGATACGATGAACTCGTAAAAAGTCAGAAAGTACTCATTTCTGTCATTCCTGCGAAAGCAGGAATCCAGTAATTTCAAAGGCTTCTGGATGCTGGATCAAGTCCGGCATGACGGTTTTGAGACTTTTTACGAAGCCATCAAGATATGATCTAACGCTTTCTTATGTCAAGGAGCGAACAGGCTCTCCTCCTCACGAAAGATTTGCTATCGGCGCCGGCATAGACAGGATGGTCCCGGGGTCTGAGCAGACACTCCGCGAGGCAACAGAACTCGACCCGGAGTACCGCCCTCAATCCACCTGCTGTTCTCTGGGCTATGGGACTGATTTCAGCCTTTCCCCGGCATCCCCATAGCCTTATCCTCTGCTCTGATCTTCTTGAGGAGCGAAATAAGCCCGGACCTCGTGTTGAGTTCCGGATTCTCTATGACCTTTTCCATCAAGTCCTTCAAAATCCTCCCAACCTCCGGCCCCTCATCAAGGTCGAGGATCTCCATAACTGTGTGCCCGTCCACGGCAAGATCTCTGGGC
The DNA here is from genome assembly GCA_019308745.1 of Deltaproteobacteria bacterium. Classification (GTDB taxonomy): domain Bacteria; phylum Desulfobacterota; class DSM-4660; order Desulfatiglandales; family HGW-15; genus JAFDHO01. The sequence continues at coordinate 23,095 of JAFDHO010000030.1, forward strand.
GTCAGGGGCGGAGCGCTCTCATGGATCTTTGCAATTCTCTTTTTGAGTTCATGGAGACCCTCAAGTGACTGGTTGTCCCTTCCGTGGGCTATCAAGTCAGCTTCCCTCAAAGCCAGGAGAGGGCCCACGTGCTCGGGCCCCACTCGAATTAAGAATCGCCTTACTGCCCTGTCGCTCCAGCCGGAATGATAGTTAATCATGTGGAGGAGAGCCAGGTGGGTGACCTCCGCTATGATGCCCTTGCCAAACCTAAGACGCTCCATGATCTCCCTTGCCAACTCGGCACTCATCCTCTCGTGACCCAGGAACCTATATTCCCTGCTAATCTTTTTTCTCACCCTTGGCTTGGCGATATCGTGGAACAGGGCTGCCAATCGTAATACTGGTGTGGGCTCAACCCTGTCGATCGTTTCCATGATATGCCTGAAAATAGTATATCCGTGATAAACGTTCTGTCTCTTCCCGGTGCCCTCAAGCAATTCCGGTAGAAAGGTCTTCAGGAGGTCCGTTTTGGCCAAGATCTTTAGGCCTCGTGATGGCCTTTTGCTCATGAGGATCTTTGCCAGCTCATCCCTGACCCTTTCCCGCGCAACCTTGTCAAGTTCCTCGGCCATGTCTGACATGGCTTTGAGGGTCCCGGGATCTATTCGAAAATCCAACTCGGCCGCCAGTCTGGCTGCGCGAACGAGGCGTAATGGATCTTCCAGGAACCTCTCTCGCGGGTTTCCTACGGCCCTGACCTTCCTTTTGATGAGATCATGGCGGCCTCCAAAGGGATCGATAAGCCTATCCCCGTGAATGTCATAGGCCATTGCGTCGATGGTGAAGTCCCGGTGCCCCAAGTCTCCCTGGAGCGTCTTGGCGTCCTCTTCCTGACCGCGAAAGGTGGTGACTTCGCAGTGCCTCCCTGACCGAACAAGGGTAATGGTGCATTCCTTGAGACCGAAATGCCTCATATCATGGAATAGGCACCTCAATGTGTCTGGTGGCGCTGAGGTTCCCACATCCCAATCCGTGGGCTTGCGTCCCAGACACATGTCCCTGACTGCGCCTCCCACCAGGTAGGCCTCGTACCCCGCGGCCTGCAAGCGATCCAGTATAGTGTTGATAATATCAGGGACTTCCATCTTTCTTACCTGTCCTAAATAGAAGTATACCACTTGCCTGCTCAAAATTGTCAACCCTTTACGGCCCGTTGCCCAAATCCTTCCATGCGCTCTGTCCCGGAATAGGGACTATCAAAGCACTATGGTGCCCCTCGTGAAAAGACCTCCTGAGGGGCCGACCACGACCATTGTTGTGCTTTGGGCAAAAGCCCTCATCCTCTCAAAGAAAACTATTCTGATTTGCCTCCATTTATGGTATAGGTTAGTGATTGAAGCTCCTTTGGACCCGGCATGGCACAAAGCATAGCTGATCGGAGAACCTGCCAGAGATCGTACAGAAGATCGCCATGCTGTGACGAAAGGGAGTCCCGGACCGGAGACATTCACAATGGGAGCAGTTGCAAAGACCGGGAAGGCGGCACAGCAACCCAAGGTCCCCTCAAGAGGATCGGGCGTTGAGGTCCGAAAGACCATTTGCTCGATCTGCATGTCCCGCTGTGGCATTGACGCCTATGTCAAGGACGGGCTCATAATCAAGATCGAGGGCACCCGGGAGAATCCCCATAGCAAGGGGACCCTGTGCTCAAAGGGCGCTGCCGGCCGGCAGTATGTCTACCACAAGGACCGGATTCGAACCCCGTTGCTCAGGAAGGGAGATAGGAGATCCGAGAGATTTGAACCGATCGAATGGGAGCGCGCCCTGGATCTCATCGCAAACCGGCTCTCGCAAATCAAGTCCGAGTCAGGTGCCGAATCGGTCGTCTTCTACGCCGGGTATCCAAAGTGGATGAGGCCATTTCTGAAGAGACTCGCCCTCACTTTTGGGTCTCCCAACTATTGCACGGAATCGAGCACGTGCAGCAGGGCTGCGGCCATGGCTGCGGCCTTGAACTACGGGGCCATGGGTATACCCGACATCGAAAAGACCAGGTGCCTTCTGGTGTGGAGCAAGAACCCCTTTTACTCCAACACATCCGATGTTCGCAAACTGCTCGATGCCAGAGAGAGGGGGATGAAGATTATCGAAGTCGGTCCGTTGATCACGCCCATGACCGCCCATGCCGATATCCACCTTCGCATTCGACCGGGAACATCGGGGGCCCTGGCGCTGGGCATGGCCCGAGTCATCATCGAGGAAGAGCTCTTCGACCTTGACTTCGTGGAGAATTGGTCCATTGGATTCGAAGAGTATCGTTCCTATGTGGAGGCCTTTACGCTCCAAGAGACGGAGAGGATCACGGGGGTACCTGAAGAGCTCATCATTCGCGCTGCGAGGCTCTACGCAACCACCAAACCTGCGGCGCTCATGACGGGCGCAAGTCCCACTGTCCATCATACCAACGGGGTTCAGAACCATCGGGCCATTACCGCCCTTGTTGGACTCACGGGAAACTTTGACCAGGAGGGCGGCAACTATGTCCTTCCTCCTGCTGCCACCGGGGTCTCTAATGGAATGGTAACCCGCCAGGGGGAGTTCGAGCAACCCCGTCCCTGGGAGGAGATGCCGCCCCGGATCGGCGAGGATCGATATCCCGTATGGTGCCGCATGGTAGGAGAAGCCCAGTCGATTCACCTGCCCTTCCAGATCAGAAGCCGAGAGCCTTATCCCATCAGGGCCCTGCTGGGATTCGGAATGAACTACCGGATGTGGCCCGGGTCCGATTTCATGCGCGAGAGCCTCGAGATGCTAGACTTCTTTGTTGCGGTGGATCTCTTCATGACTGACACCGCTAAAATGGCTGATCTGGTCCTGCCGGCCTGCACTTCCTTTGAGAGGAGTGAGCTAAAGATCTACCCCGAGAGACATGTCATCTGGACCACCCCGGCTATTGAGCCCTTGGGTGAGTCCCGATCAGATGCCGATATCATCTTCGAGATTGCCGGGAGGCTTGTCCCCGACGACCATATCATGCAGGAAGGTTATGAATCCTGTGTTGACTGGATCCTTGGCCCTACGAACCTCACCCTCGATCAACTCAAGAGGCATCCCTCCGGCTATCAGGTCCAAAATGTACAGATGCCCCCCTACAAGAAGTACGAAAAAAAGGGTTTCAGGACACCTTCGGGCAAAATGGAATTTACCTCTCTGATCCTGCAGGATGCCGGGCTCGATCCCTTGCCCAGATATGAAGAGCCCAAGTTGAGTTCTTACGGTACGCCTCAGGTTTCCAGGGACTTTCCGCTCATCTTGACCACCGGGGCCCGTTTGCCCATGTTCATACACTCCAGGACCTTTCGGTTGCCATGGAGCAGGGAGCTTCGTCCGGATCCCATGGTTGATATCAACCCGTTCGATGCGCAAGATCGAGACATATCTCAAGGCGACTGGGTCGACCTCTGCACCCGGAGGGGGTCTATCCGTATCAAGGCAAACCTTACAGAAATCGTAATGCCCGGAGTGGTCAATATGTATCATGGCTATCCCGAGGCAGATGTGAACCAGTTGATTGAACCAGACTATCTTGATCCGATATCTGCTTATCCTGGGTTCAAGTCCCTGCTCTGTGAAGTAAGAAAACCTTGACTGAAGGTGGCTATGCTCTGATTGGGCTCTCTTTGTTGATATGCATGGATGGGGAAAGAGGAGGAGGTGATAGAAGTGGCCTCAAGGATCTGCAATCGCAAAGGCAGGGCCTGTCTCTGCCTGACGGTGGTCTTCTCATTCCTTTTCTTCTGGAGTAAGGGCCTCTGTTATGACTTCGAGCTTTGGGATCACGGGCCAACGGGACATGATACCGTGCTCATTCATGCAGAATTGGATGAGAGGCCCCTGTTCCTCTACTTTCATGTCAAGGGCGATAAACTCTGCGAGAGAATGGACCGGGCCTACCTCCAGGCGAGTCAAGTGGAGAATTACCTGAGGGATCTCTATAAGGTCGAACTGGACCCCACGAGGGGTGAAGATGAAAAGGCCCTGGCCCAAAGGTATGGTGTCAAAAACTACCCGGCCTTCCTGATGACCATCCCCGCCTTTAAAATCAAACCCGTCAGGGTCCATCCCTTTTTCAAAGATCGCGATATGAGCATTGATGAATTCCTCCAGGCCATAAGGAACAAAATAGCGTTCATGTACGGCAAAAAGGCCTTTTCCTTTTATGAGGCAAGACAGTACGACGGAGCCCTGAAGTATTATAGGATGATCCTCGATTATAGTCCTGGCGATGTGTATGCCTATTATGCCATGGGAGTGGTGTACCACACCATGGGTGTTGAATTGAAGGAGAGGAAGTACCTCAAAGAGGCGGAGAAAATGCTCATGAAGGCCCTGGACATAGAGCCGGGCCACAAAGAAAGCAGAGAAGAACTGGCCAAACTACGGAGCAGGCACTGAACCGAAACGACTGCATGCAGGCTGAGGGCGGGCACCCCTAGGGGTCTTCCATCCTCAGGCACCATCGAGGTGAAGTTCGAACACCCTCCCTATGGCTCCTGGCACATATCCCTTTGTGATTCTTCTTTCTTCCATCACCTTCGGAAATAAGTATACCATCGCCTCCAAAATGAGTTCAAGCCAACATCACGCTTTTTCCATGTAAATTACGGGCGAGGACCACGGAAAATTTGACTGGCTATTTTTCTCATTTAGGATAAACTGTTCTGGATTCCTGGAACTGACGGAAGAGGTGAGGGGTAAAAGCATCTTGCAGCCCACCTGGTATGCGGAGCGTTCGGAAGCCAGCACGAGGCAGCCGAACTCATGAATCCTATGTTCTCGGGGAGGCCAGGGGATGAAGCTGGGGATTATTGGACTTCCCGGGGCAGGCAAATCAACCATCTTTTCTGCCCTTACCGGCGCCAGAGGGGAAAGTGGACCATCAAGAACGCCGTCTAAGGAACAGGTATTGGGGACGGTAAAGGTTGCAGATGAGAGGGTCGATTTCCTGACCGGATTATACCGCCCCAAGAAAACGACCTACGCGCAGGTTGAATATTTGTTGCCGTCGGCCATCCTGTCCGGTGTCAAGGCAGGAGCAGAGAATGCGGTGTGGAACCAGGTGCGGGCGTGCGATGCCTTGATCCACGTGATCAGGAATTTCAAGCCCCCGGGTGGCCCGGCCCCGAGTCCCGAGGAGGATTTTTGGAGACTTGAAGAGGAAATGATCCTCAACGACATGATGGTCGTTGAGAAAAGGATGGAAAGAATCGATCTGGATAGAAAAAGGGGCAAAAAGGAGAACGAAAAGGAATACCAACTCCTGGGGTCCTGCCGAGATCTATTGGAGACCAGCGCACCGATCAGAAGGGACCAGGGACTCGCCTTGGCCCCGGAATTGAGAGGCTTCACCTTCCTCTCCGCCAAGCCCGAATTGGTTGTTATTAACAATGAAGACGATGACCCCGCCTCGCCCCCGTGGAGCGCGCCCCCTGAGGAAGTTGAAACCATGGTTGTCAGGGGAAGGCTTGAGATGGACATCTCTTCTATGTCTCCGGAAGAGGCCGAAGAATTCCTTACGGAGTATGGAATCGAGAAAACCGCCCTCGACAGGGTTATCAGGGCAAGCTATAAGCTACTGAATCTTATATCGTTTTTTACAGTATTGAACGAAGAGGTCAGGGCGTGGACCATAACCCGGGGAACCACAGCCCTTGATGCTGCCGGGACAGTACATTCCGACATGAAAAGGGGGTTCATACGGGCGGAAGTCCTCTCCTTCCAGCATCTCAAAGAGTACGGTTCTTTCCAGGAGGCAAAAAGAGCGGGGCAGGTGCGCCTTGAAGGCAAAGACTACAGGGTCCAGGATGGTGATATCATCAATTTCAGGTTCAATCTGTGACACGCTGTTGCCCAAATCCCTTTGTTTGCTTTACCCGCGAACAGGGACTACCAAGGCACTGCAGTGCCCCTTGGAAGGTCTTTTCAAAAGGCTCAATATTCGTCCTGATCCTTTTCTGCGCCCCCATAATCCTCACAGTCGTCTCCTAACAGGCACAGAACAAGGAGACTCCGGTGGAGATGATCTCTTGGGGCTATTGAGGCCTTCTATTAAATGTTTGGTGCCGTGCCCAATGCCTGGGAGGAAGTTGATTGAGCCTTTTGAAAAGACCTCCCAAGGGGCTAGCCACCACCGTTGTTGTGTTTTGGGCAACAGCATGGTGATACACAAGCTGGATGTCATGGGGGCACGCGGGATCTTGAGAGACATTATAGGTGGTCCTTGTCGGACCTCTCAGAGGCTGTGCGGACTGGCCGAGGCTGATGTGCCTCCTCTTGGCTCGCCGAGCCGGGTATCCGTATAGCCATATGTCACGCCAGCGTGAAGGTTGACAAAAAAAAGAAAGGAATCAGGAAATGGATAAGGTAAAGGTGGGCATTATAGGAGCCGGTGGTTTTGGTGGTTGCGGGGCCATTGAGCTGCTCTGCCCTCATTGATAAACAGGACGTGGGCAAACCCATAAGTGACCTTTATCCCCACCTAAAGGGATTTTGTGACATGCCGATAATAGACCCGGAAGACCCCAAGTGTCCGGATGACTTCCACGCGGCCTTCTTCGCAACCCCCGATGGGGTGGGACAGCGGCAGGCCCGGAAGTACCTTGAAAAGGGGATCAAGGTCATCGACTACAGCGGAGATTTCCGCTTTAATGATAAAGAGATATACAGAGGTTACGCATCCCGGATTGGCAAGCCCCAAGAGCACGCTTCGGCGGACCTGTTGCCCGCTTCGGTGTACGGTCTGGCCGAGCTTCACAGGGACAGGATCGCACGATCATCTCTTGTCGGAAACCCCGGCTGCTTTGCCGTGAGCTGTATTCTCGGGATCGCACCCGCCCTGGAATACCAACTTATAAACCCGGAGACCATTGTCTGCGATGCAAAGACAGGGGTTTCAGGGGCCGGGAAGAATCCTTCCCCAACCTTTCATTACCCTGCCCGCTATGACGCCATGAATGCCTATAAGGTCTCGGGCCACCAGCATGTCTTTGAAATAGAAACAGAGCTGAGTCGGATTGCAGGGCAGGGGATAGCGATTACCTTTACTCCCCACGTGGTCCCTCTGTGCAGGGGGATACTGACAACCATATACGGGCAACTTGAAGAGGGACAGGATATTGAGAGGATCAAAGATGCCTACAGGTCCTTTTACGGTGGGGAGCCTTTTGTCAGGGTCATCGGACCGGAGAGGCCCGTCAACACCACGGATGTCCGGGGCAGCAATTTCTGTAATCTCTCTCTGAATGTAGATGACAGGACTGGAAAATTGATAGTTATCAGCGTCATAGACAACCTGGTGAAGGGCCAGGCAGGCAGTGCCGTTCAAAATATGAACATCATGTTCGGGTTGGATGAGAAGGCAGGCTTACTCAAGCCAGGTCGATACCCATAGCCTATTTGATGCAGACCTTTCTGACCTGGAGGAGGTCTGTCTGTCCCAGGAAGATCTTGCGGATACCGTCCTGCATCAGGGTGGTCATACCGTCTTTGATGGCCTGTTCCCTGATCTCTTCCATCTTGGCACGGCCCTGTATCAAAGACTTCAGTTCGTCAGTGCCTGCCAGGAGTTCATGGAGACCGGTCCTGCCCCGGTAACCCGTGTTACCGCAGTTATTGCATCCTTTGGCCCTGTAAAGGACCAGGTCACTGTTGTGAGGAAAGCCTAGTGCGTCGAAGTCTCCTTCGTAGGCCCGTGCAAGGGCGTCGTATTCTTCTCGGCTGGGGTGATACTCTTCCTTACAATCCTTGCACAGGGTTCGAACAAGCCTCTGGGCGAGGACTCCGAGGAGGGCGTCTGCAAAATTAAAGGGGTCCATCCCCATGTCCAGGAGCCTGGTGATGGTCTCGGGCGCACTGTTGGTATGGAGGGTGCTGAAGACCAAGTGGCCCGTAAGGGATGCCTCGATTCCCGTAGAAACCGTCTCATGGTCCCGCATCTCCCCGACCATGATGACGTCGGGGTCGGCCCTCAGGAACGACCTCATTGCAGTGGCAAAATCAAAACCGATCTTTGGGTGCACCTGCACCTGCCTTAACCCCTCCTGCGTGATTTCTACCGGGTCCTCTGCTGTCCATATCTTTGTTTCGGGTTTGTTTATGTACCGCAGCGCCGCATGAAGGGTCGTGGTCTTACCACTTCCTGTAGGACCCACAACCAGGACAATCCCGTAGGGCTTTGTTATCATGTCGATGAAGGCATTGTAATTCCTCTCGCTCATGCTCATTTTTTCGAGTGGTATAGGCTCGCCTGCGGCCAATAACCTCAATACCACGTCCTCGTTTCCACCGGCCGTGGGTACGGTGGCAACCCTCAACTCAATGTCCAGCGGTGCATACTTTTTGAACTTGATCTTCCCGTCCTGGGGCAGACGCCTCTCAGCAATATCCAGGTCGGACATGATTTTCAGTCTTGATACGATGGCCCTCTTGTAGGTATAGGGGAAGGTCTGGTAGATCTGACAGGCCCCGTCGATCCTGAACCTGATGACGGCGTTGGACTTGCCCGACCTGGGCTCAATATGGATATCCGATGCGCCCCTGTTGTAAGCATCAACGATCATCTTGTTGACAAGTTGTACGATAACACCATCTTCCTCAGAGACCCGCTCCATTTCTTCATCGTATTCTTCATCCGATTCCGCGAGCTTCCCCAGAAGGTCCTCAATGCTTCCGGAGTCCTTCATCAGGTCTGATCTCTTTATGTCAAAGAACAGGTCGATCATCTTGAAGATGTCATCCTTCAGGGCGACGCAGTATTCAAGCTCTCTGCCGGGAATTAGCCTCCTTATGGCATCCCTTGCCGGGAGGAAATCAGGGTTTTCCATGGCCACGACGACCTTGTTGCCCGTCTGCGAAACCGGGACAAACACATTGTTTCTGAGGAAGCTGGGTCTGAGCCCGGTGACGAGCTGGCCTGGGATCACCATTTTTTCATCATAGGGAATAAAGCGTGTCTTGTAGTAATTGGACAAGGACTTCCCTATGTCTTCCCTAGACACGTTGTAGTCACTCATGAGCACGGATTCCACGGGCTTCTTTGCCTTCCTCGCGGTGGTCATGGCAATTTCGAGATCCTTCACCGTGATTATGTTATTGGAGATGAGGAAATCGAACTTGCTGGGCTTTCTTCTCTGTGCGACCTTTTGATTCTTGAAGAAGGCAACCCCGAGGACCCGTGCTATTTCCAATACGGAGGCCTCATCCTCTGACGTGAATTTGGGGCCGTTCTTCTTGTTAATGAGCTGTATGACCCCGAGGAGATATTTATTGTAGGAAATGGGTGCGGCCAGGATCTGCTTGGTCTTGTATCCTGTCTTACTGTCCCAGCTTTTGTCGAACTTGAGGGTGGGACTTATTCTTGCCAGCTCTTTCTCGTCATAGGCATTGGAGACGTTGACGATGTGACCGGAAAATGCACAGTAGCCGGAAATGCTCTCGTTGTTCACAGGAACCCGGATCTCGTTCACCTCGTCCCCTGTCTTGAACCTTGAAACTATTTGCTTCTTGAGACCGTCTACCACGTAAATGGTAATCCTGTCCGCATCAAAGAGGCCCAGGATATCATCCTGGAGATTGATAAGGATATCATCCGTGTCCCTCGCAGCGTGGATCTTGTTCGTGATGTAGTTGATCTTCTTCTGAAACTGGAGCTGCTCTTGAAGGGATCTATCCTTTTTTGATTTTGTCTCTAGTTTTTCGATAGCTGCCATAAGAGATTTCCCTGGAAACATTCCCTACGAACCAGTATAAAATTGCCCTAAACGCATGCCCTGACCCTGGAAGGTTCATGCGAAGTCCTCTACAGTGGCAAATTTGCTGGCCGAAAAAGGAATAACTTCTATATTTTACATGATTTCGCGGATTATTCAACCTATTTGTTTCTTAATAAAACTGAATGGAACCTGTTGCCTCTTTCAAAGACACCCAACCCTTTCCCGACCCTGTTGACGAAGGGCTGGGTTTTGGAAGTTTATCCTTTATTCACTTTTATATCAAATGCTTGTAGATACCCACGCACACCTGGATATGGAAGAATACGAGGAGGACCTTTGCGACGTATTGAACAATGCCTCTCAAAATGGGGTCAGCACAATCATCACCATCGGAGTGGATGTGTCCAGTTCCTTGAGAGGCCTTGAGTTGGCAAGGAAATATGATTGGATCTTCTGCTCTGTCGGCTGCCATCCGCACCATGCCCGGGGCCTGACCACCGAATCCCTCTCAAGGCTCTCCCTGCTGGTTCCGGAAAAGAAAATAGTTGCCTGGGGTGAGATCGGTTTGGATTTCTACAGGAGATATTCGCCCCCGGACAAGCAGGTTGAGGCATTTGTCAGCCAGCTGGATGTGGCTGTGGGGCATGGATTGCCCATTATCATCCACAGCCGGGAGGCCAACCTTGATGTTTTTGAAATTGTTAAGAAACGAGGCACATCCCAGAAAGGAGTGCTCCATTGTTTTTCCGGAGATTACGAGCTTGCCATGAAGTTCATCGATCTCGGGTACCTCATATCCATACCCGGAACAGTCACCTACCCGAAGGCCGACAATGTCCGGGACGTGGCCGGGAGAATTCCCCTGGACCACCTCCTCCTTGAGACGGATGCTCCTTTTCTTGCACCTGTCCCAAAAAGAGGACGACGTAATGAACCCAAGTATTTGATCTATACGGCAAAAAAGGTTGCTGAAATCAGGGGAATGGATCTCCAAGAGATAGCCCGTCATACCACGGAGAATGCCCGCAGGCTTTTCGGCATACCTTGAATGAAATGAGATTTCGACCGATCAGTCCGGATTATCCGCTCGTATTGGCTTCGGCCTCTCCCAGAAGAAGGCGTCTCCTGGAACAGGTGGGGCTGCCCTTTCTCTGTTCTCCGAGCAAAATAGACGAGGACGACTCCTTTTTGGGAGGCGCGCCTGCACCTGCCCTTCTGGCCCGGGAAAAGGCCCTGGCCGTGTCCGAGAGGCACAGGAACACTTGGATATTGGGAGCAGACACCATCGTGACCAAGGGCCACCGTGTCCTGGGCAAGCCCAGGGACCCCGGAGATGCCCGAAGAATGCTGACCATGCTGAGTGGGGCCGAACACAGGGTGATCACGGGAATCTGTATCCTGGACCCCCTGTTGCGCACGGCTCACCGGGAAGAAGTCATCACCCTCGTAAAGATGAAGGCCCTCACTGATGAAGAAATCCGGGCCTATATCGCCTCCGGGGAGCCCTTTGGCAAGGCGGGCGGCTATGCGATCCAGGGTATTGGATCCTTTATGGTGGAGTCAATAACAGGTTCCTATACCAATGTGGTAGGCCTGCCCATATGCGCCCTTGTCAAGGCCCTCCTGGCATGCGGCGCCCTGAACTCCTTCCCCCTCCTCCCTAAGCCAAAAAGGTGAAGCACCCCGAAGCACGCTCCGGGGGTGTCCTGGCTAAGCCAAGGTAATGTTCCGGAACGACTCGAAAAAACCCTCCCCTATCTCCCCTGCCTTCACCGTGATCGATGATTCCCTGAAGGCCGTGGTGCCTTCTTCAAATCATCCCTAAAACCCCATTCTTCCAGGGAGCCATGTGGCCAAGGAGGGGAAAAACATGATAATCATGAGCCCGATCACAAGCAGGAAGAGAAAGGGTGCCGCGCCACCCACGATATCCTTCATCGTGATATTTGGAACCGACCCCTTCAGTATGAAGAGGTTCAAGCCTACGGGCGGCGTGATCATGCCCATTTCTACGTTGATGGTTACCACAATGCCGAACCACACGGGGTCGAAGCCCAGCTGGGTCACGATCGGGAAGAGTATGGGAAGGGAAATAACCATGATGGCCATGGGATCAAGCAGGCATCCCATGAGGAGGAGGATGATGTTGATGATGATCATCACCGACCACTTGGATATATTGAGGGATATGATTCCTTCCGTGACGAACTGGGGGATCCCCAGGCTTGACAGCAGAAAGGCAAGGACATTCCCCCCTATGACCAGGAACATGATCATGGAAGTAACGGCAACTGTCCTTTTCAAGGCCTCGTGCATTGCGTTGACTGTGAGTCGCCTGTAAATAATCGCAATGCCGAGAGAAAGTGTCGCACCGATTGCGGCGGATTCCGTGGGAGTCGCGATCCCGGCATAGATGGACCCTATTATGCTGATGGCAAGGAACAGGAATGCCCATACTCGCTTGAGAGAGGAGAACCTCTTTGACCAGCTCACACCCTTTGTGGCCGGGGCAAGGCCGGGCCGGGCCTTTACGGCCAGAGCAATGGAGAGACACAGGATAAAGGCCAGGATAAGCCCGGGAATGATGCCTGCAATAAAGAGCTTCCCGATGGACACCTCGGTAATGAAACCATAGATGATCATTGTTATGCTGGGCGGGATCAATATTCCAAGGGTGCCCCCGACGGCGATTGAACCCACTGCAAGTCTTCTGTTGTATCCCCTTTTTATCATCTCAGGGATGGAAACCAGACCAATGGTGGCAGCTGTGGCAGGGCTTGATCCGCTAATGGCCGCAAAGCCCGTGCATGTGACTATGCTACTTATTGCCAGACCGCCCGGAAGCCAGCTCAACCAGTCATGGGCCGCCGTATAGATATCGTCTCCAATACCGGAGAAAGAGACTATCTCTGCCATGAGGATGAAGAGAGGCAAGGTTATCATGAAGAGATTTGTCCCCGTTGTTGCTGCTATTTCGGCTATCTGGTAAAGGTTTCCCAAGTCCAGGAAGCATACGATACCGGCAAGCCCCAGGAATCCCAGTCCAAATGATATGGGCGTTCCCAGGGCAAGTAAAAGGATCAGCAGGAGAATCAACAGGATCGCTATGGTGCTTACGTCCACGGCTCCTACTCCGTTTTCATTCAGGCCTGGCCCGGACTTTACCACAAAGAAGGTTAATGGTCTCTGTAAGAAATGTGAGGAACAGGAAGAAGGAGCCTAGCACCATGACCACATATATGTATGCGAAGGGTGCGTTCAGCATGGTAGGAGAGGTCCAGTGTTCCTTGAAGGCGGTCCAGGTCATCACTGATGCCTGCCACAAAAGGACCAGGGTAAATATCGTGGCCAGGGTAGAGGTCAGGATATTGGCGGCCCGCCCTATTTTCCGCCCGAACACATCCACCAGGAAAGTCACCCTGATATGCATCCCTTGTTGTAGGGCGTAGGCTGTCCCGAGAAAGATAATATACAGGAAAAGGTAGGTTGAGATCTCAGTAACCCATATGCTTGGTCTGTTGAAGAAGTATCTCAGAATGACGTCAATGAATATTGCGATAGTGATAAAGAGAAGAATAAGACCTGCCAGTGAGGCACATAGGCTGTTGAGTCTCGTGACGGTTTGTCGAATCGAACGGGTTTCTTCTTCCATATCATAATCCCATAGGAGTGAAGTCCCTCCGGCATGGACCGGGGGCATCCTGGCGAAGGCGAGTGAAATGGAGGCCACCAGGGATCTGACACGCGTAAAGCCCTGATGGCCTTCATCGGTTCTGATTACCTGTCCCTATAGGGCTCCAGTATATCTATGAACCTGTTGCCTATTGTTCCTGCTATCTTTCTTACTTCCGGGTAGAGTGCATGGGCATCTTTCAGATAAAGGGCTTTTTCCTCCGGAGAGAGTTTGTAGATCTTGCCTCCCTTGGAGATGATATCTTTCTTGAGGAAATCATAGTACTTCAGGGTCTCCCGGTAGGTCCACGGCTTGATATCTCTTATCCCCTGCAGAAAAATACCCCTATCCTCATCGGTCAATGCCCTCCATTTCTTCAAGTTCATGGTCACCACCTCGGCATTGTTGCTGAAACCCGTGTCAACAATGAAGGGGGCGACTTCATAGAGCTTCAGTCCATAGACGATGTCCCAGATCAACATGTATCCGTCAATAACTCCCCTCTGGAGGGCCAGATAAAGCTCTACTGGTGGGAGGAATATGGGGCTCGCTCCCCATTTTTTCCCTAGGGTTGACTGCCATCGACCGGCCAGCCTCATCTTCTCACCCTTCCAATCAGAGGGACGCTTGAGAAATTTCCTCTTGTGGGGAAAGATACAAGAGCCGCTGTACTGGATGAAAAGGGGATGGATGTTCTTCTTTTCAAACAGCTCGGTCATTTTCGGCATAACGGCTTCCTGCATGTCCAGAAATTTGTCCAGCCTGTAGGCCCCGTATATCTCAAAGATGCTCAGTTCGGGGATCTTGCCCGTGACAAAGGATACTGGGCCTGTTGAGATATCGGCGATACCCCTGCCAACAGCATCAACGAACTGGGGCTTCTTGATGAGAGAAGTCCCATAGAAGTATTTGAAAACGACCCTGCCGTTGGTCTTCTCCTGCACAAAATCACCAAGCCTTTTGATGGTCCTTGCCTTCATGTCGCCCGGGGGATTGTCGATGCCGCACTTGAGCACCATAGGATCCTGCTCGCTGTAGGCAAATGCCAACCCGGAGAATAGAAACGATAAGAAAACCAAGGGCACAACAAGGGCTAAAACCGGTTTGCAGAATAACGTTCTCATAATCCCCTCCTCGTAAATGTTAACGTTTTTGGAACCTTGTGCCACGATGATTATCGAGACCGCCATCTGACTCGGTATCTGTCTTTTGTTCCCGATCAGATGCGGACCAACCCCTTACTCCGGGCATTCTCACAGTATATCTTGTCCTTCTCCTCCTTGCTGATGGGCAGACCCTCTACGAACTGCATGGATTCCCGGGTATCTTCATAGGGGTAATCCGTGCCCAGGAGTATCCTGTCAATGCCCATCTCTTCCCTGGTACACATGAAGGCCGCCCTGGAGAACCGGCCGCTCGTCGTCACGAATACGTTATCCCTCAGATATTCGCTTGGCGTCCTTTCAAGGCCAGGACCTGTCCCTGGATCAAAGGACTTGAGGTACCCCCAGTCTATTCTTTTCAGGAGAAATGGCAGTGCTTCCCCGAAGTGTCCGAGTATGAAGGTAAGCCGCGGATACCTGTCGAACGTGCCACCCAAAATGAGTCTCAACATGCACATGGCCGTCTCAAACCCGAACCCGAAGGCAGGTCCGGCAAGGGAAAGCCCGTAGGCCCTCAGCGCCTCAATGGCGGGGATGGTGGGATGGAGATAGATAGGAGCGGCTAACTTCTCGGCCCGCTCCAGAATTGGCCGGTACCTGATATCATCGAGGTAACTGTCCCCGTAATTAGAATGGGTGTTCCATCCCACAAAGCCGAGCTCGGTTACCGCCCTTTCAAGCTCGTCGGCGGCCCCTTCGGGATCCTTTG
The DNA here is from genome assembly GCA_019308745.1 of Deltaproteobacteria bacterium. GTDB lineage: Bacteria > Desulfobacterota > DSM-4660 > Desulfatiglandales > HGW-15 > JAFDHO01. The sequence continues at coordinate 38,392 of JAFDHO010000030.1, forward strand.
GATTGAGCGCGACAAAACCCATGAACCTCCCCGGATATCTCTTGATGACTTCGGCCAGGGCATCGTTGCTCCTTCTTGCCAGGGCCATTCCGGCCTCCGGCTCCAGTTGCTCGATCCCTGGTGCTGATAGACTGAGCACCTGCATGTCCACTCCGCATTCATCCATGACAGAGAGCCTGCCTTCCCCCAAGTCCAGGAGTTTTCCCATGAGGGTCTCGGGAAAGGGCTGTCCCACTTCCGCGAAATACCAGAGCCGGTGACCCCCGATTGTCTTGTCTTCTCTGATACGGGGATAGTCCCTGTTTCCCCTCAATGCCTTCAGATAGTCCTCTGTGTAGAAGTGTGCCTCAAAATCGATTCTTCTCATTTATGCCTTTCTCCTGTTCTCATTGCTTTCTCCACCTGGCAGATGAGCGATTTGAACCCGGGGAAACCGGAGATGGGATCCAGATAATCCGGATCAATCAGCCTGTTGACTTCGGGCTCGCTGTAGCCGTGAAAGATGTTTATCACACCGGGCGGAACCATCTCGGTAATGTTTGCCTTGACCCTCACGGAATTCCTGGGAGTTGACAAGAGGACTTCATCCCCCTGGGACAGGTTCCTCTCCTTCGCATCCCTCGGGTTGATATCCAGCATGGGCTCCGGCCTAAGTCTCTTGGTCCAGGGGAGCCTAAAGGTCCTGGAGTGAATGAACATGGGCAGCCTGGCCCCTGTTGTGAGTATCAAGGGGTAGTCTGAGCACAACTCGGGGGTGGAAACGAGGCTCAGCCGTGATTCCCGAAAAGTGGGCAAGGGATCCAGATCCTCCTCTTTCAATATTGTGGAGGCAAACTCCATCTTTCCAGAGGGGGTGGGAAAGCCTCTCTCCTCATACTTCTTGTAACGGATCTTTGGTACGTCCTTGAGCATCATTCCCTTGGGATGACCTTTGAGCTCCTCCAGCCTGATCCCCGTCGGCTCGAGGATCCAATCAACATTGGCCTCGTAGCCTTGCTGCATCAATGGATCATCCGGGGCAATTCTCTTTGCCAGGTCGAAGATGATGTCCGCATCGGATCTGGACTCCCCCAGGGGCTTGATCACCGGGGTAGTCCACATGACATACTTCTCCGGATAGAACTTCAGTTCGCTCCTCTCAAAGGAGGTGCATGCGGGGAGCACAATGTCGGCCACCTTGCACGTGTCGGTCATAAAGAGGTCCACATTGACCATGAAATCCAACTTCTTGAGACTCTGGAGCATGAAATCAGAACCGGGCCACATACGGTAATTCATTCCAAAGGCCACGAGGCCACGTATTGGGTAAGGCTCCGGGTTTTGAATTTGAAAAGGCAGGTGCATGGCTTGGGCCTCGGCTATCATTCCCGACCAGATAGGGTACTTGTCTTGCGCCATCCTGGGGGCCATCTCCGACCACGGTCTCGACTGTTCGTACTCGTACTGGCGGCTGCCGACCCCTGCTGACATGTAGAGATACGTGTCTGGGCTGACCACGTTCCCCCCTTCCCGATCAAAGTTTCCGGTGAGACCCACCAGGGCTATCAAGGCTCTGTGGTTCTGGACCCCGTTCGTATGATGCACCGTGGGGCTGGCACTTGTCATCAGGGCCGCAGGTTTCGTGGTGGCATAAAGCCTGGCAGCCTCCCTTATGAGCCGGGAAGAAACCCCCGTGACCTTCTCCGTCTCCTCCGGACTGAATTGTTGCACGTAGGCCCGATACTCTTCAAAGCCCAGGGTCCAGTTTTCCACGAAGTCCATGTCAAAGAGTTCCTCTTCTATGATCACATTGGCCATTCCGTGCGCCAGGGCCCCGGACGTTCCAGGGCGTATGCGGAGGTGGATGTCGGCATGGGCCGTCAGGGGGGTGATCAATGGTCCCACCTCGATAATCTTCATTCCCCTCTCCCGGGCATCCAGAAGCCTGCGAATCGCCGACGGGTTAGAATAAAAGGGATTCTTGCTCCACACCAGCAAGCACCTGGTCTTCCCAATTTCCGGGTCCCCGAAACCGCCATAGGTCAATTCTGATGCGACAACGGTGGCCGTGTGACAGGTGCTTGATTCCGTGCAGTAATTGGGCGAGCCAAAGCTATGGGCCAGTCTCTTCACAAAAGGTCTCATCCATTTGGAATAGCCCACGTAAAAGGCCACGGTTTCGGGTCCCGACTCCTCCTTGATCCTGTTCAATGTCTCCCCGATCCTGTCCATGGCCTCATCCCAGGATATGGGTTCAAACCGGCCTGAGCCCTGCTCGCCCGTCCTCAGGAGCGGGGTCTTCAGGCGATCCTTGTGGTATATGTACTGCCGGCTCGCCGCTCCCTTTGGGCAAAGCGTTCCCGCGCTGTGGGGGTGGCTCTTGGTTCCCTCCACCTTTATGATAACGCCGTCCTTCACGTAAGCGTCTATGCCGCAATGGGATCCGGGATTACAAATGGAACATATGGTGTGCCGAACCTCGATATCCGGATTTCCAACTTTCGCCCCCTTGCTTCCGCCCTCAATTTGATGATTGGGGGTCGTTCTTCCCATGGATCTCTCCTCCGGTTTTCCCAACGGCTACCATGTCCCCTGATTGTTCCTGATCAAGCGGGAGACATCCCATCCACCGATACCCACTTCGTTCCTCATCCACCCTGCAGCATGATGGTCCCGAGGTTTAGACTCCCTTGCAGTTCAACCTCGATGATCTTCTTCTGACAATCCTTATATGTTATTTCGATGGTGTAGTTGCCGCTGCCTTCTTCCAGATTATCGATCTTGAAGTCTCCGTAGTTATCTGTCCTTGTCTCCTGGTGATTTCCTCGCCCTTGTCTCAATAGAACCCGCGCCCCTTCTGCACAATCGACCACTCCGTCCTTTTCAAAGGCAACGCTGCCCCCTATGAAGCATCGAGAATAGCGATAGAGGTTTTTGTAGAGCACCCTCGGACTGGTTCGGTATTCAGGGTGGAAGGGCTCCAGTCCTTCCCTCTCAATGAGCTTTTCCACCTCCTCCTCACCCGCCTTGAATGCCTTCAAGGCCCCGGTCGGGCATGCCTGAACACACCTCGGTTCCTTCCAGCCACCGTCCAGGAGGTGGGCACAAAAGGTGCATTTCTGGGGGATGTCCCTTTCATCGTTCCACCATATGGCGCCGTAGGGGCAGGACTTCGGGATATCCCTCTGGCCTTTGGCCCTGTCCGGGTCAATGATGACGATCCCGTCATCCCTCTTGTAGACTGCCCCGCCCTTCGAGGCCCTGATACAGGGCGCACTCTCACAGTGCATGCAAGGAACGGGGAGATACGCCACATCTATGAGAGGGAATTGCCCCCTCTCCTTTCGCTTGATATCCATCCATCGTTGTCCGTGAAGGGTTTGAGAAGCCGAATAGCCCGGCCACTCATTTCCCACAAATTCGTCCTTGCAGGACAAGAAGCAGTTGTTGCAGTCCTCGCACTTTTCCACGTCTATTATCATATACCAGCCGTTCATTCTGAGCCCTCCGCCATTTCCCATTTTTCCACCTCCACAAGGCAGGAATTTGCTGCCATGGCGTGGGATTTTCTTATCATCGTCCTGCTCGGGGTCAACTGGTTGATACACCCCCCCCGATCCACGGAAGACCCGGGTTCTCCCAAGGGGTCATAGTTGGCAGAGGATTCATAGGAATGGACAGTGCCTGGAGGAACCCTCTCCGTGACCTGGGCCGCACAGATCACGGCCCCCCTGTCATTGAAGACCTTGACAAGATCGTTGTGCCCTATCCTCCTTTTCTCTGCGTCTTTGGGGTTGATTCTTATGATCCAGTAATAGTATCCGTTAACCAGCACCCGGTGGTCTTTGATGTCGTTGATCGTGCTGTCCTTTCCGTCTCCCATGGTGTGAAAGCTAAAACGGGGATGGGGGGAGATCATCTGCAGGGGGTACCTATCGTAGAGATCTTTGCTATGATGACCTTCCCATGAGGGGATATACTTGCTGATAGGCGGCCTCTCCGGATCTTCGGGGTCAAAGCGTTTAAGGCTGGAGCATTCAAACTCGATCTTTCCCGATTGGGTCTGAAGCCCCATTCCGAACTTCTCCGTGTAGTCCGCCGGCAGTGGAGCAAGTTCCGGTGTGTCCTTCGGCCTGCCCTCGGCGAACCATCGATAGGATACCGGGTCTCTCAGCTCCTCGGGAGGAGGAGGGATGACAAAATATCCCTTCCTTAGAAACTCCTTCCAAGATATATGCTTTGGCAGGTCTGTTGCGTCAAAGAGCCGCTTACACCAGTCAAGTTCGGTGACCCCCTCGGAAAAGGGGGCCGAAAGCCCAAGCCTCTTGGCTATTTCCAGAAAGATCTGAAAATCAGACTTGGACTCCCCCAGGGGCTCGATGCACTTGTGTTGTAGGACCGCCACCCGGTGATTGCATTGTGTGAAGCTGTGCTGGATGTAGCCCCCGCAATTGGCAAATTCGCTGATATCCCACCTCTCGAAACTCGTACAGGCCGGGAGCACAATATCCGCAAACCTTGCCTCTCCTTCGAACCATATGGACTGGTTTACCACACATTCCAGATTATCCGACCTGTAAGCCCGTGCGTAGCGATTCGTATCCGACATGGTACCAAAGTGTGACCCCCCGTACTTGTAATACAACTTCACGGAAGCATATCCTGGAGCCGGATATTCGAACTTCAAGAACTGTCCCTCAATGGTCTTTGGATCCGTGGGGTATCCTTCACACTCCCCCTCCAGTATGGCTTCGGGTATCCTCAGCCTTGGAACCCTCTGATAAACCGTGTTGACGGTGGCCAGTTGCGGCATCCGCTGATACAGGTTTACGGCTAATGCCGTGCCCTCCAGGTCCCCGGAAAGGCCTCCCTCTGCGTAACCCGGAAAAAAGAAACTTGTATCCACCGGTGTGCCCTGTTGCATGCAACCCATGTTGATACCGGGCTTACCAAGCCCCTGCATTGCCATGAGACAAACCATGGATCGAGCCCACTCATTTCCCGTTGCACAGCGGCAGGCGCTCCCGAATCCAATGATCCCGCCAGCAGCAAGATAGGTCCTCTTTGTCCCCCATTCCCTTGCCAGGGCTCTGACATCTTTTGCAGGAATCCCCGATTCCCCTTCCTGCCACTCCGGCGTCTTGGGGACACCGTCTTCCTTCCCGAGGATATAGTCCCTCCATTTTTCGAACCCCACTGTCCTCTCTTTCACGTAGTCCTTGTCGTAAAGGCCTTCGGTGATCCAGACATAGGCGATCGCAAGGGCCAATGCGTTGCCCGTTGCCGGCCTCGGGGCCAACCATTTACCTCCAAGGAGGGCGGCCGTGTGGTTGTAATAGGGGTCTATGTGGACCATTTTGATCCCCAGTTCTTTCAACCATTGGCGGCGAATGGTGCCTTCAAAGGCACCGTAGACGCCGCTGGTAGCCTCGGGATCGCTGGACCAAAAGACCACCATTTCACAGTTCTTCACGCAATCCTCGACCGTGCCGTAGGTCTCTCCCCCTCCCAGGCGCATGCTGTGACCCCAATGATGCATGGCCCCCCAGTACCATCCTTCCCAGCTGTCAGGGTTGTGCACCACGGGAGTAAACCCGATGGAGTTGAAAAACCTGATCCTTGCACTCAACCAGTACCCCAGGATGCCCCAGGTGTGGTGAGAACCGCTGCCGTTCAGGATGGCACCGGGGCCGTATTCCCGTTTCACCCTCTTGATTTCTTCGGCCACCATGTCGAGGGCCTCCTCCCAGGTTATCCTCTCGTAACCTGAGATTCCCCTGTTCCCGCAGTTCCTCTTGCCTGATGGATCGAAGTCCACCCTCTTCATGGGATAGAGTAACCTATCCTTGGAGTAGATCATGGATTTCCAGGCCAGGGTGTGGGGCGAAACCGTTGTCTTGCGGGGAGGAGTGAAGGATCTTCCCCTCGCCTTGATGGTCCAAGGCCGGGCGTCTCTCTCATCGAAATCTATGGGCGTAATCCTTATGATCCTGTTGTCCTTTACGTATACAAAGACCGGGCCTCCGTTGGTGTTGCTGGTGTATCTCTTGACCCCGCCCCCCATGTCCGTTCCGTATTCCAGTCCTGCTGTGAGCAGGAGACTGAGGGTCTCCATGAACCAGGAGGTCAACTCGTCCGGGCCCTCAAGCCCGAGTTGAAAATTCTTCATGGCACTGATCTGCTCGAGCTGATCTCTGCCCGGTTTCATGAGCCTCGCGGCCAACACGGCATTTCTGTAGATTATCGTGATGTCCGGATTGGCGTGGATCCCGCTCTTAGAGGTGACCGATCCATCCCTGAATGTGAAATACCTTCCCGCGGAATTGTCCTTGACCTTTATTTGCGCCGTGAAATTCTTTTCCTTGAGACGTTCCCTGAAAGAAGGATGCCTCTTTGCGACGCGCTTTATCATTTTGTCTATAGCATAGAGAACTATTGAGAACTGTGTCCTTTCAAAGGCCATGTACCCCCTCCATTAAGTTGCTTCCTTTCCCTTTTCCCTCCTTTTGGAACTTTCAAAAAGAGATATACCATCTATAACAAACCACTGCCTCATAGAAATCCTTATGATCCCGATATATGGGAAGTCTTGTTGATATCCCATTTCAGGTATCGATCCCCTTTGTCACCTCCAGGAGATGCTCTTGAAGCCTCTTCCTGGACCTCTCGACTTCTTCGGGACTCCATTCCTGGAATCCCCGGCCGGTCTTGAAACCCAGTTCGCCATTGCGGACCTTCTCCTTCAGCAGGGGGGATGGGTCCGGAGAACTCTCAAGGTGTTTCAGGATATAGTCATGGATGGCAAGGACCAAATCCGTTCCCACCATGTCCGCATTTTCCATGGGTCCCAATACCGGAAGCCTCAGGCCAAACCCGTACTTGACACATTCGTCCACTGTGGCCGCGTCTGCTATGCCCCTTTCAACGATGGATATGGCCTCTCTCCATAATGCGTGTTGGAGCCTGTTTCCCACAAAGCCCGGGACGTCCTTGTTGACCCTGACCGGATGCTTGCCGACGTCCGTGAGGAGTTTCATGGTCTTCTCCATCGCCTCCTCGGAAGTATCCCTTCCCCTGATAACTTCCACCAGGGGAATCAGGTAGGGGGGGTTCCAGAAGTGGGTTCCAAGGATACGCTCCCTCACACGCGCTTTTTGGGCGATCTCCGTTATACTGATTACCGAGGTATTGGTGGCGAGAATGGCGTCAGCAGGGCACAATTCGTCCAGTTGCCTGAATATCTCCTGTTTCAGTTTCGGGTTCTCGTTGACCGCTTCCACCACGAACCCCGCGCCTTTGGCAGCCTCTTTCAAATCAGTTGTGGGAACCACCCTCCCTATGGCCGGCTCAACGTCCTCAAGTCTGCCTATTCCTTTCTGAGCCATGAGTGTCAGGTTATTCCTCATGTTTTCCCTGGCCCTGTCAAGAAGTCCCTCTTTGACATCCATGAGGCCGACAGTGCAACCGTAAACCGCGAAGATCTGGGCGAGGCCGTGACCCATCAGGCCCGCGCCTATAACAGCTATTTTTCCCTTCTCTGATGTCATGGCCCTTACCCCGCAGTGTATCCGCCATCCACGTAAAGAACGGCCCCTGTCATAAAATCAGAGGCCCTGGAAGAGAGGAAGATCACCGTCCCCAGGAAATCTTCGGGCTCCCCCAGTCTCCCAATGGGAATGCGCTTCAGGAAATTCTTGTAGAACTCATTATCGTCGAACATCCACTGGGTCAGGGCCGTGCGGAACACGGTCGGCGCGATGGCATTCACATTGATCTTGTGAGGGCCCCACTCACATCCCAGAGACTTCGTCAACAGGGATATTGCCCCCTTTGACGGACTATAGCCCGTATAGTTCGCCATGCCCAACATCCCCCTCGTGGAAGAGAGGAGGATTACCTTACCTCCCCGTCCCTGGTCAATCATCACTTTGCCCACTTCCTTACAATAGAGCCATGTCCCCTTGACATTCACATCCATGATCATCTCCCACTCTCCCACTGGCTGCTCCACAATGGGACTCGGCTTGTTGACACCCGCTGCCGTAATCAATATGTCTATGCCCCCGAATCGCTCCACCGTGTCCTTTACCACCCTTTTCACGTCTTCGTGATCTACGGGCGATCCGGCGGAGCAGGCAGCCACGCCCCCTTCCTTTTCGATGTCTTCCACCAAGGCCTTCAGTTTATCATCGGTTCTGCCGGTCGCCATAACCTTGGCACCAGCCATGGCCAGGCCCATAGCGGACGCCCTTCCAAAGCCCCCCGTAGCGCCCGTTATGAGTGCGACCTTGCCGCTGACATCAAACAGATCTTTGAGCAAATCCACACCCTTTTTTGTTGCCATCTTCTTGCCTCCTTTTCCAGGAATGAATCTTCCGTAATCCTACATCCAGCAATATCCCCTTCCGAAAGCTTCCCGGCCCTTACAATGTTTACGACATCACAATACGCGCATGGAGCCTGATGAACACGCGGAAATTGGCGTTTTCCCGAAGCCGACAATCTTATGCTAGAAGTTGACTTTGTCTAAACCCTTCAGATTCAACGTCTGTCTGGCCTCGTCCGGTGTCGCGGCCTCCAACCCAAGTTCCCTGGCGAATCTTATGGCCTTTTCCACGTGCTCTGCATTGCTCTTGGCCAATTCACCCTTACCTATGTACAGGTTGTCTTCAAGTCCAACCCTCATGTTTCCGCCCATCACCATGTTTACCACACCCATGGTGAAGGAGTGTCTTCCTGCTGCGCAGACAGACCACTGAAAGTCTCCGAAGGTCTGCCGAGCAGTATTCACAAGATGAACCAGGTTTCCCACGCTAGCCTGAATCCCTCCCAGGATCCCCAGCACAAATTGAAGGTATATGGGCCTTTTCAAGAGCCCCTCGTCCATGACTTGTTTGAGGTTTGTGATGTGCCCCACGTCATAGATCTCCAGCTCCGGTTGTGTGTTCACGTCATTCATGGTCTTACAAAACACCTTCAATGACGTGAAGGTATTGGGAAAGATGAATCCTTCCGTAGATGCGAGGAAGTCTTTCTCCCACTCGTATTTGAAATCCTTGTACTTGTTCAACACCGGATAAAGGGCAAAGTTCATGGATCCCGCGTTGAAGGTGGCCATTTCCGGCCTGAGTTCCCTTACCACGGCTATCCTTTGCTCCGGCGTCATGGTAGCGGTCCCGCCCGTGGTCACCGTAACGACAAGATTCGTCTTTGCCTTTATTCCGGTAAGTATCTCCCTGTAAATCTCTATGTCCGTGGTTGGTCTTCCGTCCCTGGGATCCCGCGCATGCACGTGCACCACCGTTGCCCCTGCCTGCTCACACCTCACAGCTTCCTCTATGAGCTGCTGCGGAGTAATCGGCAGATAGGGAGACATCGACGGTGTATGTATGTTCCCAGTCAAAGCTGCGGTAATGATGACTTTACGCATGTCAAATAACTTCCTTTCATAAGATTAATGGTTTGCAACCCCCGTATGCGATTCGAGCCCCGCGTAAGGGACACCTCCCGCTTCCGCCAGCGATTTCTTCCCTCTTTCTATGACAGGGAGTCTCAAGCCTCCCCTTGCCGACATGTTCAGGGGATGCCCATGCTTTGCAGGTACCGAAAAAAGCCCTAGTCCGGGTAATTGATTACCACCAACATGCTGGCGGGCTTGTTGGTATTATTGATGATCGCCCTTCCTTCATTGGGACCAATGTAAATGGAATCCCACGGTTTGAGGACGATCTCCTCCTTCTCTGTCTTTATGGTGACTTCCCCCTCCAGGACAAAGTAGATCTTCTCCGTATCAGTCGCACCAAACTCTGCCCCGCCCTGGGGCAGGAAATGGGAAAGCCCCATCCAGAATCTCTTGGCGCCGCTCTCCTCCTTTCCATGGAGCCTCAAGGCCGTCATGTTGAAATGTCCCGGTGCATCGTAGGGCTTTACATCCTTTAACTCTACCTTTTTCATGATACTGTACCTCCACTTCTGAACTTAAAGTCTTTCTTACTGGTCCCCCTCGTCCACTATGGCCACGAGCCGAACGATGGAGCCGTCGCCCTTTTCCCATCTGATCGGAAAACCCGCGATAGTCACCCTCTTCCCTACTACCTGATCAAGGTCTCCTCCCACGTTTTCGTACCCCATGATGCCGTTTCTCAGCAGCACGTTATGACAAGGCTCCCACTCCGGGAAATCCTCCAGGACATCGCGCCCGGTTTCCCTCTTGTACTCCTCACAGATGTCGGGTCGCAAGGGTCCGGGGCCGTGAGGCCCGATCGCAGTTGCCAACGGGTGGTCCAGTGCCTGCTGGTCCACGCCCACGGCCTTCACTCCCCTTTCAACAAACCACTCCCCCGCTTCCCTGTAAAGCCCCGGGGAGTAACAGAAGTACTCAACACTGTCGGAGTATTTCTTGTACCAGCCCGTGTGGACGATAACGATATCGTCCTTTTCAATCTTGGGGCGCGCATTTTCCAGATCCTCCGGTGTGATCACCTCCCATTTCTTCTTGGGGATGTCCACAACAACTCCTGTACCGTAATATCTGTCCAGGGGAATGTCGGCCGTGTACATTCCCCCTTCAAAGACGTGTGCCGGAGAGTCCGCGTGGGTCGTGCAGTGCATGGTGGTCGTGATGACCTGCGAGAGCACGCCGGATTTCGCATGGTAGTGCATGCGCTCGATCTTGACATCCTGAAAATAGGGCCACAAGGGGCATTTATCCCCGAAGGGATGACTCAAATCAACAAGTTTCACTTTTCCCATTAGAAAACCTCCTTTTTTCTATTATTTCTTAATCATTTCCGGTTAGTATTCAGCGCCGCCGCCGGGCCAAGAAATAGGCCCGGAGTGAACGAAAATGAAACTTTTTGCTTGTGCAACACTTTAGCCACTTAAAATCATCCTCGGACCGGGTAAAGGGGAAA
>JAFDHO010000414.1:0-1342 GCA_019308745.1 Deltaproteobacteria bacterium
AGGATTGAGCAATTCAGTAGCATTGAGGATGCTCGTAAAAAGGAAACGAACGTCATCAAAAGGAACGCCCCCAAGTATAATAAATAGACATCATGCGCAGCTTAGGTGACTTTCATGGCGAGCCCATAAAAACCAAGAAATAGTTTCCCTTGGATAGGGCGGATTATATCAAGGACAGATCTGGCATGAAAGTCAGGAGATACATACACTGGATGCGGCTCCATTATTTTCGAGGCCGAGGTGGCCGGGACCGATGAGATCAAGTTCTGGGTTATGAGCTGCGGCTCCCATGCGCTGGCCCTCGAACCGGAATCCCTCCAAGATGAGATTCGAGCGGAGGCAGAGAGCCTGCTGAACAGGTATGAGAAGAAGAGGAGAAAAAGAAGAGAAGCCGCTGACGGCGTGAATCTGAAGTTTTTACGAATCCTTTTTTTTAGGACAAGCCTTTCGAAAAGGTATCTGCTTTCAAGTTTCCATCAATCAAATCAGCAAGAAACTATCCTCGCTCATTAGAAATAAAGGAAACAAATTTATGGATTTTCAGCAATTTCTTCAGATCTTATGGTTGCAGAAGGCCACCGGAGAAACCGGCTTTGAAGGTTTGGTGCGTAAGCTGCTGGAAAAAATTACTTCACAGCGATTCTTCCTTTCCCTCTCCGGTCGACAGGAAGGTAGAGATATGGCGAGCGACAGTTATATCGGCAACTTTGTTGCCGTTGAATGTAAGCGCTACGAAGAAGGCACTCCTCTTGGTAGCGATGAGCTGCTCGTAAAGTTCCTACGGGCTGCGAAAAGTATTACACCACCGGACATCTGGATTGTGGTGACCACTAAGCGGTTGGGTGAGCAACACCATCGTGATTTACAGAGTGCTTCTGATCAGTATGGAATATCGTACTTTGCAATAGACGCTGAAGGCGGAGAATCAAGTTTGCTTCTTGCCATCTGCTCGAGCGCCCCGGAAATCGTAGCCGATCATTTGCAGACCAACCAACCGATGATCTCCAATTCGCAAGCAAAGGAAGTTGAGGGATACCTATCCGATTTGTCATGTCGTGACGAGTGCTCAGATTCCAGAAATTGGCTGCAGGCAGCACTAATGCACGACACAATCGGCTATGCCCATTGGCGAACAAAACAAAACGAATGGTTGTCAAAACGGTTCAAGCTTCCAAAAGAGTCGATTGCTGATTTTGCCCAGGATTTTGCCATACGCGCCCCGGAACGCAAACTCGTCAAACGAAGTCGCGCACTGCAAGTTTTAGACGATTGGTGGGATTCGTGGCCAAAGGAGCGAAAGTCATTGGTGATTCTAGGTGAGGAGGGAGATGGAAAATCCTGG
>JAFDHO010000414.1:1359-2244 GCA_019308745.1 Deltaproteobacteria bacterium
ATCCTGGGTTGTTGCGGATTGGCTGGCTGACAAATTCCTGCAAGGAGATTTTCCTCCGGTGCTACTTTTGCCTTCCATTCGTCTAAGTAAAGCAGAACCAATGGAGATAACAATAGAGGCACTTCAGTGGCAGATTGGAGAGGCACGTAGCAACTACTGGAGTCGGCGTCTTAACCGTTGGCTTGACTCCCCTTCAACATCCAATCCAGCTTTCTTGCTGGTTTTGGATGGAGTCAACGAGCGCCCTGGATTCGAATGGAAATTGTTTCTCGCTCGCCTGGAAGTTGAACCGTTTGCTGAAAGGGTGTCCGTTCTCATGACCTGTCGGACCCTATTCTGGGAGGAACGACTTCATTCTGAGGGAGGAAATTGCGTTACCTGGATCCTCGAACCTTACGACGAATACGAACTCACACAGGCCCTGACCCAGTATGGATATCAGAAGGAAGTATTTGATAATAACTTATTACCATTACTTAAAAAACCCCGGTACTTCGATTTGACGGTAAAGCTCCGGGACCGATTGTCTGTAGAGGGTGAGGTTACAGTAGAACGCTTGATCTACGAAGACTGGCGTGACCAAATGTCGCGCAAACTTGGTTGTAAGGAATTGCTGACCAATGAAGAATTCCAGGAGCTCATCCGCAGCCTCAGTGCGCGCTGGCTGCACCAAGGAGTCCTAAAGCGAGTGGACATACATGGAGAGCTTGAGCCATATGGCAATGGTAAGGCTTTGTTGGAAAAGCTGCGGATAGGAAGGGTGCTTCAGAAAGAAAACGGTCAATGGGTGGTTGATCCCCGCTACCTTGTTTTAGGACTTGGGCTTATGTTGGCCGATGAGGTGAAACAGGTGGCGAAGGGCGGCGAAGCTTCGATGGACGAGAT
>JAFDHO010000184.1:0-7413 GCA_019308745.1 Deltaproteobacteria bacterium
AAGTATGGTCCTCGGCCAACTTCGAAAATTGCAAAAACTACCGTCCATCGTGAAATCATTTTTTCGGCACCCGGAGTGTTCGTATACTCTTGTCTGATGTCTAATTAATTATGATCTTATTAGTAAGTCAGCCTTTCTCATGTTTTCCTCCTTTCAGGCTAGAAAATTGAAGAAGGTTTTCGGACAACGAATGCCGTAAAGGACGCCAGGAGTGCGCTAGGGATAATAGTGGGCGTTTCAAGAGGCATGCTCTATCCCGCTGTCAGAAACTAGGCAACAAGGAGATCGAAAACTAGCCCCTTCCCTGTGAATCCGTTCGAGGGCCCCTAGTAAGGTCGGTCCCTAACCGGTGCTTTGGCCGCGGTGTTTCTCTCTTCGGGGAAATATCTTTCGAAAATGGAAATCCTCTCCTTCACGCTTCAGCGCCAAGAAGGCCAGCCAATTCTCGTCATCCTGTTCAGGGCAATCCACCCGTCTAAAGAGAGGAAGTTTCCTTGTCTCCTTTCTTTCCAGGGAGGCCCTCAGAATAACATCCGCGTTGGTCATGAGGGACCTTACTTCCACGCACCTCATGAGCTCATGGGCATCGGCGGCCGCAAGAGCAATATTGTCTCGAAGGTTCTTGAGTCGTTGGATTCCACGCCTCAGAAGGGCTTCCGTTAGAACATCTACGCAATAGTGGTCCATGATGTTTTTGAAGGGCGAGTTCTATCTCCCGCCAGTGATTGCCATTCCTTCCCAACATGAGCCGGACATGACCCTCGAATAGCTCAACGGTGTTCTTATCTATCGGAGCAAATTCCTTGCGCTCCAGGGCACTTTTGGCAGCCATTTCGCCGGCACGCCATCCCATGGTCAAGGCACCAGGTGCAGACTTCCATGGGACCCCTCCAACATCATCTCCGGCTGCGAACAGACCGCTTATGTTCGTCTCGAGATTTCCGTCCACAATCAATCCCGAAGAGGTGCTACTGGCCATTCCGCGAGTTGCCGGAAGGAATTCAATCTTATCCCTCTTGAAGTCAAACTGCTCGTGGCGTTTAAGATACTCCAAGAACCGGTATCCTCTTCCTTCGTTTTCTATGGACCATTCGATATATCTGTAGGTGCCCTCTGAGCCAGCCCCTCACCTCACAATACGTCAAAGTGAAAACCCGATATGTCATTGCTGGAAGCAGTTTGCCCCAGCATGGTAACATCCTCATGCCGGTGGCTTGGGATTGGGCGGGAGAGGTTTTCTTTCTCCAACCCAGTGGTATTCACCGGTTTCCTTGCGTTTCCAGGGGACCTTCCACATCAGAGGGTAGTTCAATCTGATCGCGTCTGTTTCCGGACAGTGCAATTCGCAACAAGCGTCGTACCAACACTCATCCGGGAAAACGACAAGAGGCGGCTTCCCCTTTTCAGGGTTTGGAATGAGGATATCCATTATGCAGACGTTGACACACTTGTTGCATCCGGTGCAATTGTTGGGATTGAAAACTACTGGTCTCGTGGGGCTCGGCAGGTTCGGAAAGACATGGATCTCATCGGCCTTTTTCCTGTTCATTGATCATCCTCCGTGAAAGTTACTCTCCTATAGGAGACAATGAGCTTCGTAGTTTTTCTCAAAAGGCCCCCAATACTCAAAGGGAAGTTCGCCGACTTTGACACTCCCCTTCACTCGTTTGATGGTGATAAACTTACACCACTCCTCAGGATCCATGGCTGGATAATCCCACCGCTTGAATCCAAGGTGATAGCTGCTTGCCTTTCTTGCCCTGCACGCGTGAAGGATCATCTCAGCCGTCGTGAGGATTTCCATGGTTTCGATCATTCGCGACAGCTTGTGAGGATCGGTTGCGGTGCTCCGCGTTTTTGCTTCCCATTTCAGGTCATCAATCAGCTTCAGGCCAAGCTTCATGAGTTCCTCGCCCTTCGGTTCGCCGCAGTAGACCTGCATTACTTTGTTGATGCCGTGGTTGAGTTCTTTCCAGTCAATTCCGTTCTTTCGACGGGTAGGGGCGTAGACTCGTCGCTTTTCACTCCTGACCTGATTTTGAGAAACATCTGCCAAGGGCACTCTTCGGGCAAATTCGGCCGCGTGTCTGCCGGCGTATTTCCCGGTGCAGGCAGCCTCTGGATGAGCACCGCTCGCAAAGACACTCCAGCCCGCTGCATAGAGGCCGTCAAGGGACGTTTTCAGGTCCCAGTCAACCACGAGGCCGCCCCCATAAAAGGTCCTGATGCTACGCGAACCAAGAGCCGAGGCATATGTCGGTGATCTTTTGCCCACGCCTGTGATGCCGTGGGCGTATGGTGCAAGAAACTGGAAGCCTTGAAGCATGTCCTTGTCCGGGTCGAATCCTGCTTCCGAATAGTATTTATAAGTAGACCTGCTTTTCGATTCTTGCCCTACCATGAGCCCGAAGATAACCCTTCTTTCTTCCCGTGGCATGGCCGTCAGGTCTGCAAACAGTGGAAGGGTGTATTCGCCATTTTCCAGTTGCTTGTCAATGGTCATGGTGGTTGGGGGTACGAAGTCATATTCATTTGTTCTGTAATGGTGGGGTAGTGTGAACTTTTGCCCCGGCGATGGGCGATATCGTTCTTCAACGGTTTTCAGAGGGTTGTTGTCCCTGTCGACCCAAGGTATTTCCTTTCCCTTGGCGTCAACCATGGTGGCAGCAAACCAT
Source organism: Deltaproteobacteria bacterium (assembly GCA_019308745.1). Classification (GTDB taxonomy): domain Bacteria; phylum Desulfobacterota; class DSM-4660; order Desulfatiglandales; family HGW-15; genus JAFDHO01. The sequence goes on from JAFDHO010000184.1 coordinate 2,676, forward strand.
GTGTTTCCGGGATGGCCGGACCCGTGGCACGGTCCTACTATCAATGTTCCAGCTTGCATGGATTTCTCCATCATAGTGAATTCGGCCCCGACACGCCAGGCCATGGTTGCTCCACCGGCGGAGGGAGGCGATGAGTTGAAAAGAGCCGTCTCCTCAGTAGTGGAATGCCAGACGCGAGTCGGTCTGGCCGTGCACAAAACCGTGGCCTTGGCCTTGAATACCATGAATCCTCCGGTTCGGACGTTGATTCCTGTTGCACCGATCACCCTGCTTCCCTCATTGCCCCCTTCGGTCAGGAGGCTTGTTGCCATCACTCGATCTAGAATGGTGACACCCAAGCGCTTGCATTCCTTGTAAAGGGCTGGTTTAAAGGTCGTTCCCCAGACCCTTACTGTGAACTTGTTCTCATAATCGTAGGCATATAACAACCTGGTATTCTCATCCCTAAAGGGGGAACCCTTGAATGCGTTCTCGGTATCCCTGATCTTGGCTCCCATTCCTTCGAGTTCGAGAAGAGTCTCGTAGCTTTCTCTCGCTGTGATGTAGGTAACAATCCCGTTGTGATACCCGCCGGCGGAATCCACAATTGCCTTGCTCACCTCTTCGGCCGTCAAAGGACAAGCAGGGTTGCCGGTTATGGCGAGGCTCCAGTGATCGCAGCCAGGTCCCCCCGCTCCGCTGCTTATTGTGGCGGATCTTTCCACAAGGATCACCTTAGCTCCTTTTCTGGCCGCTGCTATGGCCGCCCAGCAGCCGGCTATTCCGCCACCTAGCACGAGGACGTCACCACTGATTTCCTCTTCTTCGCCATATCGTATGGGATACGGCCACTTGACAGCGACACCGGCGGTCGCATAGTCAGCCCAATTGTCCATTGAAAACCTCCTTTTGTTTGGAAGGCTGTATTCCAGGGCAGAGGTCCGCAGGTCTATTTCAGGGAAAAAAAGATGCGCTGCTCAGAGATCCGCCTTTGGATTCGGCCTTCCTCCTCAAGGTATTTGAGATGAGAGATCGCCTCGCCGGTGGCAAACCATTTTTGGGGAGGCGGGAATTCGTCCCACGAAGGAAAGGCCTCTGAGATGTCCCAGGCCATCCTGGAGGCCACCTGGTAGGCTTGAAGCTCCCCGTTTTCCAGGATCGACATTACCTCCTTTAGCCTATGCTGGTGGTGGGCCCTCAATTCCAGGACCCTTTTCCTGCAATTGGTGAAGATCCTTCGATGGCCCGGCAAGACCAGGTCTACGTCCAGTTGCTCCACCTTCTTTAAGCTCCTAATGTATTGCTTCAACGTGTTCCTACCATCGGACCATAGTTGTATGTTAGGTGTGATATCCTGAAGAACATGGTCTCCTGAAATCAGGAGTTTCTTTGAAGGCTCGTACAAACACAGATGTCCGATGGAATGCCCGGGCGTTTCAATGCACTTGAAGATATAGTCCCCGATGGTTAATCTGTCGTTCTCCTTCAAAAGGCAAAATGACAGGGGCCCCCTCGGGCCGTATTTGTATCCCGGATGCCTCCGGAAGACTGTGCGAATGTCATCCTTTGGGAATCCGTTTTGCCTTGCAAACCTCCTGAATTCTTCCCAGTAAGCACTAACTGATACTTTATCCGCCTCGGGCTCATTGAAGTAAATGGTTGAATTATCCTGCGCCAATGCTGAGACAAGGCCGATGTGGTCCGCATGAAGATGTGTTATGAAGAAATCCGTCTTGCTCAAGTTCACATCGGTCTTCCTTAGGCAAGTCAGCATGGCGGACATGCAGTCTTCGTGGTTCCAGCCGGTATCGATGATCAGGTTTCGGTCAGTTCCTTTCAGCACATAAGCATTGAGGGCCCGCAGAGGATTCTTGGGGAGAGGGATCTCAATCCTGTATATTCCTGGGAGAATCTCCTCGACCGGTTTATCCTTCAAGTTCATTTAAGAGCCCGAGCAATTAGTATATTTATCATTAATAAGCTAATCAAATAGCCGTGTCAAGGTCAAATCTTGGAACCCTTCCCCGTCTGCAAAATGCCTTGATGCCCTTCTTCATGGGAAATACCACTGACCGCAGGCATTGGCCGCGACTGAGTCGCTCGGATGATTTCTCCATTCTCGAAAGCTCGACCGCAAGAAACCTTGATCGGGAGTTTCATGAATCATTCAAAGAAGGAAAGGCGTGTGTGGCATCAAGAGTTTGTATGCGAATGAGAGAGGGTCTGATAAGATCCTTGCAGGGCCTCAGGGCAGATCAAGGGATGGTTCTGCCTTCGGCGCCAGAGTTTGAGAAAAGGACTTGAATAGCGGCCCAATTGATGCTCCAATGAGGACACGGCCCCATGATTTGTATTCGGATTCGGGTGGTTCTAGGACAAAAACCATTGACAAAGAGATCGTTGCTAGTATATGTATCGTTAACATATAAATAGTTAAAATGCAAACGATCCGAAATTGTGCCCTGACCGAAGAGATGTCCCTTTTCCAGAACATCCCCTTTCAGCGAGAGGTCAAACCATGAGGCCGGCGCCTGAAACAAATCAGCCCTGCTATGAAATCCTGGGGGAAGTGGAACGCTTTGATCAGCGTGACAATCCAAACGCAAGAACCTATCTCATCAAAGGCTCACCTGAATACAAGGATTACTACCACAGGCACCCTGAACTGGAGGAGTGGGACGAGAAGGTCAGGGAAGTGTTGGATGAAACGCTTCGAAGGCATGCGGCCAAGAATCCCATCAATTCCAGATTTGGCCCTGCCGTATTCTTCGGAAAAAAGATAATGGGTTACAGTTCCTTTGTAACGGGGGATATAGATCATCGTTACGTCTCCTGGGGCGGGACCATCAAGAAGGGGTCCATCAGGGAGGGCATCGACATCGATCCCGAGGAGATGACCAGGAAGATCAAAGGGTTCGGGCAATTCCTTGGCGCAGCAAAGGTTCGGATCACAAGACTCAGGAAAGAATGGGTTCAGACCTTTCACTCCAGCTACTACGGCAATGAGCCCTATGGGAAACCTGTGGAACTGAACTATGAAAATGTCATTTGCATGGCATTCCCTGTTAACCCTAGAATGCTTGGTGGAGAGGCTACTGTAATCGAAGGGGGTTGGAAGGAAAGCTTCAGCTCCCTGGTAAGCCTCATCGTAGCCGAATTTGTACGCGGATGCGGGTGGCCAGCGCGGGCCTTACCGCCGGAAAACGCCCCCTATCTTGTCGTACCAACCTTCGTAGATGCTGGTATGGGCGAGCAGGGCCGACACGGTTTGATCATCACCAAGGAGTTCGGCAGCCATTTTATCCCAGGGGCCGTGGCTACGGATATGCCCTTGATCCATGACAAACCGGTTGATTTCGGCATTCAGGATTTCTGCACGAAATGCAAGATATGTGCAGAGAGGTGTCCCACAGGCGCCATTTCCTTTGGGGGCAAAGAGGTAGTGCGGGGAGTGCGGCGGTGGAATATCGATGGCGACCAGTGTCGACTCTATTGGAGTAAAATAGGAAGAGCCTGCGGGATCTGCAAGAACGTGTGCCCCTGGAGCCATCCGAGCAGTTTGTTTCACAATCTCGTCCGGGAAGTAAGCCAGAGCTTTGCATTTATGAGGAGGGCACTTATTTGGGGTGAACGGATCTTTTATCCGAATTACAAGCCAAACCCTGTTCCCGATTGGGTCAAACTGAAGGGGTTGCGGAAAAAGTCCGATAAGGCAGGAACGGATGAAGGAAGGGAAAGGACGTCCTTGAAGGACAGAAGGGGATTCATCGAGGGGAAGCTTCATGAAGGGGACGCGCAAGATCAAAGGGGATAAGTGGATAAGAACAGTCTGTACCGGATGTTACGGCCAGTGTGCTATCCGGGTCCGGGTTGTCGACGGGGTGGCCGTTAAGATCGAGGGGGACCCCGAGGCGCTCTTGGGGCCTCAGGGAGGAGTATGCGCGAAATCATCAGCAGCCCTCCAACTGCTTTACCACCCCAAGAGATTCAATTATCCCCTGAGAAGAACGAATCCGGAAAAGGGCATCGGGGTTGACCCCAAATGGAAACGAATCTCCTGGGACGAAGCGCTTGGCGAGATTACGGAGCGACTCAGGAAACTTTACGAGGATAATCCCGGGAAGTTCGTAATGAGTTCCGGCCCCGGGTCTTTTCCCCAGCTCAATGCCTTTGTCATGAACCTGTTTTGCGGCCCCTTTGGGGGCGATCGGGGCATGCATGGCATGGGTCTTCATTGCGGTAATGCGTCACATTTGGTCTCCGGAATGAATCATGCCTCCTGGGATGTAATCCCTGATTTTGATCATTGCAACTACACCATTCAGTTTGGGTCCAACATGGGTGGGGGTACGGGACATTCCTCCGGTATCGCCATGTTGAAGGCGGCCAGGGCAAGGGAAAGGGGCATGAAAGCCGTGGTATTTGACCCTATGTGTAATTTTTACAGCGGAAAGGCCACGGAGTGGATTCCGATCAAACCGGCCACTGATCTTGCCGTCGCCCTTGCCATGCTGAATGTCATAGCCAATGATCTCAAGACCTATGACACCGAATATCTGAGGAAGCTGACCAATGCTTGCTACCTCATCAGGCCCGACGGAAGGTATGCCAGGGAAGACGGGGAGCCGACAATATGGGACAAAAGCAGCGGGACAGCCAAGAAATGGAATGACCCAACCCTCAGAGATGAAGCCCTGGAGGGGGTGTTTGACGTTAGGGGCGAGAAATGCCAAACAGTATTCGCGTTCATGAAGGACCA
>JAFDHO010000184.1:7426-9933 GCA_019308745.1 Deltaproteobacteria bacterium
ATCAGGCGTATTGCCACCGAATTCATCGAACAAGCCAGAATCGGTAGCACTATTAAAATACAGGGTGTCACTCTACCCTATCGCCCTGCGGCCGTGGTTCAGTTCAGGGGGGCTGAAGGCCATTCCAACGGGTTTCATACATTCATGGCCATCGACATGCTGAATCAACTGGCCGGGAGCAGTGAGGTGCCGGGCGGGACTATCGGCTGGGCAGTTAGATGTCTCGGGCACCCCGAGACCGGGAACCCCCATTTCAGTCCCTATGTTTCAAAAGACGGCTTTATTGCATCATCTGCCTGGACCGCGGGGCTCCCAGGCGTATGGCCCCATGCTAAGCCCAAGTGGCCCAAACGTGCGCACCTCCGAGATCTGTTTACGGCAGTGACATCAGCCGCCGCAGGGCTTGTTCGGAATGCTGAGGAGACCTGGGAAATGTTCGGCATTGAGCCCTATGAAATGGGGTTTGTTCAATATTGCAACCCGCTTATGACCGGGGCCAATTCCGAGGTCCAGGAGAAACGCATGAAGAGAATGTTCATCGTGGCCCTGGCTGTCGTACCCACAGAAACCACCGAGGCCGTTGCAGACATAATTCTCCCGGATGTTTCGCCACTGGAGTTGACAGATGCCATTGAGGCCGATCAGTGTTATCACTTCAACTACCCCATGGGAATGATGGATTGGGAATTCCACCCCCACATCGCGGTGGTAGAACCCACTCATGAGAGACGTTTCATTGGAGAAGTCTACTTGGGGCTTCTTCATAGGCTCGGACTGACAAAAGATGCCAATCAAACCATTATCGGCATGTTGAGCAAGGTAGGCGATCCCCCTCCAATTGACCCGGAGGAAAAACTGACATCCTGGCAAGATCTCAGTGACCGGCTGTTGAAGACGCGATTCGGACCCGAACGTGGTCTGGAGTGGTTCAAAGAGCACGGGTTCATCCGGTGGCCGAAAAAGGTGGAGGAAGTGTACTGGCGGCCCCATGTGAAAGCCCGATCATCCATATACAATGAATGGTTGCTGGAGTACAAGGACAAGGTCAAGAACATATGTGATAAAGCGGGATTTTCACTGGATTGGGATCAGTATACCCCTCCGGTCACCTTTTTCCCTTCGATCATCAACAAAAAAGAAGATGAACAGTTTGATATGATAGCCTTTGGTTACCGGGATATCCTGCACAATGCTTCGGGGACACAGGAATTCCCATGGCTCCTGGAAGCGAGCGAGAGAAACCCTTTCACCTTCAATGCATGTATAAATGCCCAAACAGCAAAGAAGAAGGGCATTCAAGACAAAGACATGATCTATATTGAAAATAGGATCGGGCAGAGAATCAAGACACGGGCACATACCGTTCAGGGAATCCATCCGGAAGTCATCGCCATGACCCATGGCAGTGGTCACTGGCTTGACGGCCATCCGGCAAAGGGAAAAGGGGGCTTGTTAAACAACATCCTTGAAGTGGATTGGGATCACTTTGATCCGGTCTGCCAGAACATCGAGACCGCCGCGAGGGTCAGGCTGTACAAGGCTGATGATTAGTCGAATGGGTTCGTTCTTGTAAGTACGGCACAATGCTGGAATTCCTACTCAAAACCAGGGGTGGTTGATAAGAGTGAGGAGGATCGAGAAAAAATGACCAGATGGGGAATGGTCATCGACAAAAAGAAATGTGTGGGCTGCTGGAGCTGTATGGTGGCCTGCAAGCAGGAACACTTTTTGCCCAGAAATGTCTTGTGGAACAGGGTGCTTATTACAGAGTGTAGAGAATATCCGGCCGTAAGCAAGGTGATGTACCCTGTGATGTGCAATCACTGCAAGGATGCGGCGTGTATTGAGGTATGCCCAACGGGCGCCAGCTATAGACGGGAGGATGGCATCGTCCTTATCGACCACGATAGATGCACGGGTTGCCGGGCCTGTGTTGTAGCCTGTCCCTACCAGCAGCGAACTTACTACGATGAAAAAAATTCGGAACATTTTGAAGGACAAGGCTTGACCGTTTATGAACTCAAGGGAAGGGAACTGAATCCACTTCAGAAAGGGACCGTGCTCAAGTGCACCTTTTGTGCTGAACGTGTGGATGGAGGTCTCGAACAGGGCCTGAAGCCGGGCGCTGACCGGGAAGCAACGCCGGCCTGCGTGATTGCCTGTCCGACCGAGGCCAGGATCTTCGGGGATCTGGATGACCCTCAAAGTGGGGTGTCAAATCTGATTAGAGCTCGAAGCGGTATTCCGCTGCACGAAGAATTCGATACAGAACCATCTGTTTATTACGTGGATTAGAGGGAGGTCGCCGGACCCCCAGCCCAAGGGAAGCCCTGAATGTCTCCGTCATTGCCCTTCGATTCTTTTGTGTTGTTATCTGCGACGCCTTGATGCACTGTTAGAGGCGACACCTAACGCACCAATCAAATTCTATTATCCGGATGAGGGGGCCATTGTTTCTTTGCTGGGATACGGATTGCTAAAGAACGCTCCCCATCCTAATGCGGCAA
>JAFDHO010000185.1 GCA_019308745.1 Deltaproteobacteria bacterium
TCCAGAAATACCTTTTCCGTAGCGTGAACCATTTGTTGTGTGCTGAAATTCCTTATTATATGCTTTCTGCCTTTTTGTCCCATCTGTAGCCGTTCTTCCTGCGGAAGTGAGAGTATCTGGTCCCATGCCTTGGCCAGGGCCGCAGGATTTTTCGCCGGAACGATTATGCCACCCGGGCCAACAACCCCGGCAGAGTCACCGACATCTGTGGCAACGCACGGCACTTCACATGCCAGGGATTCAGCAACTACATTGGGAAATCCCTCGCCAAAGGAGGAGGAGGAGGTAAAAGCGCACGCACTGTAGATGGCAGGAAGATCCTCCCTGGGGCCTAGCCACAATACATGTTCGTTCAGTCCCAAAGAACCGCTGAGCGCTTTCAGGTCGTTGAGCATCTGATCCGGTCCGCCGCCTGCAATCACGAAACGGGCATCCGGCCTCCGGCCTGTCAGTATTGCCGCAGCCTTCAGGAAGGCGGGATAGTCCTTCATGGGATCCAGCCGCCCTACTCTGCCTATCAATGGTGTCTCATGGCCAACTCCCCATGTATGTCTCAGGTCCGTTCCTTTCTCCGGTTGAGGCCTGAAGTATTCGGTATCTATTCCATTACAAACGACCACAATGCAATCACGCGCATAGCCCCGGCCAACATGATACTTTGCTCCGGTCCACGAGTTGACAATGATCCGGTCCACCCGTTTAGACAGATACGCATTAAGGCGGTAGACCCAGCCTGAACTCGGGGAGTATCGGCTGAAATCCATGTTTGTGGCCCTTAATCCCCAAATGACCTTGTGTTTCCCAAAAACTCTTCCGTGGATAAGGGCCAGGATGCATGCATCTCCAAGGATACCGTAGAGTATGTCCGGTCTTGTCTTGCGTATAATCCTTGAAAGAGTGAAAGTCATCCGCGCAAGATCAAACCGGTTCTTTAGGCCCAGGCAGTGAAGATCAACCCCTGGCATCAGCTTTACCGTCTCTTCCCATGTCCCGCCCCGGTAGTATGTGACCACTGTTGACCGGAATCGTTTACGATCCAGTCCGTGAAGGAGGGTAACCAGTTGCCGCTCGGCCCCGCCTTGGTGCAAAGAATTAAGAAGGAACAGGATGCGGATCATCCCCACTTCTCCAGCCATGCCTGGAACATGAGTATGTTCCAAAGGACATACTGATGATTGCACCTGCCGCCGAGGTGTTCGGTCCACAGACAGCGAACTGCCTTTGGGATTAAATAACCTTCTCTGCGCAAGCGGTCTTCGGCCAGAAGGTTTTCGGCCCATCCGTACAGCGGACCTTGCAGCCACTGGCCGATAGGCGCTCCAAAGCCCATCTTGGGACGTTCAATAAGCTCACGGGGGACATAACGATACAGAACCTGCCTGAGGAGCCATTTCCTCTTCCCGTTCCTCGCCTTCAGGTCACTGGGTAACCTGGCGGCCAAAGCAACCACCCGATGATCCAGCACCGGTACCCGGGCCTCCAGGCCGACAGCCATGCTGGCTCTGTCTACTTTAGTCAGAATGTCATCCGGGAGATAGGTAATCAGGTCAAGCAGCGACATTGCTGAACATAGGTCTTTTGTGGGAATGGAGGACTCTATAAATGCCGGAGCCAGGCCATCCCTGCCAGGGACCAGTCCACCAGGCGGCAGTTGATGGCTGTTTGCCCAACCATAAAATGCTTGAAATTTGTAGGCACTCAACAGTTCACCCATCCGATGCAGCACGCGCCCCGTTGGCCCCGGAGCCCCAAGGCGACGGAACATAGGGCGCAGAGGCCTTCCAATTATATCCAAAATATCAGGAGAGAGCATGTGAAGTGTACTTGCTGCTGCCCTTCTCATGGGCCTTGGTACCTTATTGGCAATTTTCCAAAGTCTCAGGGTTTCCGGATATCGGGTATAGCCTGAAAAGAGCTCATCGCCTCCATCTCCGGACAAGGCGACGGTCACATAATCCCTTGTCATCCGTGATACCAGACAGGTCGGAATCTGGGAGGAGTCGGCAAAGGGCTCATCCCACAGAGTCGGGATTTTAGGAACGAGTTCCATGGCATCACTCGGGGCCACATACAGCTCCGTGTGGTCTGTACCCAGGTGTTTTGCCACGGCTTTGGCCTTGGGAGCTTCATCATACTTCGATTCGGTAAAACCAATAGTGAATGTCCGAACCGGCTTTGTGTTGGAAGCCTGTATCAAGGCCGCTACTGTGGAGGAGTCAATTCCGCCTGAGAGAAATGCTCCAACCGGGACGTCTGCCACCAGACGCATCCGGACCGCTTCACCAAGGGTCTCAACCAGGGCGTTTGCAGCGTCCTTGTCAGTTCCGCGCCAGGGCGCCTGTGCGCCTTGTTTCCATACATCCTCCACAGACCAGTAACTGGTTAACTCAACTTCCCTGTCAGCCATATTGGGCTGCTTCAGAACGAGTATGTTGCCCTGCGGGAGCTTTTGGACATGTTTGTAAATAGTGTATGGGGCAGGGATGTAATTGTGCCGGAAGAAAAGGGCGAGGGCCTCAAGGTCAACCGGGTTATCAAATCCCGGCCAGGTCCGAAGGGCCTTGAGCTCTGACCCAAAGAGGAAGGTCCCGTCTGAGGACCACCCATAGTATAATGGTTTGATTCCAAGCCGATCCCGCACCAGGTATAGCTTTCGGTCAATCCGGTCCCAGAGGCCAAAGGCAAACATGCCCACAAAACGCTGTACTGCCGCCTCGACACCCCACTGAACTACTGCGGCAAGAATGACTTCGGTGTCGGATCCGCCGCGAAATCCATGTCCGAGGTCCTCCAATTCGCGCTGAAGGCCGCGGAAATTGTAAACCTCTCCGTTATAGACAATTACGTACCGGCCATCGGCAGAGACCATCGGTTGATGCCCAAAGGGAGAGAGATCCAGAATGGCTAAGCGACGATGGCCAAGGGAAACGCCTGCCTTTGTATCTACCCAAACACCCTCGTCGTCAGGTCCCCGGTGAACAAGGGCGGCAGTCATCCGGCCAGCGATGTCCTCCAGTTCAGGTAAATGAAGGCCATGGGCCGTGATGCATCCTACAATGCCGCACATTTAAAACTCGGCTTTCGGCCTCTTATACATTTATTTTCCCAAGCGGAATACGAATTCATTGCACCCCAAACCTTGCCTGGTTATTAACTCCTCCAAAACAAAACCTCTATCTCGATAGAAACGAAAGACCGCCTCTGGAGTGGCTACTTCGTATGGGTAGCCACCGATCCAGTCTACGATATCGTGCCAGCGGGACATGCCGCGTTCTTTTTTGTAAACCTTCCAATGGTGCCACGGTGCCTTGCCGCGCATGATCTGGCCTGCAACGGCAATAGCTTCAAAGCGTGCCCAAAACACGATTACATAAGGTATTCGCAGCCAAGATGGTAATTTGTTATACCTACGTTTTACTGCTCGCCAGTATTTACTCATCTTCCCTTGGTCGTTATAGATAGAGATAAAAAGTTGTCCACCTCCGGTGACCAGAGGAGAAATGTTATCCATAGCCTCCCACATGGCCCCTGTGTGATGCAGAACGCCCCAGGAATAGACGACATCATATTTTCCGAGTCCGGCAAGATACTCTTTATCCAGCACAGAGCCCTGTTCCACGGTCCATGACATATGTTCGGGAAAGAAACGCCGCTTGAGTTCCGCAGTGCAGGCAACACTCCGGGAATCGTAGTCAAAGGAGTGGATCCTGGCTGCACCAAGCCTAGCGGCCGCCAGAGAAAAAAGGCCGCTTCCAGAACCCGCGTCAAGGAATGAGTGTCCTTGAAGGGTATTTACTCGCAGCATGGTTTTGAGGGACTCTTCTGCCTGCAGAATACGATCCTCATTGAGCACTCGCAGGAATCTAGCCCAGTTTTCTCCAAAGGTGAAGCGATTCTTATCAGTTTGAAAATTGTTCACTCGCTATCTCCTGAAAAAGCTTTTCCCAAAGACCTGCTACGGAGTCAATATCGAACCTGCCAACAGAATCAGGACCATTTGCCTCAAAGATCCTGCGCAATTTCGCATCCTCCATGATCCGATTCAGGGCGTTGGCCAGGCTGTCTGTATCTTCAGAAGGGATCAATAGACCGTTCCAGCCATGCCGGACTATTTCGGCAATACTGTCACTACAGTTTGTGGCTATAACCGGACAGCCACAGGCCAATGCCTCAATCAAGACATTGGGGAATCCCTCAAACCGGGAAGAGAGGACAAAGCAGCCTGCAGTGCGTAAATGGGCAGTCAGGCTTGTCGTTAAACCTGGCAACTGAGCCTTTTTGTCTAATCTCAACTCTTGTATCCGTCTTTCCAGGGCAAGACGCTCCGGGCCATCACCATAAATGACCAGACTCCACTCCGGAAATTCTTTGTGCACTTTCGCAAATGCGGTCAATAGCAAATCAAAGCCTTTTTCAAACGACAGTCGGCCAGCTCCAACTGCGGTGAAGGTCCGTCCCGCCTGAGAATTCTGGTTGTCCGTGTAGGTCCTAACAGGGTTTGGAATAACTACCACACGGTCGGACATCTGTTTGAACCAGTCAGCCTGTGCCTTGCTCTGAACAATAACAAACGTAGCATTTCGATAAAGCCACCGTCGTAAAAAGTTGTAAGGAAATCCAGGGCTGTATCGTCTTGGATCAGTACGTTCGGAAACGATTACGGGAATACCCAGACCGAGAGTAGCCATCAGGACTAAGACATTTGTCCGGTCCATGAAGGAGATAACAATATCCGGTTGTGTTTCGCGGATAACTCGGCGAAAGGCCGTGATCCGCCGGAAGTGATTACTCATCCGTCTTGCTGCGCTGCCGCCTGAGAGTCTCAGTTTCTGCACAGTTACTTCAGGAGAAAGAGAAAAAAAAGGGGAGTATCCTTCATCGTAGGTTACTATTGTCACCCTGTGTCCGTGCGATGCCCAAGCGCCGGCGAGGATGCTCATGACCCGTTCAGCGCCGCCTGGCCCCAAAGAGTAAATGAAACAAGTAAATCTCATGAAGGTTGACCAGCGTCAGGTTTTTCAGCTACGCAGATGATGGTTCCATATCTTTTTTGTCTCATGGCATACCAGTCCACTATCGGTCGTAACATCTGATCCACTGCCACAATCGGATGGCCTAGTGCGTAACGTATTTTACTCAATAGCCCAAGACGCCAACCTTTTTTAGATACCTCTTGTCGATAGGTTGGTGGAAGATCCTTATATTGAAGTGTGCGTCCAGTTAAGAGGCGAAGTAGCCAAAGAAGCCAGAAATTAGAGTGCAAACCAAATATTCGATCATGGAAATCGATCTGTTGTGGCGTCATCCCAACTTGTCTCAAATAATAACGGATTGTGGACGGAGTAAAAAAGTAGAGATGGCGGGGGATATCTTCACAAAAGAGGTATCTGGATGCAAGGCTTTCAAAATTGTTGACCAGAAACACAAAACGTCCTCCTGGCTTCAATACCTCAGCGGCCTTTTTGAAATAGGCCATGGGGTCATGAACGTGTTCGATAACCGCCCAGGCCGTAATGGCATCAAAGCTGTGTGCTGGAATTGGAGCACTGGGGAAAGGCTCTCGATAGACCGGAAAATCCTCAATTAATTTGGAAGATTGGGCTATCTCCAGGCCAGTGACATCCCAGCCTCGCGAACGCATATAACGAGGGAAATCGCCATTGGCACAACCGAGGTCCAGCAGACGTGGCATCTTTTTCTGACGTTGTATGTCGGACACATAACGTGCCTCCTCAGCATAGCGTTGAGAATGGTCTTTTTCTTCGAAATCACTAAAAAATGCTGCAGGATAATAGCGTCCTATTTCTTGCTTAGTTGGTCTCGGATTTACAAATCCTAAGCCGCATTCGAGACATTCGACGACTGTAAACCATTCTTCAGGGAAATATTTGTCGTCCGGTTTTTCGTAAACCTTCCTCAAATTGGAACTTCCGCAGCAGTTGCAAACAACGGTTTCCATTATAGTCTGTCTCTATATGCTCTTTTGAGTTGACGCAATCTGGAATATCAATGTCAATACTGCAATATCATTGGTATCTGAACAGATATCGGTCTATATCATTCTTGCGTGACCCAATAGCTGAGGTCCCGGTCAATAATCCTTTCGAGTATACGTATGTCCTGTTCAAAATCCTTAGTCAGAGTCCGGCGAAATTCAACTCTTAAAGGCTCTCTTACTCGAAAGACCGAATTGGCTTTGCGTAATATTTGCATGAGAAGATGACCAGAATTTTTGATGCCAACTCTATCCTTGACGTATCCATAGGCTCTGAGCAAGCCTTCAGGAGGGCATTGCGTGAATTGACCCAGTAGCCGCATACGATATTGTTTGTTTTCGTTAATGCGCGGGAATAACTTACGTCCGTCTGAATCGAGTCCAAGGAATGAAAGCACATCTTCATAAACGGCTTTGGTATCTGACACAAAGTTTTCGAATAGGATCACCTTAACCTGTTCTTTCGGGAAAACCTCAAGCAAACGTTCCATCTGTGCCCCGAGCTTCCCAACATCCCGGTATTGCAGCATGGCCGGTGTACGGCATTTTTTGGGAATTCTCTTGCCTGATTTTCGCAATTCCTGTAAATTCCACGCCCTTTCAAAATCCTTTTCGTCTTCATCAATGCTTATTAAAGCCTGTGAATGAAGCGAATACACCATATCGACCGGATTGCGCAACATGACGATGAGTTTGGCATTTGGGTTGTATGCGTATATGTTTCGGACGGCATCCCGAGAATACAAATACCAGACAGACCCTTCACCAACTCTCAAATGATTTGGTCGGACCTCGTGAAATAAGGTCATGTATTCTTCAAGCGTGGAGGCTGCTCGATGGTTAGGGAAATCAGTAGCAAAGAAGTGCGGTTCCTTGGGCTGAGAAAAGAATACATTTGGATGGCCTCTGAGATATTCACTCAGTGCTGTCGTGCCGCATTTGGGCGCTCCTACAATAAAGAAGTTCGGTTTTTTCATGCGGGCCTTCTTATCGTTGAAAATATGGTTGGATCAATACCAATGCGTCTGCGCACGAAGATCAACATTGCAATGTTCCACAATACTGTTGTGAATGCCGTCGCAATGGCTGCTCCAACAATTCCCAAAAGAGGGATCAATACGGCATTCAAGGCAATATTTGTCCCTGCCCCGGTGCCAATGATCCAGGCGGCTTGTCTTTCATAGCCTGTCATGGTCATCAGAAATCCTACGGACCCGGCTAAGGCATTAACGATTTGTCCGGTTAAAAGGATAACCATCGGAACATAGGCAATGATAAACCCGGGACCGAATAAACCCAGGATCGTTTTACCAAACAGAACAATAATAACAGCTACCGGAACTACTGTAAGGAAAACTCCTTTAGCTGCCAGGCTGACGATGCGTTGTAATTCACTGTGCTGACTCGTG
>JAFDHO010000031.1 GCA_019308745.1 Deltaproteobacteria bacterium
CTCCTTTCCGAGCTGGAGGCTCTCCAAGCCGGAAGCCGCCAGTCACTCCAGAAAAGGCATCATCACCCGTTCTCCCTATCTGAGGAGGCATTTCAAAAGGCTAAAGTGTTACGATTTGTGATCAACAGGCTCGCGCCCTCCACGAAATAGTTCGCCTCATCGCCGTCCATTTTGAATCGGGATCTCTCCTTGAATTGGTCCATACCTAAATCTGGCAACGTGCTCCCATTCCAAGGATCCCTTCAGACTGGCTCACTGTTAAACGAGCATTTTTTGGCTCAGTTTATCAAGGCTATCTGCATTCATTGCCCGTAGAGGACAAAAATCGTTGGAAAGACGGCCTTTTTTCTTGGGATGGAACGTGGTATGGTATGCCCTTGGGAAAAAGGCCGGGAGGGTTGATCTTGGCGATACTGATATTCGGGGTGGCAAGATGGAGAAGGACGTAAGCAGAGATCTGATAACGCTTCCGATACCCGAGCTGATCAAGAGGTTGGCAGTCCCCGCCAGCGTGGGGTATTTCTTCCACACCATGTACAACGTGGTAGACACCTATTTTGGGGGCCTGATCTCAACGCAGGTCCTGGCAGCCCTCTCCCTTTCTCTTCCCGTTTTCTTCATTATCATTGCCGTCTGTACGGGGATTTCCACTGGGACCACGGCCCTCATCGCCAATGCCCTTGGCGCAGGAGACAGGGAGAAAGCGAAGATGCTTGCGGTACAAGGGTTGGCTTTTGGAATCGTGACCTCGGCGGCGCTGACCCTTATCGGCATCTTCTCATCCCCCTATCTCTTCTCCGTGCTCGGGGCCTCCGACGCCTACATGGTGACCTGTCTCAAATACATGGACACCATCTTCCTGGGGACCGTTCTGTTCATGCTCGTATCCATGCTCAATGCCATCCTCACTGCCCTGGGCAACACCAGGCCCTACAGAAACTTCCTCATAGCAGGGTTCCTTCTCAATATCATCCTGGACCCCTGGTTTATTTTTGGTGGACTGGGCCTTCCGCCCCTGGGAATCATCGGGATTGCCCTTGCAACGGTAGTTATCCAAGGAATCGGCTGCCTCTACCTGGGCGCAATGGTGTCAAGAACAGGTTTGTTTACGAAGGGTGACCTGAAAAGACTTGTACCCTCCTATGGCCCTTTCAAGGAGATTGCCCGGCAGGGCCTGCCTGCGAGTGTCAATCTCCTGACAATAGGGCTGGGGATCTTTGTCATAACCTATTTTGTGAGCGCCTTCGGCAAAGGGGCGGTAGCGGCCTACGGTGTCGCCATGAGGGTAGAGCAGACCGTGCTTGTCCCCGCAATAGGCCTGAACGTTGCTACCCTGACCATCGTCGCCCAAAACAACGGGGCGCGGCTTTTTCGGAGGGTTCAGGAGACCATCCACAGGAACCTGGTATACGGTGGCATAATGATGGCCATCGGCGCCGTTGGCATCCTCATCCTTGCACCGCAGCTCATGGCGCTCTTTACCCATGATAAGAAGGTCATCGAGATCGGAGCTGTCTATCTCAGGATCGATGCCCTCGCCCTTTACGCCTACGTGGTCCTTTCCGTGAATATTGCAGCATTGCAAGGGATGAAGAAGCCCATGTATGCCCTGTGGATCGGGCTCTATCGTCAGATAGTTGCGCCCTTCCTGCTCTTCTATCTCTTGACCCGGGTCCTGGACGTCGGTTTGATAGGCATATGGTGGGGGATATTCTCAATCACCTGGAGTGCTACCCTGATAACCATATTCTATGCCCGCCTTCAATTGCGCAAGGTCAGATCCCATCTTGTTGACGATCCACCGGTTTCCTTCACACAACAAGCTCAGCCCTCAACCGCCTGTTGCCCAAAGCCTGATAGGAAAGGGGCAATATAGTGCTCTGATATACCCTAGTTGGTGACGAAGCAAAGAAAAGGATTTGGGCAACTGCCTGTCAAGAGAAATCCCGTTGACAGGAAATGGCCGATGTGATAATTAACGAACGATTAATAGAAATCCGTATCCGGATCAGGTTCTATAAGATGCGAGTCTATGGGACGCGGGAGGGGGTCTAAGATGTCTGCTGCAAAGGCCAAGATGGCGGAGGGTGAATTCACCCCTGAACTGATAGAGGAAATGAAGTCCAAGAGGGGCTTGAAGCTCCGGGCGGAAAACCATGTCTTCAATGAGGAAGCGACAAAGGGTGCCATAAGGCGCTTTGTCGACGGAATAGGTGATTCCAATCCCCTTTACCGGGACGAAGCGTATGGAAAGGGGACCCGCTACGGGACAATCATAGCACCCCCTTCCTGGGTATTCAGTGTCCTGGCAGGCATACAGTTCGGATGGCGCGGCCTGGCCGGTTTCCATTCTGCGAGCGAAATGGAGTTCTACAGGCCCATCCGGCTCAATGATAAGATCCGGCCGGAAGAGACGTTCCTGGACTTTGAGGGCCCGAAGCCGAGCACATTTGCCGGGAGAATGGTGTGGGATTATTTCGAGGACAAGTATTTCAACCAAGAGCAAGAGCTGGCGGCAAAGGTCATCAGGCTGGTCATAAGGACGGAGCGCAAGGCTGCAAGAAAAAAGGGCAAATACAAAAAGATAGAACTCCCACATCCTTGGACGGAAGAGGAACTCCGGGAAATCGAAGAGGAGGTCCTTTCCGAGGAGATCAGGGGGCCGAATACCCGGTACTGGGAAGATGTCGAGGTGGGAGATGAATTGAAACCCGTTGTGAAGGGGCCCCTTGGCTTGACCGATATCGTTTCCATGTGTGTGGCAGGCCTGGCCCCTGCCAAGCTTATGGCGCACGGTGTCGCCTTGCGAGAATACAAAAAGAAACCTGCCTGGGCATTCAGGGATACAAACACCTTTGCACTGGAACCCATCTATGCAGTCCATTACAACATTCAGGCAGCTAACGCCATGGGCCTGCCTTACCCCTATGACGTGGGGACGCAGAGGCACTGCTGGCAGATCAATCTCTTGACAAACTGGATGGGAGATGAGGGTTGGTTGAAGAAGAGCAGGGCCGAATACAGGAGATTCGTGTATCTTTCCGACGTGGTCTGGCTCAGGGGGAAGGTCGTTAAGAAGTACAAGGATGGTGACGGCGAGTATTGTGTTGATATCGAAACCCATTCCCTCAACCAGCGAGGGGAAGACGTCATGCCCGGGACGGCAACCATATGTCTGCCTTCGAGAGACCTCGCGCAAAGTGAATGGCCTGTCTCCAGGAGGGTCTGCAAGGCCCAAAATCAGAACCAATAGGTCGTTCGGGCTCAAGGGCCCGGGAGAAATCCAAGGTCACTTCGGCTGGTCGAGGTCCTGAGCGAAGCCAAAGGACACCCAACAGAGAGTGCGACCACGGAGGGACCCATACTGGACCAGGCTTTTTTGGTCGTCCCCTTTTGAAATCCATCACCCCTTGTGATCAGCAGAAGCCAAAACGTCTTAATCGGTACTTCTTCCGCAATTGGTGTCGGATACATCAGGGCTCCCATAGTACCATCTGCACAGCGGGCCAGCAGATTTGCCTTGACAAACGGGAGATTGTGAAATAAGTAACAAACTGTGAGCTACCCATTCTTAATCTCAACATAAGTAGAACTAACATATTTTTACTAACAAGAGCAGTGCCTGGGCTGGTTTTGAGGGCTGAAAACTATGCCCCAAGATCAGATCAAAAGGGCGCGGTGCTCACCCCTTTTCGAGGAGGGCGTCAGAAATGTGCTCCTTGGAGCCAATGTGGAGGTGTTGTCAGCCGAGACAGGGCACGATGTGAGCGATAAGAGCGCCAATGGGTGTATCGTCGTTACCCTAAAGACAAATACCTTGATGCCAAGCTCTTTGGGAGAAGAGCCTGAGTCCTCAAATGGGAGTTTCCCTGGAACTGAGTCCGTTGAGAGGTAGTTGGCCCGGGCTTTTGCAAGGCACCCATATTCAGGAGGTACGCTTTCGAGATGCCATCCAAGATTCTCCTGGTTGATGACGAGCGAGAGTTTGTCCAGACCCTGTCCGAGAGATTGCTTATTCGTGACATGGGCTCGACGATAGCATATGATGGGGAAACAGCCCTTGAAATGGCCCGGGAGGATGAGCCTGATGTTATGATCCTGGATCTCAGGATGCCAGGTATAGACGGGATAGAAGTTCTTAGGAGGGTCAAGGAGACTCAGCCTAACATCGAGGTTATCATCTTGACGGGACACGGCTCGGAGGAAGACAGGAAGACATGTATGGAGCTGGGGGCATTTGGCTATCTGCAAAAACCCGTAGACATTGATCTCCTGAGCGATGCCATAAAAGGGGCCAACGAAAAGACAAAACAGGCAAGGAAACAGGAGAAACTTAGGGGCGGAAATGGCGATATTTGAGAAGTTGACACCACAGTTCTGGCACTACCGGGACGTGGCAACTCAGCCTTACGAGCGGATGTTCAATTATCGCCGCATGTGGCAGCTCGCAGTATTTCTGACAGCCCTTGTTGCCTTACTTCCCCTGTTGGTGATAGCCTTCATAGACTACAGGTTATCACAAGGGGCTATAGAATCTGAAATCTTCCTGCGTACCACTCGGGCAGTATCAAATGTCCAGAGAAATGTCTCCTTTTTCCTGAAGGAGCGACTCTCGGCCCTTGATTTCATCGATCACGACAATTCATTCGGCAGCATGATGAATCCATTGAGGCTCACCGAAATCCTGGAGAACTTGAAAAAGGGGTTTGGTGGATTCGTTGATCTGGGTGTCATCGATTCCAGCGGGCTCCAAATCAACTATGTGGGCCCTTATAGGCTTGAGGGTAAGGACTATAGCGGTCAGGCTTGGTTCGCCGAGGTTAAGGCCTGCGGCGTATATATCAGTGATGTCTTCATGGGTTTTAGGCGAATCCCGCACTTGGTTATTGCCGTGAAACACGACCTGCCGAACGGATCGTACTATGTCCTGCGGGCCACCCTTGATACGGAGAAGTTCAACGAGCTCATCTCCGAGCCGGAAATCAGGGAACAGGGGGACATCTTCATTATCAACCATGAAGGGACGCTGCAGACACCTTCCAAGTCCTACGGCAAGGTCCTGGTAGAGATCCCGATCCCTGTGCCGAAATACGCATCCAGGAGCATGGTCTACGAATGGAAGGGCCCGAACGGAAAACCTTTGATCATCGGGTACCGATACATAGCGGATTCGCCCTTCATCCTGATGCTGGTCCAGGAAAAGGACGAACTCATGCGTCCCTGGTACAAGACGAGGGGGGAACTTATAGGGTTCCTGTCAATCAGCATAGTGGTTATAATCATCGTGATCATAGGTGTGGCCACATACCTCGTTAACAGGATATACATGGCGGACCAAAAACGTATAATGACCTTGCACGAAGTGGAATATTCCAACAAAATGGCATCCCTGGGAAGATTGGCGGCAGGGGTGGCTCACGAAATTAACAATCCCCTGGCCATCATCAACGAAAAGGCGGGTCTCGTGAAGGATCTTCTGACACTTAAGACAGGGCAGAAGAACGACCGGAAAATCTTATCGTTGGTGGAGTCGATCCTTTCCTCCTCCGAACGCTGCGGAAAGATCACAAGACGGCTCTTAAGATTCGCGAGGCACACGGAGGTGACCATTCAAGAGATCGACCTGGAAGAGCTGGTGGAAGAAGTCATGGGCTTCTTGAGGAAAGAGGCCGAACACAGGGGAATAACCATAACGGTCGGCATCTCCAAGGATATCCCGCGATTCGAGAGCGACAAGGGGAAACTCCAGCAGATCTTTCTGAACATTTTCAATAACGCCTTTACAGCCATGGATGACGGGGGACATTTGGATGTACAGGCCAACCTCGGTGAGCAGGACAACGCTTTGATTATGATCACTGATGATGGCTGTGGCATCCCCAAGGAAGACCTCAAGCGCATCTTCGAACCATTTTTCTCAAAGAGGACCAAGGAGGGAGGAACAGGATTGGGATTGTCCATAACCTATGGCCTGGTAAGGGAGCTGGGAGGGGACATCGCCGTTGAGAGCGAAGTGGGAAAAGGTACGACCTTCAGGATCTCCTTACCCCTCGGAATTCCCAAAAAGGAGCAGGAGAATACATGCGAGTACTACTGGTAGACGACGAAGAGGAATTCGTCTCCACCCTGGCTGAGCGTCTTTCCCTCAGGGATATAGAGGCTGATTGGGTCACCACCGGGCGAGACGCCCTGGAGATTTGCGAAAGGGTCTCCTATGATATTGCCGTCTTGGACGTAAAGATACCCAGGATCAGCGGCATTGAGCTCAAGAGGAGGTTGCAAGAAAAATGTCCTGACATGAAATTCATATTCATGACAGGGCACGGATCAGAGGCAAACTTCGAAGAAGGGGCTGCCGAGACAGGCGACAAGTTCTATCTGGTGAAGCCTGTCAGGATTGAGACGCTCATAGAGAGGATAAAGGAGGCCCTTCAAGAGAGAGGTAAAGGCGCATGAATTTAGAGTGGAAGATAATCGGTGAAGCTGGGTTTGAATTCTATGGGAAGATGTTTGCGTCCCTGTCCCACGAGATCAAGAACAGCCTTGCAGTGATCAATGAGAATGCGGGCCTGCTGCAAGATTTTGCGCACATGGCAAAGGGCGGCAAGCCCCTTGACCCTGAAAGGCTGGCATCCCTGGGCGGCAAGATCATGGAGCAGATCAAGCGGGCCGACTCCATAGTCAAGAATATGAACCGGCTGGCCCACAGTGTGGACGAGCCGGCCCGGAGCATTGACCTCCAGGAGTTTATCGAGTACATGATCCGGATTACCGAGCGTCTTACCGGCATGAAGGGCGTTTCCATATCATCGGTCCCACCGGAGGAGCAGATCAGGATCACAACCCATCCCTTTTTTCTTGAGAACTTGATCTGGAGGTGCATCGATTTTGCCGCGGAAAGCTCGTGCGGCAAGAAGACCATCAAAGTTGGCGCAGAAATGAAGGATAATGATCCGGTCATTCGATTCTCCGATCTGGAGGGTCTTTCCGAGGCATCCCTTGAGGAGTTCCCATCAGAGCAGGAAAAGGCCCTTTTGACCGTATTGAATTCAAGGATCAGCATAGACGCAAAAGGGGGAGAGATGCATCTCCTCTTGTCCGACCAGGGTAAGAGGGAGGATGTTATCACCTAGATGGGCTCAATGTCTTTCCTGGGAGCAGGGTCAAAGGAGGATCTGTAATGAAAACAAGGGTATTGTTGGTGGATGATGAAAAACATTTCGTTGAATTGTTGGCAGAGCGATTGGCCCTCAGGGGCTATGATGTGGAAACGACCCTGAGCGGCGAAGAGGCCGTCGACAAGATAGAACATTACAATTATGATGTCATCATACTGGATGTGGCAATGCCCGGAATGGACGGGGTGGAGACGCTGCGAGAGATCAAGCGGAGAAAGCCTCTCATAGAGGTGATCATGTTGACAGGTCATGCTACCGTGGAGAGCGCTGTTGAGGGGATGAAACTGGGAGCACTGGACTATGTGATGAAACCCTGCGATATGGAAGACCTGGTTTTGAAGATCGAAACGGCGCGGGAGAAAAAGGCAAAGAAGGAAGAATCCCTTCGCCAGGACAAGGTACGAAAAATCCTCTCCTCCCCACGCTCGGTTTTGAAAGAGGAATAACCTCAGACCCTGCTGCCCGAAGTCTCACTATCAAGGATATGCCGCAACCCCAAGACCCCGAAGCCTTGGCACGCCGCTGAGCAAATCATGTCAATGAACTTGACCTCCAGAAAAGCAAGCAAGTCGCGTCCTTTCTTTTTGGTGGCCCCCGATACGCCGCGGGGGCCGAAGGTCAAATGGGTCTCCCCGAAGCTACGCAGGGTTTACTTTGAAATCATCCTGTCGTAGAGCTTCTTCGTCTCTGTCGCAGCCTTTTCTGCCAGGTTGGCGGAGTTCCGAGCGTCCCTTGCCGCCTGTTCGGCGCGGAGGGCAGCGGCCTCCGAACGACCGGCAGCGGCCTCTGCGCGACCTGCGGCAGCCTCGGCTCGTTTTGCGTTCTGGGCGGATTCCTGGCAGCACTTGGCAGCCTGCGCCTTGGCAGCCTCTGCCTCCTTCAAGGCCTTTTCGGCCATCTGCTCGGCTCGAAGTGCCCTTTCCTCAAGGGTCTGGATCTGGGACACACTGGCACACCCTGAAAAAGAGACTGTCAAAAGGAATGCCGCCAAAAGCATCAAGGTGAGAAAAATGTTCTTCCTCATCTTCTGACCTCCTCTTCTTGAAAGTATATCCTGTCAACCGCCCTTTTGAGCTTTGGGTTCTCTCTGTCAATTGAGCGTCTATTGGGAGGTTGATAAGTGGCCAGCGAAACAAACGAACCTTTTCTTGGCGGAATTGGGAGACTTAGTTCTCTGACTTGTTCTAGCCAACTCAAAGACCGGACAGGAAACTCGTAGCCATCACATTTTACTAATAATAGATGAATAACGACATGTCAAGTCATGAAAGTAAAACTCAAAGGGCACAGGATTGCCTTCCAGCAGGGAGGGCAGCAGTCCGCATCCCCTTTAAGAATGAGGGCGACAAAAGGGCTCAGGGTGAGTGGTTTTGTGCGAAGGCGACTGTGAACGCACATCTGCGCAGAGCGACATTCCAGGTATTCCCGGAGGCTTGGCGAGAGGCTGTGCGCCAAAAATACTCTTGACAAAGGGGAAATACTTTTATAGAACGATCGATTAATAATATATTCATATCCTTTAGAATAACGGAGCAGGGATGAGCCGGATGGACATTGGTGATCAGGTTGACAGGTAACGAAGTGGATGATAGCTTAATAAGCGAACGTTCGATAGAGAAAGGAGGTTGCACAATGAGGCTTAAGGATAGGGTCGCAATCATAACAGGTGCGGGCAGCGGGATGGGCAGGGCCGATTCCCTGCTTTTCGCCAGGGAAGGTGCCAAGGTGGTCGTCAACGACATAAACCAAAAGAATATCGATGGGGTCGTGAAAGAGATTGAGGGTGCCGGTGGCGAGGCCTTGGGTTACAAGGCCGATGTCACCAAGATGGATGAAGTGGAAGCAATGGTGGAGGAGACAGTAAAACGTTACGGAAAGGTGGACATCCTTGTCTCCAACGCAGGCTGGGATGAACTCAGGCCCTTTTTGCACACGGATAGGGGATTCTGGGACAAGATCCTTAACCTAAATCTTCTGGGCCACATGAACTGCGTCAAGGCTGTATTGCCCCACATGTTGAAGAATAAGTACGGGAAGATCGTGACCATAGGTTCTGACGCCGGCCGGCTCGGCAACCCCATGGAGGCCCCCTACGCTGCGGCCAAAGGCGGCGTAATTGCCTTTACCAAGACGATTGCCAGGGAGTTCGGCAGGGCCAATATTACGGCCAACTGTGTATGTCCGGGCATTACCGAGACGCCCCTTGCAGAACAGATGATCAGCGCAATACCGGAAAAGGAGAAGGCCCTCAAGATGATGGAAACGGTGAGAAAGGTGACGCCCATGGGTCGCCTTGCAAAGCCTGAGGACGTGGCAGGGGCGGTCATCTTTTTTGCATCGGATGACTCCAGCTTTGTGACAGGTCAGGTAATCAGTGTAAGCGGGGGTCTCTCGACTCCGTAACAGGCAGAAATTCCCATGCTGCCCTTTGAAGATATCACCATACTCGATTTTTCCCAAAGGCTGCCAGGGCCCTATTGCTCAGCGATTCTCGCGGACCTGGGTGCGGATGTCCTGATGGTGGAGCGTGCGGGATTTCCTCCTGAGACCCGAAAGGTATTCCCCGGCCTTTTCGAATTGGTGAACAGGAACAAGAAGAGCATGACCCTTAACTTGAAGAACCCTGAGGGGCAGTCTATCGCCCAGGGTTTGATAGGCAGGGCCGACGTCCTGATCGAGGAATTCAGGCCGGGGGTAGCGGAGAGGCTGGGCATTGGTTATGACCGGGCAAGGGAGATCAACAACAGGATAATCTATTGTTCCATATCCGGATTCGGCCAGAGCGGTCCCTACAGGGATCGAGTGGGTCATGATGTCAACTACTTGAGTCTTTCGGGGATATTGTCCATACCCGGGCAGCCCGAAAAACCCCCTTCGAGGCCAGGGATTCCCCTTGTGGACCTCGCTTCCGGCATGTTCGCCGCCATCTCCATAATGGCCTCGATACGCAGGAGAGAAAAGAACGGGGAGGGTGAGCGGATAGATGTCTCCATGTTTGACGCAATGATATCCTGGATGAGTACCCGGGCCGGGCGGACCCTTGTTTATGGTGAAGAAGCAGGAGACGAGCACCTTTCACCTTTGAACAATGTGTACGAAACAAAGGACGGCAAAAAGATCTCCCTGGGGATCCTGGAACAGCATTTCTGGGAGAACTTTTGCAGGTCCATTGGACAAGGGGAGCTTTTGAGGGACCCCCGATTCTCAAATCCCGCGGAAAGGAAAGGGCACGAAAAGATCCTCCTCGACAAGTTGAGGGAGGTGGTTTCCAGTCGTACCCTGAGTGAGTGGGAGGAAATACTGGACTGGCGCCAGGTCCCCTACGCTCCTGTCAGGGACATGGTGGAGGCCCTGGAGGATCCCCATGTCAAAGCAAGGGGCATAGTGGAGGAAATCAATGGAGGAGAGGCTCTGGGCACCATTCGAGAGGTGCTTTTTCCCGTGGGGTTCTCCGGTTTTGACAGGGCCATCAGGCGACCTCCTCCAAAATGGGGCCAGCACACGGAAGAGGTCCTGAGAGGTCTGGGTTTCACGGATGAACAGATCCTTTCCTTGAAGGAGAGAGGTGTTATTTGAACCGCTGGTATGGGTGAGGGCTTCAGCTGGGGAAGGGAACATAGCGCTCGGGTGGTTGCAGGCTGTTGCCCAAAGCACAACAATGATTGTGGCTACAATAGTTCATTGATAGTCCCTGTTCGGGGGTATGCAAATAAGGGGATTTGGGCAACAGCCTGGTCACACCCAAACCCCTTGAAGGAGATGGAGGCAGAGATGAAACTGGATGATATAAAAAGGTGTGCGGTGGTAGGTGCCGGGGCCATGGGGGCCCAAATAGCGGAAGTGCTGTCCCGGACAGGACACTATGAGGTACGCCTGGTTGATGTTGACGAGGATGTCGTGAACAGGGGCCTCGAATCCATAGATAAAGGCCTGGAACGGTTTTTTGTGGCCAAGGGCAAGATAACGGCTGAAGAGAAAAAGGCCATCATGGAAAGAATCACGGGGGGGACAAGTCTGGAGCAGGCTACGGCTGACGTTGATTTTGCTATCGAAGCCATACCGGAGATATTGGGTCTCAAAAGGGAGACGTTCGAGAGGCTCGACGCGAGCGCTCCCGCAGACACGGTCCTGGCCTCAAACACCTCCACCCTGAACATAACGGAGATAGGGGCTGCCACCAACAGGCCGGATAAGGTAGTGGGGATGCATTTTTTCAATCCCGTGGCGGTCATGAAGCTCGTGGAAGTGGTAAAAGGTGCCATGACCTCCGAGGAGACCGTGGAGGTGACCAAGGCCCTGGCGGCAAGATTAGGCAAAGAACCCGTGGTGTGCAGGGATACCAGTTACGGCTTTTTGGCAAATCGCGCTTATGAGGCCTTGAGGGAGGAGGCCCTTCAGATCGTGTGGGAGAAAGTCGCCTCACCGGAAGACGTGGACAAGTCACTCAAATTGGGCTACAACCTGCCCCTCGGCCCTCTGGAATTGGGTGACAGACTGGGCAGTTGGAAGAGGCGCGCCGAGATGGAAAGGGACAGGATGGCGGCCCTTGGTCCGGAAAAGGGCCGTATCCATCCCCTGATCAGGGTCATGGTGAGGGCAGGCTACTTTGGGGGGCCCGGTCAAAAGGGAATCTATGATTTCTGGAAGGAGGTGTTGTCCAAGTGGTAAAGGAACCCGGCAAGGGATTCAAGAAGATCCTTTACGAGAAAGAGGACCACGTCGCGTGGATCACCCTGAATCGCCCTGAAGCCAAGAACGCGCAGGACCCGGAGACCCGGGAAGAATTGACCCGGGCGTTCGACCTGGCCCGGGATGACGAAGAGGTGTACGTCATTGTGATAACAGGGGCGGGTGAGACCTTTTGTGCGGGGGGAGACATCACCAATTTTCCTCAGAACCCGATAGAATTCATGGACAAGATCGGGCTTCAGGCAAAAGGGAAAAAGAGACCTATAGAGTTGGCGAGGGAGATCCCCAAGCCGGTCATCGCAATGGTCAACGGGCCGGCACTTGGGGCAGGGATGGAACTGGCCATGGCCTGTGACATAGTTATCGCTTCAGAGAACGCGAAGTTCGGTCAGCCCGAAATCAGGGTAGGGCTCATACCGGGCGGAGGCGGAACCCAGGTTCTCCCCAGGCTCGTGGGGGAGAAAAGGGCGAAAGAGCTTGTCTTCACGGGGAACATCATCAGCGCACAGGAAGCCCATGGGATGGGGCTCGTCAACAGGGTCGTAACGGCAGACGAGCTGAGGGAAACAGTCCAGGAGCTGGTCGACCGGCTACAAAAGAGAAGCCCCCTCATCTTGAAATTCGCCAAGATGGCTATCAACAAGAGCATGGAAGTCCCCCTCTCGTCAGGATTGGCCTATGAGTCCGATCTTTGTGCCCTGTGCTTCAGCACCGAGGACTTGAAGGAGGGAGCCAGGGCCTTTGCAGAGAAGCGACCGCCGGTTTTCAAAGGTAAATGAGGGAGGAGATGATGGAGGCAGGCATTGAAGCCTACGGGGCCTACGTGCCCATATATCGCCTGGCACGAGAGGAAATCGCCAGGGTCTGGGGAGCGGGCACCCTGGGAGGTGAGAAGGCAGTGGCCAACTCGGATGAGGACAGCCTGACCATGGGTGTGGCAGCGGCCATGGATTGCCTCAAGGGGTTCGACAGAAAGAGCGTTGACGGCCTCTATTTTGCGTCGACCAGCGCCCCTTACAGGGAGAAACAATCTGCCAGCATCATGTCTGCGGCCCTTGACCTGAGGAGAGAAGCCTTTACCGCGGATTTCTGCAACTCCCTCGGTGCAGGTGCAAGCGCCATGAAGGCCGCCTTTGACGCTGTCAAGGCAGGTTCTGCCGAGAGAGTCCTGGTCGTCGCTTCGGATTGCAGGCTGCCGCCACCCAATTCCGCCTTCGAACAGTTGCTGGGGGACGGGGCTGCCGCCCTTCTCATAGGCAAAGAAAGGGTTATCGCAGAAGTAAGGGGACATCACGCGATGTCAAGTGATTTCCTGGACATATGGAGGAGAGAGAGGGGCGACAAATACATGAGGGCCTGGGAGGATCGATTCATAATGGAAAAGGGCTACATGGCCCATGTCCGCGAGGCGGTCAAGGGAGTCCTTGAAAGGTGCGGCACGGCAGCGGGGGACATCTCCAGGGCAGCCTACTACGGCCCGGACCCAAGGAGCCACAGGGCAATGGCAAAGCAACTTGGCCTGGAACCCCGGCAGGTTCAAGAGCCCATGTTCGACGTCCTCGGGAATACGGGTGCGGCGTTCTTTATGATGCTACTCGTTGCGGCAATGGAGGAGGCCGCGGAAGGAGAAAGCCTTCTGGCCGTCAGCTATGGTGACGGGGCGGATGCCTGGGTCTTTCACATGACAGATGGTTCAGATGCCTTGGGGGAAAGGAGAGGCGTGAAAGGTCACCTGACCTCCAAGATGGCACTGCCCAGCTACGGGAGGTATTTGAGGTTCCGAGACCTGATGGAATGGGAAGGAACACCGCTCCCTCCACCCGAGTCTTCTGACAATGTCTTCTACAGGGAGTCGAGGGCCCTTTACAGGGGCTATGGCCAGAGATGCGTTGCCTGCGGTCATATCCAGTTTCCTCCGCAGAGGATTTGTATGTGGTGCCAGGTCCCTGACAGATTTGAAGATGTGAGGATCGTGGATAAAAGGGGGAAGCTGTTCACCTTCAGTCTTGACGAAAGGGCCGTGTTTGCTCTGGATCTGCCGAACGTGCTGGTCATTGTAGATCTGGAAGGGGGCGGCAGAATCTACAGCCAGGCGACTGATAGGGATCCCAAGAAGCTGAAGGTGGGGATGGAAATGGAATTCACTTTCAGGAAGTTCCATGAGGGATCAGGGTTTCACAACTACTCGTGGAAACTCCAGCCCGTGAGGTGTTGAGGAGGAAGCATGGCCGAGAGCATAAAAGACAAAGTCGCCATCATAGGGATGGGGTGCACGGCCTTTGGGGAACTCTGGGACAAGGACGTGGATGACCTTATGGTGGATGCTACCATGGAGGCCCTCGAAGACGCGGGTCTCGAGCTCAAGGATATTCAGGCTGTCTGGGCAGGGACGGCGAACAGCGGAGTGAATGGCAGCTCCGCCTCGGCCCCTTTGCAACTGCAATATATCCCGGTCACGCGTGTAGAAAATGCCTGCGCCACGGGCATTGAGACCATACGAAATGCGGCCCACGCCCTGGCATCGGGCGTTTACGATCTGGTCCTGGCCCTCGGGTTCGAGAAGTTGAAAGACCTCGGATATCCCGGCCTGCATCCCGGTAAGCTGTCGGACAAGTTTCACCCCATTTACCCGGCAGGAGGAACGGGCCCCGGGAGATACGCCCTGGCGGCTACCAGGTATTTCGAGCGATACGGGCTATCGCCTGAGGAGGGAAAGAAGACAATCGGAAAGATATCGGTCAAGAGCCACTACAGCGGGGCTCGAAACCCAAAGGCTCACCTGAGGAGGGAAATCACCATAGATCAAGTCCTTAGGGCGCCCATGATCGCATGGCCCCTGGGGCTTTTTGACTGTTGCGGTGTCACGGACGGAGCATCCGCAGCAATCCTTTGCAGGGCCGAGGATGTGGGACGATTTGCTCCCCATCGTAGGGATGACTACATCACGATCAAGGGAATGGGTGTGTCTGCCGGTCCGGGTTGGGGAAAGAACAAGGAAGACTATGACTTCACCCACTGGCCCGAGACCGAAAAGGCGGCCGAACAGGCCTACAGGATGGCCGGCATAAAGGATCCGCGCAGGGAGCTGGATGTGGCCGAGATCCACGATTGCTTTTCCATTGCCGAACTCATTGCCATGGAGAGCCTTGGGTTGTGCGAGAAGGGAAAGGCCAGGGAAGAACTGATTGACAACGGTGCTACCATAGCTCCCCAGTTCAGGGAAGAGGTGATGAGAAAGTGGGGGGCATCGGATGAAGAAATAGAAAGGAAACCTGGACCTGATGAGGTCGTCGTGGTCAACAACAGCGGCGGGTTGAAGTCCTTCGGCCACCCTGTTGGGGCCAGCGGGGGCAGGGAGGTCTACGAAATATACAAACAGATCCAGGGCAAGGTCAAGGAACCGTCCAGACAGCTCAAAGGTGTTCGAATAGGCCTCGCCCATAACCAGGGTGGGCACCCTGGGAGGTTTGTCTGCGGAGTCATTATTGTGGGGGTGCCCGAGGAAAGGCTCTAGAGAAATGGAGCGTTATGAGAATTTAGTCTTTGAAACCAGGGAAGGGGTGGCCCTCCTGACCCTGAACAACCCTGACCAACGAAACCCCCTCACGGAAGAGACAAAGACCGAGATGATCAGGGCCCTTGATTCCATAAAGGAGGAAGGTGATATCAGGTCCCTTCTCATCACCGGGGCAGGCAAGGCCTTCTGTGCGGGAGGTGATGTCAAGAACATCGGGAGAGAGCTTTCGGACGATGAGATAAGACAGGTCATGCTCAAGTCCCAGAAGCTCTTGAAAGGCATTTTGAACCTGGAAAAGCCGGTGGTTTGCGCTGTAAACGGTGATGCCTTCGGCATGGGGTGCAACCTTGCTTTGGCCTCGGATTTTGTCATCGCCTCAGAAAGGGCAAGGTTCTGTGAGGTCTTTGTCAAGCTCGGTCTTGTCCCTGATTTCGGGGCCCTCTATATCCTTCCCCGGCTGGTGGGCCTGTCAAAGAGCAAGGAACTGGCTTACCTTGGTACCGTTCTCAGCGCCAGGGAAGCGGAAGAAATGGGCCTGGTCTACAAGGTGGTGCCCCACGAAGAACTGGAAAGGGAGGCCATGGACTTGGCCCTGAGACTTGCCTCCATGCCCACCCTGGCCATTGGGAGGGCAAAGAGGTTGCTCAACAGGGCCTTTGATATGACCCTTGACCAGGTTCTCGAAGAGGAGATAAAGGCCCAGACTCGGCTTTCCCGAACAGAGGATCACAGGGAAGGGATAGGAGCACTGAGGGACAGGCGGAAACCGGGATTCAAAGGCAGATAACATGGAGGAGGAGGGAGAATGAATGATAAGATCATGGCGATTGACGTGATGAACTATCCCTTCACGCCGGAGGGGATGAAGAAGTTCTGGTCCAGCCCTGAAATGAAAGAGATGTCGGACAGGGTCCTGGGCGGACACACACCTAAGGGCGTTCCACCTCAGGAATTCATCGCCCAGATGGACGAAGCAGGATTCGAGAAGGTCTTCATTTCTGCCGTCAAGATGGGCTCCTATAGGGGCAAAGGGATGGCTAATGATTTCTCGGCCAAAGAAGTCCACGACATGATCAAGGATTACCCGGACAGACTCGTAGGGATGGCAGGTTACGACCCCACTAATATCCTCGAGAGCTTAAGGGAGATCGAGACAGCAGTGAAAGAATATGGGTTCAAGGGTGTGTATGCCCATTTGCTGGGATGGGACATGAGGCCAGATGACAGGCGCATGTATCCCTGCTACATCAAGTGCATCGAGCTGGGAATCCCTTTCTCAATGCAGATCGGCCACTCCCTCGAACTCATGCCCAGTGAATCGGGGAGGCCCGTTTACATAGACAAAGTTGCCCTGGACTTGCCGGAGTTGACCTTCATTGCCTCCCATACCGGATGGCCCTGGTGTGAGGAACTGGTGGCCATGGTATCGAAACACCCCAATGTGTACATGGACATCAGCGCCCACCTCCCAAGATATCTGGATCCTTCCATAGTGAAGTTCATGGATACGAGGGGGAAGGACAAGGTCCTGTTCGGTACAAACGCCTTTGGATTGAAGCGTTGCAAGGATCAACTCATGGATCTGCCCCTTAAAGAGGAAACGAAAGGGAAGGTCCTGAGAGAAAATGCAACCAGGGTGTTTCGGCTGGATTGACAGGCCCAGAGGCCGCCAACAGGGAAACTGGCCGTGCAAATATGGTTATCCCTAAGAGGTACCTATGATAGACAGACAGAGACTGGCTGAGATAAGGGCTGCGCGTAAGAAGTGGGAGTCAGGACCATTGAAAGCAGCCCTTGAAGCAACGGGTGAGAGGGAGATGTTTTCGGAGATACCCAAGAAACGTCTCTATACACCTGAAGACCTTGCCGATTATGACTACCTTTCCAAGTCAGGGTTCCCCGGAGAGTATCCCTACACAAGGGGCATTCATCCCACCATGTACAGGAGCCGCCTGTGGGGTATGGCGGAGTATGCCGGATTCGGAATGCCCGAAGATACGAACAGGAGATGGAAATTCCTTTTGGCCCAGGGGCAGACCGGCGTGAGTCTGGCAACGGATTTGCCCACCCAGTTGGGCTATGACCCGGATCATCCATTGGCAGAACCTGAGATAGGTGTGGTGGGTGTCTCATGCCCGTCCCTGAGGGAGGTGGAGATCCTCTTTCAGGACATCCCCCTGGACCGGACGACCATCAGGGGATCCATCAATCACCCGCACATCGTTTTGTGGTCCATGTACATGGCGGTAGCGGAAAAACAGGGGGTACCGACGCACCAGATGGGAGGCAATGTCCACTGGGACTGCCTGAACGAGTATGTGGGAAGAGGGGCCTATATCTTCCCGCCCGAGGGAGCCATGCGCCTTGCCTTGGATTTCCTGGAGTTCGGGTTGAAAAACATACCCAAATTGAGCTACCAGGTCAATGCCTATACAATCAGGGAGTCAGGGGGGAGCCTGGTTCACGAGGGGGCCTATGCAATGGCGGCAGGGATTACCTTCCTCGAGGAGGCCCAAAAGAGGGGAATATCAGTAGATGACTTTGCACCTCGTCTCTCCTTCAATCATGCGATCCACATGAATCTCTTCGAGGAAGTGGCCAAATTTCGAGCACTCAGGAGGTTGTGGGCACGGATTGTCAACGACAGGCTGAAAGCGAAGAAGCCGGCTTCTCTCCGATACAGGTTTGGCCCTGGTACGGGAGGATCTACCTTTACGGCCCAGGAGCCTGAGAATAACATTGCCAGGGCCACCCTTGAAAGTCTGGCCGCAATCCTGGGCGGTGCCACCTATCTCCATACGGCATCCTATGATGAGGCCCATGCCATCCCAAGTGAACAAAGCGTAAGGATTGCCCTGAAGACACAGCTCATACTGGGCTACGAGAGTGGGGTCGGAGAAGTCGTGGACCCCTTGGGGGGATCTTATTATGTGGAGAGCCTGACAGATGACATCGAAAAAAGGGTGGAAGACTACCTGGAGGAGATAGAAAAGAGGGGAGGTATAATCAAGGCCATCAAGTCGGGTTGGTTCCAGGGGGAGATAGCACTGGCCGCCCACAGGAAGCAAAGGGAGATAGAAGAGGGTAAGAGGGCCATTATTGGGGTGAACCGGTTCGCTGCCGATGAGAAACCCGCGTTCAAGATCCACAGGCCGGAGCCAGAGGTTGCCAGGGAGATGGTCGCCCGGGTGAAAGAACTGAGGAGAAGTCGGGATCAGGGAGAGGTCAAGGAAGCCCTTTCCAGACTGAAAAGCGCGGCAAAAGGCAGCGAGAACCTGGTCCCCTTTGTCATGGATGCAGTGAAGGCCTACGCCACTATAGGAGAGATATGTGATATCTTCCGCGGTGTGTTTGGAGAATATAAGGGTGTTAATTTCTAGTCACGGTGATTCGGATGCCAAGGGGAAAAGGTCCAATCAGGGTGTTGTTGGCAAAGCCGGGCCTCGACGGCCATGACCAGGGGGTCAAGGTCCTGGCGTTGAGCCTCCGTGACCAAGGCATGGAGGTCATTTACACGGGGCTGAGGCAAACGCCTGAGGAAATTGTCAAAGCCGCCATCCACGAAGACGTGGACGTTGTGGGTCTCAGTTCTCTGTCCGGTGCTCATAACTCCTATTTCCCAAGGGTGAAGGAACTCCTGTCAAAGGAGGGCAGAGAAGATATCCTTGTTATCGGCGGGGGCATCATCCCGGAAGAGGACGTATCCTTTCTCAAGGAGAAGGGGATAAAGGGGATATTCGGACCGGGTTCCTCAACCAAGGAAATTGCGGAGTTCATCAGGGCCTACCTTGACCAGTGATGAAAGGGCTTTTGGGGCAGGTCCCTGATTCAGCTTCAGGGAGTTAGGGCAGAATGGTAGAGAAAGGCACGGACAATAGCCTGTGCGGGAAAAAGATCGTTCCGCTTGAGGAAGCCGTATCCAGAGGTATAAGGCCCGGAATGGCCATTCATCTCAATACCGGGGCCTATGCCAGCGCATTGGTTAGGGAGGTCATCCGGCAATACCTGGGAAAAGATGCCGGGTTCACCGTGGTCTCGAGTGGTGTAACAACCCCCTATGAAATAGGCCTGGCCTGTAGCGGCCTGGTAAAGCATGTGATAACGACGAACCACTCATACACCTATCCCACGCCAAGACCCATCCCCATGCTCCAAGAGATGCACAAGAAAGGGCTTATTGGAATCGAAGATTGGTCCTTGTATTCACTCGAACAACGGTTGATGGCAGGGGCTCTGGGCATGGGCTTCTTGCCCACGAAATCCCTTGTGGGGACCAGTCTTGGAGAGGACAACGCTCATGCCTTCACAATGATGGATGATCCTTTCGGGTCCGGACAAAAGGTAGGAGCCGTAAAGGCCCTTGTGCCGGACATATCTCTCATCCACGGCTGTGTTGCTGATCCCGAAGGAAACCTCATCCTGTCACCCCCCTACTTTACGAGCATCTGGGGGGCCAGAGCCAGCAAGGAGGGGGCCATCGCGACAGTCGAGAAGATCGTGTCCAGGGAATTCATAAAGAAGCACAGCGCATTGGTGAAAGTTCCTGGAAACCTCGTCAAGTTCCTGTGCCCGGTCCCCTTTGGTGCCCATCCCCAGGGTTTGGCAGCAGAAAGCATCGGGGTTTGCGAAGGCTACAGGGAGGACTATGGTTTCATAAAGAGTTTCGTAGAAAGAAGCCAAGATACCCAGGATTTCAAGGAGTGGCTTGAAGAATGGGCGGTCCGCTGCCGGGATCAGGAGGAGTATCTCCGGAAGCTGGGCCAGGAAAGGGTGGAGTCTCTCAAGTGGAAGGGGAGTCGCCAAGTAAGTGATAGGCCGGAGACAGGGCATAATGGGAAGGCCGCGGCGGCGAAGGAATGTAATGAGACGCAAAGAATGATCCTTGCAGCGGCGAAGAAGATAAAGGCCATTGTTGAGACAAAAAACTACAATGCCGTACTTGCCGGCATAGGTTCACCCGGGCTCGCAGCCTGGCTTGCCTACTACCTCCTGAGAGAAGAGGACAAGGAGGTCCTATTGCTGACAGGTCTCGGGCAGGTGGGTTTTAGTCCCAGGCCGGGAGATCCCTTCCTCATGTCCTTGGAAAACGTGATGGATTGTACCTTTCTCACCGATACGGTGGAGGTCTACGGGACCCTCGTGGGGGGCGCTCACAACAGGTGCCTGAGTATTATCGGAACCGCCCAAGTCGATCAGTATGGGAACCTTAACACCGTGAAGATCGACAAAACGCCCTTGATCGGGGTCGGTGGAGCCGGAGACGCCATAAATGCCTGTGAGAGCCTCGTTGTTACAAGACAGTCAAAGAAGAGATTCATGAAAAGGGTGCCCTATGTCGGTTGCTCGGGACAAAGGATAAGAACATTGGTGACGGACTTGGGAGTCTTTGAAAAACTGGACGATAAGGGCGTCTTCACACTCACTCAGGTGGTGGGAGATTCCTCTTCAGGCCGCACAATGGAGGACAGGATAGCGAGGATAAGGCGAGAATGCGGTTGGGATCTCAGCATTTCCGGGAACGTAACGGAGATACCACCCCCGACCATGAAGGAACTCTCCCTTTTGAACAGACTGGATCCCGAGGGTCTTTTCCTCAAGAGGTAGAATTTCCCGATCTTCTTCTGCATGACCTCAAACTCTGCCTCTTCTAAGTCTCTTGAACACGAGACCTTTGCATAACATTGCAAGAATTGCCGGGTAGCCTCGGTTATGGGCAGGGGCCTTCCCCTTTTGGAGCGAGGCAGCCATGTTGCCGGTCCCAAGAAAGGTTTTTCAGAGGTCTCGAACACAAGAATAGCCTGGTTGGATAGAGCGTTTAACGACCGTGGAGGGCTTCGAGGAGAGAGAGGTTGAAAGGGTCGAGGGGTTAGTGATAGTATCCTACGTGTTATGGGCAAAGGAAGGGACTGCTCTTTTTGGGTGGGGACAAAAACAGGTTGGAGGAGCCGTATGAGAAGAATCATTGTCGGCATGAGCGGAGCATCGGGGGTCATATATGGGATTAGGCTGTTGGAAGTGCTGAGGGACATGAAACAGGAGACCCACCTTGTAATGTCTGAGGCTGCAAAGAGAAACATCCTTATAGAAACGGATTATCTGGTAGAAGAGGTGGAAGGGATAGCAAGTCATGTCCATGATACCAGGGACCTGGCAGCCCCCATCTCAAGCGGCTCCTTCAGAACCGACGGGATGGCCATTACTCCATGTGCCATCAAGACGCTTTCGGGAGTCGCCCATTCATACAACGACAATCTGCTCATCAGGGCGGCTGATGTGACCTTGAAAGAGAAACGAAAATTGGTCCTGGTCGTGAGAGAGACGCCCCTGCACAAGGGGCATCTTGAACTAATGCACCGGGTATCGGATCTCGGCGGCATTATTTTGCCTCCGATCCCGGCCTTCTACATTCATCCAAAGACTATCGATGACATAGTGAACCATACGATAGGTAAGATTCTGGATATCATGTGCATCGACCACAACCTTTACAGGCGCTGGAAAGGGCCAAACAAGACGAAGGAGAGGCCTCGCCCATCGGAGGAATGATTATGGATGACCGACGGGATTTCAGTGTATTGGGCAGGCCTTTGCCGCGGGTTGATGCCTACGACAAGGTGACGGGCAAGGCCCGCTATGTTGATGACATGTCTTTTCCGAACATGCTGATTGGTAAGATATTGAGGAGTCCTTACGCCCATGCGCGTATTGTTGGTATAGATACGAGTAAAGCGAAGGACCTTCCCGGTGTGAAAGCGGTCATTACGGGCACAGATCTTCCGGAGAGGAAGTATGGGACGGATCCCCGTTTTGCGGACGAATATGCCCTTTGCCGGGGCAAGGTGAGATACATTGGGGATGAGGTTGCGGCTGTGGCGGCCGTGGATGAAGAGACGGCCGAAAAGGCCCTGGATTTGATTGAGGTTGAATACGAGTCCTTGGAGCCTATGTTTGACGTTCGCGCGGCGATGGCGCCGGGCAAGCCGCAGATCCATGAGGGCAAGGAACGCAACGTAAGCATGGAGATCCACCTGGATGCTGGAGATACGGAAAGGGGGTTTGCTGAGGCAGAGTATGTAAGGGAAGACACCTTTCGGAGCCAACCCACCTTTCATGCGCCCCTCGAGCCCCACGCCGTTCTGGCCCAGTGGAGCGAAGAGGGAAAGCTGACTGTCTGGGCAAACAAGCAGATTCCCTTTTACATAAGGCGTCTTTTGGCCCATACCCTGTGTATTCCCGAGGCCCATGTACGCGTGATCAAGCCCTGTATAGGCGGAGGTTTTGGTGGGAAGGGGGAGATGTATGCCCTGGATGTTTGTGCGGCCTACCTCTCTAAGCTGACCTCGAGGCCCGTGAAGATTGTCTACAGCAGGGAAGAGTCCCTGGTCTGCACCAGGAGGCGGCATGAGATGACCATTACCCTGAAGACGGCCATGAAGAAGGATGGTACGATCCTGGCGGTCAAGGGTGAGTTATTCTCTGAGACGGGTGCCTATAACAGCACGGGCCCCCTGGCCACATATCTGGCCACGACCTTTTTGAACTTGCCCTGGAAGATCCCGGCGGTCAAGGTGGACAGCTATTTGGTGTATACCAATCTGCCACCGAGCGGACCCCAGAGGGGGCACGGTGTACTGGAGATGAGGTATGCGGCGGATTGCCACCTGGACTTGATAGCCAGGGACCTGGGGATAGATCCCCTGGATATCAGGCTCAAGAATGCGGTCCACAGGGGCTACCGAACGGCCAATAACATGAACGTGGGCAGTTGTGGTATTGCGGAGTGCCTTAAGAGGGCTGCTGAGAAGATCAAGTGGAGAGAAAAGAAGGGCAAGATGCCCCCGTACCACGGCATTGGCATTGCCGGTATGGGTTATTTGTCCGGGGTAAATCTGGTTCCCCACACAGGTGCAGCGGCCATTGTTCACGTGCACGAAGATGGCGGTGTGAATCTCCTGACCGGGGCGGCCGAGATAGGGCAGGGCTCGGATACCTATCTGGCCCAACTGGTTGCAGAGGAGATGGGCGTCCCCCTGGAGGACGTGCGGGTGATTTCCGGAGATACGGGGGTGACGCCCTATGATCCCGGGACATTCGGCAGCAGGGTGGCGACCATGTCGGGCAATGCAGCCCGCAATGCCGGCCGTGATGCTATGAGGCAGATCAAAGAAGTGGTGGCAGACGAAATGGAAGCGAATGTTGGGGATCTGGTGGCAAGGGGCAGGAGGATCTACGTTAAGGGATCTCCCGAGAGGAGCATGCCCCTGAGGAAGGCCCTGAGGGCGATGCAGTACAGGGATCTTCCCATGCCCGTGGTGGGGTACGGATTTTACCAGGCACCGACTCATGTCCCTGACTGGTTCAAGGCGGAAGATGATCCCTCTGCGACCTACAGTTTTGGGGCACAGGTTGCGGTTGTAGAGGTTGATCCGGAGACCGGTAGGATCAATCTCAAGGAAATGGTGAACGCCCATGATGTGGGGCTTATGATCAATCCCATGGCCGTCGAAGGTCAGCTTCAGGGATCCATCCACATGGGCGCGGGTCATGTGTTGACCGAAGATGTCATCATGCGGGACGGTCTTGTGATGAATCCGAACCTGTTGGAATATAAGACACCGAGCCCCTTTGAGATGCCCCTGGTGCACGGTATTGCGATTGAAACCGCATCGGATGACGTAGGTCCTCACGGCGCAAAGGAGTGCGGAGAAGGGACCGAGGTATCCACGCTGCCGGCCATCGTGAATGCGGTCTTTGATGCGACGGGTGTTATGATCAAGGATCTGCCGATTACGCCGGACAAGGTGCTGAGGGCCCTGGAAGAGAAGGAGAGGAGGGGCTGAGAGGCTATGGGGCTGCCTAGGTTTACGCACATAAAGGCGTCCGGGCTGGAAGAGGCCCTGGAGATATTGAGGGAAAAGGGTGAAGAGGCAAGGATAGCCGTGGCGGGCGTGACCTCCTATCCGGTGAGGGCGGTTGAGGCAGAGGGGGTAATGAAAGGACAGAAGCCCACGGAGGCACTCATGGAGGAAGTGGCCGAACTCGTCATCAAGGCAGCGTCTCCCATATCGTCTATTTGGGTCAGTGCGAATCAGAGGCGCCGGACCTTGAGGGTCTTGGTGAAGAGGGGGATCAAGGAAGCGGTCAGGCAGCGCAGGGGTGAATGAGCTTATTGAATAAGTACGAGGCAAACGGGCTGTTGCCTAAAGCCCCGCAACAATGGCGGTTACAGCGCTTTGATATCCCCTATTCCGGGATAAAGAGAATAAAAGGTTTTGGGCAACAGGCCTTGGGGAAGCAATGAAAAAGGTTATTGAACTGAACGTAAATGGAGATACAAGGGATGTGGTGATCGAAGATCACTCTACCCTCCTTGAAGTGCTCAGGGAAGGTCTGGGGCTCACCGGGATCAAGCGGGGCTGCGACCACGGGGCTTGTGGTGCGTGTACGGTCCTGGTGGACGGCAAGGCGGTTTTGTCCTGCTGCCAACTGGCGATAGAGATGGAGGGGAGAAGAATCGAGACCATCGAAGGTCTCTCATCAGGGGGACAATTGCATCCCTTGCAGGGGGCGTTTGTTGAAAAGGGGGCTGTGCAGTGCGGTTTCTGTACCCCGGGGATGATCCTCACGGCCAAGGCCTTGCTGGATGAGAACTCAAAGGCCAGCGAGGAAGGCATCAAGAGGGCTATTGGAGGCAACTATTGCCGGTGCACGGGCTATAACCAGATCGTACGGGCGGTCAAGGCCGTGGCCGAAGAAGCCGGGCCCCTGAGCTTTTCATTACGGGGGCTGTGGCGTACGGCCGCGAGCGTAGTGAATAAGGGGTTCAACCCACTTTGTTTCCCGTGAAGTCAACAAAGGGGTCCTTCAAGTAATCGACCTTCAAGGAAGGCCAGGGAGACTCTCAGCACATCAGGAAAGGGCAAGACTCAATGGCACTTGAGTACAAGACATACGAAGAGGCAAAGGAGAGGTTCAGGTGGAGAGAGAGGTGGGAACTCTTCGATGGAACCAAGGACAGATTCAACATAGCCCATGAATGTATTGACCGCCACCCCCGTGACGATGTCGCCATCAGGATCAGGTTCGAAGATGGAAGATCCGAGGTGTACACCTTCGGGGAATTCTCGGAGATGAGCTGCCGGTTCGCGAATTTCTTTGAATCCAGAGGGATTGGTCAAGGGGACAGCGTTGCCATAATGCTTTTTCCCTCCTTTTCCCTCTACGTGAGCATGTTCGGTGTCTTCAGGAGAGGCGCCATAGCAGTCCTGTGCTTTCCTTTGTTCGGACCGGATGCGATTGCCTTCAGGCTGGAAAAATCCCGGGCAAAGGCCATCGTCACGACAAGGGACATGGTAGAGATAGTTGATCCGGACCTTGCAGAAAGACTCAATTTGAAGGTGATCTACGCGGATGATCTTATTGAGAGGCTCAAGAAGGAAAGCAGTGACTACGCATGGAATACGAGTGCCGATACCCCGTGCATGATACAGTTTTCGAGCGGAACCACGGGCGCACCCAAGTCAATCATGTACAGGCACGGAGCCATTTCGGTGGCTGCAGTGGTCATGAAGCTCGGCAATGGCCTCAGGGAAGACGATACCTACTTTTGTCCCTCTTCCCCGGGTTGGGGGCACGGCATTTGGTACGGCACCATAGCCCCATTGATATTTGGCAGAGCCATAGGGACCTATTCCGGAAAATTCGATCCGGAAAAGGTCCTGGAAGCCATGGAGGAGTGGGGCGTAACCAATATGGCGGCTATCTCGTCCCACTACAGATTGATCATAGGGTCGGGAATAGCGGACAGGTTTGACATAAAGTTGCGGAGACTCGTGTATACCGGCGAGGCCATGACCAGGGATATGATAGAAGCAGTCCACGAGACATGGGGAATCTACCCCTATGTGCAGTACGGAACCACTGAGGCCGGACCTATCACCCTTGATTATGGTGGCTTTGAGAATTGGGTGGTCAAGCCTGGAAGTCTCGGCAAACCAATGATTGGGGGCGTAAAGGTCGCTGTCCTGGGCGATGATGACAGGGAGCTTCCCTGCGGCGAGGTCGGTCAGATCGCCCTGTGGAGAAACAACGCCTGGGTCAAGATTGGCGACAGCGCTTACATGGATGAGGACGGCTACTTCTGGTATGTATCCAGGATAGACGACGTCATCATCTCGTCCGGCTATACCATAGGGCCCGTCGAGATCGAGACTGCCATTATGAAGCATGCCGCAGTGGAGGAATGTGCGGTGGTGGGGAGTCCTGACAAGGATCGGGGTGACGTTGTCAAGGCATTTATCAAACTGAAACAAGGCTATTCACCGTCCGATGAACTGGCCGAGGAAATAAGGCTCTTCGTGAGATCCGGGTTGAGCAAGCACGAATACCCCAGAGAGATAGAGTTCATAGAGGATCTGCCAAAGACACCTGATGGAAAGATCAGGCGAAAGGTATTGAAGGAGAGGGAAAGAAGCAAGAAATTGGAACTCCAAGGCGCCTAACCCCGTCTCACGCAGTAAGCACGGGGAGAAGATCAGAAGCTTGGTCCGTGTATGCTTAGTTGTAACTAAACCAACCGCCGCGGTGGACCCGGATAGGTTCTGCCGATCCGTGGAGAAGAAGAGGGGTTAAACTAAATAGCTTTGGCGGCTCAAGGGCGAAAGCCTTTTCTTTCGTTCCAAGGCTCCCGGGCTGGTCTTTTCAACGGTTTATCTATGGGGGAGTTCTGCCCCCTCCCGCTGTTCCCCTCGCGTAGGCTCGGGGCCAGTGTCCCCCACAGATAAGTCATAGAAAAGACCAGCCCGGGAAGCCTGGAATCGAAGAAAAGATGTTCCAACCCGGACATGGGCTTTAGTGCGAACGATTTTTTATGGTTATCGTGATCGTGGCACTCCGATAACCCATGGGTCTTGGGAGAAGCCAGGGATGAAAGGATCAAGGAAGGGCAAGATGAGGGTCTGTGACGGCAATCTTGCAGCCGCTTACGGAGTTCTGCTGGCAAAACCGGACATCGTTGCCATATATCCGATCACCCCCCAAACATCATTGATCGAAAGAATCACCGAGTTCAAGGCAGAGGGCCTCTTGGATGCAGAGATTTTGGAAGTGGAAGGGGAGATATCCGCCATGGGCTCGGTCGTGGGGGCGGCCGCTGCCGGGGCTCGGGTCTTTACTTCCAGTTCTTCCATGGGCCTCAACTTCATGTACGATACCTACCTGATGGCGGCCTATTTTCGGCAGCCCGTGGTCATGGTCAATGCAAACAGGGAAAATCCTGCGCCTTCGACCGTTTCTGCGAGCGAGCAGGATATCATGAGCGTAACCGAGTCAGGATGGATACATCTCCACGTTGAAGACTGCCAGGAGATACTGGATTCCATCCTCATGGCCTACAGGCTGGCGGAAGATCCGGAGATATTGATACCCGTGAGTGTGTGCTATGACGGATTCTATCTTTCTTACCTTCAAGAGCCCGTGGAGATCCCTCCACAGGAACTCGCAGAGGAATTCCTCCCGCGTCGAACAAGGCCCGCACTTGGCCTGGACCCGCCCAGGTACATATCCTGGCGCCCGGTGAGAGATGAAGAGCCGGCAGAATACAGGATGAGACAGCAGCAGGCCTACGAGAAGGCAAAAGAGAAGATTGAGCAGATTGACAGGGAGTTCTACCAGGTGTTTGGCAGGACCCACGGCGGCCTGGTGGAAGAATACAGGATGGATGATGCGGACATCGCACTGGTCAGCCTCGGGAGCCACACGGGCACTGCCCGGGTTGCCGTGGACAGGAAGCGGGAGACCGGAGTTCGGGTAGGACTGGTCAAGGTTCGGTCCTTCAGGCCTTTCCCCAGGGAAAGGCTTTTTTCGCTCTTGAAAGACAAGCAGGCGATAGGGGTTCTGGATCGGAGCGTATGTTTCGGATGGAGGGGAGGGCACCTATACAGGGACCTGATGACATCCCTCTATGGCCTTGATATACCCATGGCCGACTTCATAGGCGGCCTGGCAGGCCATGACATAACGATCCCTCTGCCTTTTCGGGAACATCCCTGGGTAATACGGTCACCGTGCCAATGATGAATTGCTACATGACAAATCTGCCGGCAATAGCTTCAGGGGTGAAGAGATATTACAAGAGGATAGGCAAGGAGGCGAACATCGTGGCCTTCGGGGGTGATGGCATCACCTCGGATGCGGGCTTTCAGACACTATCCGGTGCTGCAGAAAGGGGAGAGAATATCATCTACATATGTCTCGACAATGAGGCCTACATGAACACGGGCATCCAGCGAAGTTCGACCACGCCCTTTGGGAGCTGGACCACAACCACCCCGGTGGGGAAAAGATCCAGGGGTAAGGAAAGAGCCCCCAAATACATGCCCCTGCTTATGGCCTTCCATGGGCTGTCCTATGTCGCGACGGCAACCCCCTATTTCCTGGAAGACTATGTCGAGAAACTGATCAAGGCAAGGAATACGAAAGACGGCATGGCCTACATTCACGTTCTGGCCCCCTGTCCTACGGGCTGGTGTTCCCCCCCGGACACCATGCTGGAGCTTTCCAGAATGGCAGTAGAAACGAACTACTTTCCCCTGTGGGAGGCCGAGTACGGGCATTTCAGAATGACGTATCTTCCCCGAAAGGCAAGACCGCTCAAGGAGTTCACGGGTCTGATGGGCAGGTTTTCGCACCTCACCGAAGAGGAACTCGGGTTGCTTCAAGGGATGGTGGACCGGAGGTTGGATCAAATAATGCTGCAATGTGAGGGCCGGAAGCAGAAATAGACATGCCCAGTGACCTGGCGAGGTATTCCCTATCAATCCGTGCACCATGTTTCATCTCCCGTAACACTTTAGCCTTTTGAAATGCCTCCTCAGATACGGAGAACGGGTGATGATGCCTTTTCTGGAGTGACTGGCGGGAGGGCGCCGTCTTTTCGCGACTTGTCAGTGGGGGA
>JAFDHO010000186.1 GCA_019308745.1 Deltaproteobacteria bacterium
GCAAAGACCCCCAGGATCACACACAGGGACAGCAGCCTCAAGTATCTCTTTTCCATTTTTTCCCTCCCTTCTAAAGAATGTTTGGTTGCCAAAACGTGTTCATGCTACGAATCGCCCGTCTTGATTTCACCTCCTCCCAAATAAAGTTGGCGGACCCTCTTGTCCTTTAGCAATTCAACACCTCTTCCCCTGAATCGGATCCTTCCCATGTCCAGCACGTAACCAAAGTGGGCCGTTTGCAACCCTTGAACAGCGTTTTGCTCGACCATGAGGATTCCAATGTTTTTTTCCCGATTCAAAGACCCTATCTTTTCAAAGATCATGTTACGTATCATGGGCGCGAGGCCGAGGGACGGCTCATCAACGAGCATGTACCTGGGGTCCAGGACAAGGACACGACCCATCTCCAGCATCTGTTGTTCGCCCCCGCTAAGGGTAAAGGCCTTTCGATTCCGGTAGTCCCTCAGGATTGGAAACATCTCGTAAATGAGCTCTATTCGCTCCTCCACCTTGCTTTTGTCTTTGAGTATGAATCCTCCCATTCGCAAATTCTCCCACACGGTCATCTCCGGGAATACTGTCCTGCCCTGGGGAACGTAGGAGACCCCCTTGCGCATGGTTTGATTCGCCTTTGAGTTGGTTATCTCCTCCCCATCAAGGGTGATAGAACCCCGCTCAACATTGACCAGACCCATAATGGCCTTCAGCACCGTAGACTTCCCCGCGCCGTTTGGCCCGATGAGGCAACTTATATCCTTCCGGATAATGCTCAGGGAGATGCCTTTGAGGATCTTGACGCCCCTTTGGTATGAGGCTTCCACATCATTGAGGCTGAGGGTCTCAATAGCCAAGGTAGGCCTCCAGCACTTTTTCGTTGTTCCTTATTTCAACCGGGGTTCCTTCGGCCAGCTTCTGTCCGTGATGAAGTACGACAATGTGATGGCAGAGGCTCATAACCAGGTCCATGTTATGCTCA
This sequence comes from Deltaproteobacteria bacterium, assembly GCA_019308745.1. Lineage (GTDB taxonomy): Bacteria > Desulfobacterota > DSM-4660 > Desulfatiglandales > HGW-15 > JAFDHO01. The sequence continues at coordinate 977 of JAFDHO010000186.1, forward strand.
ATAATAAGAAATTCCTTTCCGCGCTTGTTCTCCTCGATTATCCACTCGTTAATCATGGCCTGGAGCGAGGGATTAATCCCTGAAGAGGGCTCATCCAGCAAGACCATTTCAGCCTCTACCATAAACGAAAGGGCCAGCTCCAAGAGTTTGCCTTGCCCATAGGAAAGGGCGGCCGCCGGTTCATCTTTGTAGGCAGCGAGTCCTACAAACTCCAGGAGTTCGAGGGCCCTGGCCGGACCCCCGTCCCTTTTTGGGCTCATCAGGAGATGGGAGAAGCTGTTGTTCCTCGTGGCAACAAGCATATTCTCCAGTACCGTGAGATTTGGAAAGATGCGCGTGATCTGAAAGGTTCGGATAATGCCCAGCTCCACAATTCTATGGGGCTTGAGCCCGTCTATGCGACGGCCTTTATACCAAATCTCACCTCCGTCTACGGGCAAGAATCCTGTCACCAGATTAAACAACGTGGTTTTTCCGGACCCGTTAGGGCCAATCAGGCCTGTAATGGCTCCCGGAGGCGCCTCGAAGCTCACATGGCCAACAGCACGAATCCCCCCGAAATCCTTTACGATTTCCTTTACCACCAGACTCATCGTAAATTCCTGTGCACTCTAATCAAGCAGCCACCGGCTAATCTTCTCTCAGCACAACGCCTTTCTGCTCTCCACCAAAGGTCCTCTCTTTGAGAGACAACAGACCACCGGGAAGATAGATGGCCGAGGTCACCAGGACAAATCCCAACACCACGAGTCGCACCTGGTGGCCGATGGTAAAACTGAGGACCTCGGAGGCCACCACGATGATAGTTGCCCCAAGAATGGGTCCCGTAACGGTCCCTAATCCTCCTATGATGGCCATAAGGAGAATATTGGCGCTGTAAAGGATACTAAAAGATGAATCGGGGTTTACATACTCCAGGTAGGACGCAAAGACCCCCCCTATCATTCCTGGAAAAAATGCGCTCACAATGAAGGCCAGTACTTTGTGCCTGGTGGTATCAATTCCCAGTCCTTCCGCCTTTTCCTCATTCTCCCTGATTGCCATCAACCCTAGGCCAAACCTGGTTTTTGTGATCAGGTGGACGGTAAGGGTAGTGATCGTGGCGATGGCCAATGCAAAATAGTAGTAAGGAATCTTTTCCCACTCAGGTGTCCAGGGGCTCACGGGAAGGAGCAACCCTTCCGCCCCGCCAAAGACCTCAAAGTTGAGAAAGAGATACCTTCCTATTGTTGCCAGGGCAAGGGTGGCGATAGCAAAGTAGGGTCCTCTCAACCGGAGCGATACATATCCAAAAATGAGCGCTATCAGAGCACTGACAATTCCGCCAACAAGATATGTCACAGTTGCGGGTACGCCCCAGGTATTCATGAGCATTGCGGTGCAATAGCCGCCGACTCCGAAAAAGAGGACATGCCCGAAAGAAATATAGCCTGCGTATCCCCCGGGCAAATTCCACGACCCCACCAGTGTCACATAGACAAAGATTACGATCATTACATGGAGCAGGTATCGATCCCGCACAAAGACAGGAAACAGGATGAGGGCGAACAGGGGCAAAAATGAAAACAACTTTCCCTGTCTCAACAGGAACTCCCTGTCGAACTTCATATTCTGGCTCCCTTACTCCCCAAAAGGCCCTGAGGCCTTTGAACAAGTGTGATGATAAGGATTGCAAAGGCAACCACAGGCCCCCATTGAGCCCCGAGATAGTAGGATGATAAAGATTCAGCGGTTCCGATGATCAGGGCGGCCAATATGGCGCCGTTTACTTGCCCCAGGCCTCCCAGGACAATAACGCTGAAGACCACCCCCAACCACTGCCAGTGCAGCGCCGGGTAAAAGGAGTATATGATCCCCATGAGGGAACCTCCTACTGCCGCAAGTGCCGTGGACATGCCAAAGACGAGAAGAAAAACCCGATCCACGTCCACACCGAGAACCTGGGCAGTCTCTCGATCCTGGCTCACGGCCCTGATGGCCCTTCCCGTCTCCGTCTTCTTGAGAAACAGCAAGAGGGCCGAGATTATGATGGCAGCCACCATAAAGGCCATGACTCTTGGGAGTGACATGGTGAACCCAGCAAGCAGGATGCTCTTTCCCTGGTACACTGAATAGATTGCTGTGTAGTTTGTGGTCCAGACGATTCCTGTTGCATTTTCAAGGATCAAAATTACCCCAAAAAATGCCAGCAGGACGGTTACCGGCGGCTTGTTCCTCAAGGGCGCCACGATCAACTTGTACAGGGCCATCCCCAGGAGTGACAGGAGAGGTGCGGTAATCAGGATCGAAACAAAGGGATCCAGGGACAGGCTTGTGGCAAAAGTATAGCTCAGGTAAGTGCCAAGGATGATCAACATGGTGTGGGAGATCTGTAAGACCCTGACAACCCCGAAGATAAGGGAAAGCCCAGAGGCCATCACCGCATATACCCCTCCCAGGAGGACCCCATTCAGTATGACCTGCAGTATTGTTTGAAAAACCTGCATGTACCAGATTATGGTCGGTTCCGAATTGCAGCGATACCCTTTTCTGCAAACGCACCCAAAAGATCCACCAGGCTCATGTGTACATGGATGGGGAGGGAGTCTACTCCTCCATTTACATAGCCGCTCCCTCCGTCAATGAATCCTGCATCCGCACAGGTACGAAGTATTTGCCGCTCCACCTCGGCGGAGTGAAAGATCTCCCGGTTTTCTTCAAGGATCGCCAGCATAGTTGAAATGCCATAAGCTCCCCAATTTGAAACTGCCGTGGGGACCAGGAAGTCAGTCTCTGTGACAGGCACAATACCTCCGCCACAAGGGCATTTACACTTCTTTCCGAAGGGTAGCCACTGTCGAAGATCCTCAGCAATGACACCCATACCGATTTCGTTTCCCCCATCACCAATACCAATAGTGAGGATTTCTCTCTCCCTGGCCTTCCTTACGAGGATATCTATCTTAGCCATGGGACCGGTGGTATCATCCCCGCGGCTCGTATGGATAATGCCTTTCTCATTCATTCCGCCTTTCTCAATGGAGATCACCGCCCGAACGGGATATGTGTTGAGCAAATCCTCTGCCGCTTCTGCTGCCTCCGAAACATCTGCAGGAAACCCAAGAACCGATGCAGCGTGCAAGGGAGCCCTGGATTCGGAGGCATCCATGAGTTTGTCAAGGGGGACCACCTTAAACCCTGCTGACGCGCATACTTTTTCCATTGGCGCAACCAGCCTCTCCTCAGTAAGGAACAACGCAACAGCTTTCTTGGCCTTGTGCAAGGCCATTCCCAATAGGGCGGCGCCCGGAGGCCCGTCTGTCTCAGCGATGTCAGGGCTTACATGCGGCCTGTCCGGCCAACCCGTGGCAATCAGTGCCACCCCACCCTTCTGTATGGATTCGCTGAGGCTCCTGGCGACCAGGAGCGTTATAGGATCACCATAGAGCGCACGGGTATCGGCATACAGTTTGTTTGATACCGTCCTGAAGGGAAGATCTAGCGTTATGAGGCGATCAATGTTGTCGGATATCTCCCTGAGGATGTCTTCTCTCCCCATCTCACCGATATCAAACATGTACCCATCCCCCGGCTACAGATAGTCCTTTACTTCTTTTACCGTACGATCGAAATGTGCGTGGATAAGGGCCTTCGCCTCTTCTAAGTCCTTGGTTTGAATGGCCCCTAGTATCTTTTTGTGTTCCCGGAAGTAGGACTTTACATGGTTGTAATCCGAGAAGTACCTCTGGACAGCCGCCATCCACAGTGGCTGGTCGGCAATACTGAGGAGATATTCCAAGATCTTGATAAAAAGTGAATTGTAGGTTGCCCTGGCCAGGGCCAGATGGAATTTCTTGTTGGTTTCAAAATAGCGATCGAGGTCGTGTGCCTCAATGGCATGCCCCATCTCATCCAATATTTCGCGCATGGATTGAAGATCTCCCTCTTGAACTTCAGAGATGACCAACTCCACTATAGCTGATTCAATAACCTTCCTCGCTCTCAGGGCCTCGAATGGGCTTTCATTTTCCTCCAGAACCGCGATAGCCTTGGAACGTAGGAGCTGGTTCCTTATGTTTGCCTTCACGTAGGTTCCGTCACCCTGCACACTTTCAACTGCTCCCACGATCTGCAAAGCGCTCAAGGCCTCCCTCACCGGCGGTCGGCTCGTTCCCATCTCTTCGGCGATCTTCCATTCGGCAGGCAGGCGGTCCCCTTCTTTGAACACCCCCTTAGCAATAGCTTCCAGGATCTGCTCTGCAACCAGGGTGCTCTTCTTTCTCCCGCCGAAATTCTTGATCCTCTGAAAAAACATCTTGACACATTCCGTGTAATGGGGAAAATTGGTAATATCGGTATGACAGGTAATATGAATCTAATCCTATTCTGTTTTTCAAGTCAAGCATAAAATGTGATGGAAGGAGGCCAAAGGGCACTGGACCAATGAAAACAATGAGCTTCATCTCACCTACCGGCCATCTAGGCTTTACACCCATAGAGAAGGAGAGTTTTTATGAGGGCATGAAGAAGAAGCCCGATTTTGTCATCGCTGACTCAGGAAGCTGCGACATTGGGCCTCATCCCCTGGGCTCCAATGAACACGCAAGCCCCGTGGAATGGCAGAGGCATGATCTTGAGGTAATGTTGCTTGAATCCAGAAAGCTAGGGGTTCCCATGATCGTTGGCTCTGCATCGGATACAGGCGCCGACAGGGGGGTCGATCAGTATGTGGAAATCATCAGGGACCTGGCCAGGACCCACAGGATTCCGCGTTTTACCCTGGGGTACATCTACTCCGAGGTTTCCAGGAAGACCTTGAAACAAAAGATAGAATCCGGCATTGAGGTGGAAGGACTGGGGGATAGGCCGAATCTCGCCATTGAAACCCTCGATCACACGGATCATATTGTGGCACTAATGGGCGTGGAGCCCATAATCCGGGCCCTGGATCTGGGGGCTGATGTTGTAATTGCGGGTAGATCGAGTGACTCCTGTATCTTCGCCGCCCCGGCCATACGAGCCGGTTTCCCAGAGGCTACTGCCTATTATCTGGGTAAGGTCCTGGAATGTGCTTCTTTCGCGGCCGAACCCTTTATGGGCAAGGAATCAATCATAGGCACCATTACCCGTGACGAGGTATACGTGACCCCTATGCATCCTGCACAGCGATGCACCATAGCCTCGATCGCCAGCCACGCCATGTACGAAAGAAGGGATCCCTACCACGAGCACGTGGCAGGCGGCTATTTGGACATGACCAGATGCGAGTACGAGCAAGTAGATGAAAGGACGGTCAGGATTACGGGGTTTCTGTTTCATGATGACCCTGTCTACAAGGTGAAGCTTGAAGGCGCCGGAAAGGTTGGCGAAAGAGCGCTTTCCATAGCCGGAATCAGAGATCCGTACACCATTAAGCACATGGATATGGTGATAGAATGGGCCAAAGGCAAGGTCAAGGAAAGGTGGGGAGAACCGGGGCATGGCTACCAGATTTACTACCATGTCTATGGGATAGATGGGGTTATGGGTAACTGGGAACCAGCCCTTGATATTCCTCCAAAGGAAATATGCGTGGTTGTTGAAGCCGTGGCCGAGAGGTTTAAGGATGCGGAGTCGATTTGTGCCCTTGGAACAAGGAACCTATTCTATGCGCGGCTTCCAGAGGTAAGGGGCACGGCTGGTACGGCAGCCCTCATGATGGACGAAGTGCTCAGGGGCAAGGATGGCTATGAGTGGACCATCAATCATGTCTTGCCTTTGGAAGACCCCTTAGAACTATTCACTATCAAGACAGAAGAGGTTGGTGTTTAGGGAGAAAGACATGGGAAAGAAACTCATTGATCTGGCAAAAACCATCCGCAGTAAGAACGCAGGTGTCGACCATATCACCTTTGACATAATATTCACTGACAGGCAGAACTATAACCTCGTCAAATCGAGCAAGGCTATCACAAGGGAAAAAATTGCCGAACTCTACGGCCTTCCAATCGACCAGATTTCCGATTTTGTGGAATATGATCCAGGGCTTGCCATAAAGTTCACCATCAAGCGAATGCGGCCCAGCGGTTCTCCCGGCGAGAGGGACCTTCTTGGCTCCCAGCAATACCCCCCATTATTTGAAATAGAAATACCGGGTTAGCATCAGGATTATTCTGCCCCTCATGCACGCAATGAAAAGCGGGAAGGCCTTCAATAACTCGATAACTGCTCCATAGGTCAGGGGTCGATTTCGGTGAAGAGATTTCACAAGACCTCTGGCCCTGTCAATTGCCTGATTGAGTCCCTGCCGAAGACCGCAAAAACCAAGGGCACCAGAGCTTGATAATTGCGTTATTTGAACATTAAAGGTGGTCCCCTTTTTCACAGCCAGAACTCTTACGACAAAGCCATTTCAACGGC
>JAFDHO010000415.1 GCA_019308745.1 Deltaproteobacteria bacterium
AAGCGCAGGCGGCGAGCCGGTGGTCACACAGACCCAGTGTTTTGTCTGAACTGCGGCAGGCGCATTTGACCTGGAAGGTCAAGAAATGGTCAAAAAGGCTGCGGATACCTTTGGCAATGACAATCTGGTCGTGGTGTTGGGCTCTCCTGATGCTGACAGTTCAGAGCTCTATGCCGAGACCCTCATCAATGGCGACCCAAGTTGGATGGGGCCGCTTGCAGGCGTTTCACTAAATCTTCCCGTCTATCATATCATGGAGCCTGAAGTAAAATCACAGATCAATCCTGAGGTTTACAAGGAGCACCTGGAGCTCATGGAAATCGCACTCGATGTGGAGGCCATTTCAAAGGGCCTCGATCGGGTCCGGAAGAAACAGTCATAGTGGAGTGATGGTGCCCTTGAGCCGGGGGGCAACCTAAAGGAGTCTTTTCAGGCTGACAAAGGAAACGGAATACTTGAAATTGGACCATGCACCGTGCTTTCCTGTTCTCTCCCTAGTCCGCTCATTTCCCTTCAGGTCGGAGAGGGGCCGGGCTGGGGATGGAAAGCAAGGTGCTATTAACTATCAGGGGATATCTCGGTGTCATAGGAACCCGGGAGGGGCACAAAGCCCTCTAGGGCAAAAGGCCGTCGTTGTTTTTACTTGACAGGAATTTTAATTTGAATTTAATATGATACGTTATCTTAGATTATGAATGTCCTAGAGTAAGAATATGGTGGAATCAGTTTCCGATTTTCCATGGTGAGAGATGGCGAAGAATAGGAAGGCAAAAGAGAACCACGGACAATCCATTACACTCATCGATGAAGCCTACCGTAAACTCAAAGAGATGATATTCCGGCAAAATGTGATACCCGGGCAAAGGCTCATAGCGAAGGATTTGTCCGAGATGTTGAAGATGTCACGCACTCCCATCATCAATGCCCTATATCTGCTTGAGCGGGAAGGTTTTATCGTTTCTGTTCCTTTTCGCGGCTTCTATGTGAAACCCGTGGATATCAATATGTGAAACCCGTGGATATCAAAGAGACTATTGAGTTATTCGAAGTGAGGGAGGCTTTGGAAGTCCAGAGCGTTCAGTCGGCCATCAAGCGAATGGAATCAGGTGATATTGAGAAGCTGGAGGAAATTGCGGCAAAACACAGGGATTATATGCCTCCCTATTATGACCGTCAAAAGGTGGCGCTTGGCACCTATTTCCATATCCAGATAGCTAAGATGAGCAGGAATAGAACTCTGGAAAAACTGCTGACAATAAATATGGAGCATGAATACCTCAGGTACTACAGGATGAATCGGGCAGATCCAGCGAGGATGAAACCAGCAGTCGATGAGCACTATGAACTGATCGAGAGAATCAGGAAGAAAGATACGGCCGGGAGTGTCAGGCTGATAAGAAAGCACATACGAAGCAATAGGGACCACATTATCCGCCTTCTGGAAGAAGATCAGAAGGATAATCAGGATCTGCTGGCAAGGGCGTAGAAAAGATCCTCCAGGGAGCTTCTTGTCTTGATCCATTGGAACTGCCCACCGATGCCCCTGGCAGACTTAACTTCCGGAATCGGAACATTACGGTCTTTACAGACGTTAGCATGCTGTGCGCAAAGGTTCTGTGAATGGAGGCAGAAGGGCTGATGAGGAATTAGGGGTCGCCTATTTCCCGTAAATCTCATCGCAAATCCTCAGCCCTTTTGCGGCATCAGTCGCATAATAGTCTGCCCCTACTGCCTGGCGGACCTCTTCGTTGCACGGCGCGCCCCCGATCACCACAGTGACCTGGTCCCGGATACCGGCCTCCTTGAGGGCTTCCACCACTTCTTTCATCCTGGGGTAGGTTAGATTGAGGAGGGCGCTAAGGCCGAGGACTTTGGCTCCAGTTTCCCGGACGGCATTAACGAAGTTCTTTGCCTCTACATCGACTCCCAGATCCATAACATCATAGCCCGTGCTTTTGAGGAGATTCGTGACGATGTTCTTTCCAATGTCATGGATGTCGTCCTTTACAGTCCCGATAACTACGGTGCCTTTGGTAGATGCCTCTGTCGTGTCACCCAAATATGGAGTAAGATAGGTCATCGCCCCTCTTAGGATCTCTCCGGACATGATGAGTTCACTGATAAAGAACTCATTGGTTTCGAAGCGTCTTCCCACTTCGGCCATGCCTGCGTTACACTCATGGATGATGGCCATGGGGTCTTCTCCGGCCTGCAGCTTTTCCTTCACCAGA
>JAFDHO010000187.1 GCA_019308745.1 Deltaproteobacteria bacterium
GGGGATTTCTGCCCCCTCCCGCTGTTCCCCTCGCCTACGCTCGGGGCCAGGGGTTTCCCCCACTGATAAGTCGCAAAAAGACGGCGCCCTCCCGCCAGTCACTCCAGAAAAGACGTCATTTCCCCTTTACCCGGTCCGAGGATGATTTTAAGTAGCTAAAGTGTTGTACAAGCAAAAAGTTTCATTTTCGTTCACTCCGGGCCTATTTCTTGGCCCGGCGGTGGCGCTGTATTACAAATCAACGTCATTCGCTCGACCGTTGGGCCGTAATCGATTCAGACACTACCTTCTCGGAAGATGCAGGGATGGATTTCTTCCCTCCTCAGACGTCTTGTGCAGGCAGGGACTCTCTCATGACTGCCAATGACCAGGTATCCTCCAGGGAGTAAGCGCTCCATAACCTTCTGAAAGGCAGGTACCTTTACCCCTTCTTCGTAATAGGTCAGGAGGTTGTTCCGGAGGAGGATGAGGTGAAAGGGCCCCCCTGGCATGCTGGAGAGGAAATTGGCCTCCTGCCAGAAGATCCCTTCCTTCAAGAAGGGCCTCACCACAAAGCAGCGCTCATCTTTCCTGAAGAAATAGCGTCGGCGCAAGGGCTCAGCGACCTCTCTTAAGCTGCTTCGGGGATACACGCCGTCCATGGCCCTGGCCAGGAAAGCCGGGTTCCTATCCGTTGCCAGGACCCGAAACACTGGGAGAGGGTGTAGACGAGGCCTGATCTCTTCCCAAAGGATCTTGAATGAGTAGACCTCCTCACCGCAGGCACAACCCGCAAACCACAGGGCAAGTTGATCGCTTTGCCGGCGGGCCAGATCAGGCAGGACATGTTCTCCCAAGGTCTCCCAGAGGGCGCGATCACGAAAGAACCGGCTGATGGAAACCGTCATCAGTGTTTCGCAGCGAGTTCTCAGGTCTTTGTTCTGGGCTAGAAGTCGAATATATTCCCTTACGTCGCGGCAACGGCACTCAGCCATGTGCCGGGCAATCCTCTTCCTGACGCCCTTTCGGACCTTGCGGTATCCCGGCCAGGAGAGCCCTAAGAACTCCAAGAGCTTTCTGAACGCCGTGTCATCCATGAAGGGATTCTAACACGCCTTGAAGGCCAAGTGTAGAGCGAAACACCTCTGCCAGAAATCGTCTATCTTCTCGGTTCACGTTTCACCCGGGTCAACTGGCGTGTGGCCCGGAAACGAATGCCAGGAAGGCAGGATAGGCTCACAGTCTGGATTATCAAGTCCTTGTGGAAATCATGCGATTTTTAGGAGTCTCTTTGCGTTCTCGCCCAATATCTTCCGCTTTTGTTCGTCGGGAATGGGCATAGCTTTCACGCAGGCAAGGTTTTCCCGAATAAAGAATTCTCCTGCCTCTAGACCAAAGGGGTAGTCTGAGCCATACATCATGCGATCAGCCCCGAAGAAGGCATAACCGCAGGGGAAAGCTCCCGGGGTTCCATCCACGGCCGTATCCCCGTAAATGTTCCCGTAATACTCGGAAATATGTCTCGGGAGCTTGTCGCTCAATTGCCACTCAAAGTTTTGTTCGATCCTTTTAACAAAGAAGGGAAAGTAGTTCCCTAAATGATGGGTGACGATCTTCATGGTGGGGAATCGGTCCAGAACCCCGCCCATGATGAGCCTCCACAGGGCCTGGGTCGCGTCATAGTCCCATCCGAAGATATGGAGGAATCGCCAGGAGTTCTCCATGTCCATCAAGGGAGGAGCATCCCAATGGGTGCCGTGGATGAAAATGGGTAAATCATGTTCGACCGCCTTTTCATAGAAGGGGAAGAACTCAGGGGAGTCAAGTCCTTTGCCTTCCTGGTTCGAGGAAATGGTGACGCCGCGGCAATCAAGTTCGTTGATACAGCGGTCCAGCTCTTCCAGGGATCTTTTCATGTCCACGAGGTGAAAGATACAGACGTTGACGAACTTGTCCGGGTAAGCCTTGCACAGGGAGTAGTTATCCTGGTTTGAGAGTCGACAGACTTCGAGGGCGTCTTCGACGCTCAGATCCAGGAGTATCGGCGTGGTCTGACTGAGCACCTGCATGTCTATGCCGTACTTCTCCATGAGGCCGAGTCGTGCCTCAGGATCCGCATTCTGCGGAGGATAGGGGAATTCCTTACCTTCACCGTAGTGGATGGATTTATGCATCATCTTGTCCACTGATTCAGAGATATGGTGGCAAAACACGTCAATGATCATCTTGCTCCTCCCTCCGTAACCGGGTTGGCCGGTCATATGGGACCGGAGTATAGAAATATTCTCGGGGTGAGTCAAGGAAATTACCTGTCAGGTCTTGGCGGTCCGTTGCGCAAAGCACGAAAAGAATGGTGGGTGTCTCGGGGGCCGGCATCAATTGCCCTTTTCGAGCCGGACAGGGGTTTTGCGGTATTTGTGCCGACCCCAGCCCGCATTTCTTAGATTTTGGATCCGCGCGATTCCTGTCACAGGCCTATTGTTCGGACAAGCATTCCTTTATCCGCCGGATGAATTCCGTCTCCTTTACGTACGGAATGACGAGCCTGTACTTTGCCCTGGTCATGGCAACGTAGACGAGGTTCAAGAGTGGCTTGCGGGTCCGGTAGGTAGGGCGGATACGGTCAATACCCACTAGGTAGACAAGGTCGAAGTCGAGTCCCTTTGAGCTGTGGATGCTGATGAGTGATACCCTGTCTGCTGTGATGTCGTACATCTCCTTGGCCCTTGCGTCCTGGGAGACCCAGTAGAATGGGATACCATGCGCTTGCAGTTTGTCCCTTATTCGCATGGGCAAGGCCCTGTTGTCATAAGTGAACCCATCGGGTGTGTAGATCTTGTCATCATAGATGATGGCTATTTCCGACCCCTTGTACTCCTCCTTGTCCGTGGATTCTGCAATATCGGTTACGAGGAAGTCTTCTATCGCCTCATTGTCAGCAAATTGCCTCATCTCCGGTATGTCGCCACGTATGGCGTGATCTTGGGGAAGCAGAGAGAATTGGTGGCACTCCTCTGGTTCGTTGCCTATGAAGCGTTGTGTGAACTGGGAGATCTCCACCGTGTTTCGGTACACCTTATCCAGGACGCGTGTCCTTCCGGCCGCGTTGACGCCCAGGGATTTCCAGGAAACCTTAGTGCCATAAAGGTCTTGATAGGAGTCTAGAGCAATCAGGAGATCACCTCCAAGCCGTAGGAGGCCTAAAAGAATTTTCATCATCTCCTTTCCGAAGTCCTGCCCCTCGTCTACGAAGATGACGTCAAAGGGCCCAAAAGGCGACCGCCCCCTGCTCACTCTCCCAAGGGATTCCTTCACCACGCCCTCGTAGTAATCGCTACCCTCGTTCTCGTAATGAATGGGCTTTTGAAGGACCTTGGAGCAAAGGTCGTAGAAGTGAAGTACATGTGTCCGCTCCCTCAAGGGATCTACTCCCTTTTCCCGGATGAGTTTTCTTATGTAGCTTGCCAGGGCGATGTTGAAACAAACGAAAAGGATCTTCTCTTTCTTCGCGTCGTATTTGTGAACCTGGCAGCAGCGATGCACGAGGACAAGGGTCTTCCCGGATCCGGGGGGCCCTTTTATGATCCAGTGGCCCGGCCCGAGTCTCCTGGCCATTCGGGCCTGTGCTTCGTCAAAAGCCCGGACCTGGCCCTGAAATCGCACCTTGCCTGCCCCCTTGCGCATGGGGATCTCTATCTGGGTGTCGCGCCAGATCCTGTCTCTGAGGCTATCAGTGGCGCTTGAACTCAGGTTCTCCAGCTTGAAGGGCATACAGCTTGAGACCCTGTCAAAGAAAGCGCTTCCGGTCTTGTCCTGAAGGATTTCGCCCCCGACCATGACATCGTCCCGTAGCAGCGCCCTTTCCGGTGGAATGATCCATCTGAGACCCCTGTCGGCATACTCATGGTTCCTGATGTTTGGGAAGGCAACCATCCTGCCCACGGGAATCCTCGCTCCATCTGCAAGGAATTGGGGCTGCGATGTGGCTGCCGGTTCCTCCTCAAGTAACTCCACTAAGGTCCGCACACATTCCCTGGCCTTTTTGTCGGGATTGTCCACGGTCTTTGTTGTTTCCCCAGTCCGGATCTTGAAATGTGTAGGCGTGTGGGAAAGGATATCGTGGATGTTCCAATCCCTGACTTCCAGGGCGAGGAGACCGAGCTTGGTGCCAAACAGAACGAAATCCGGCCCCTTGTCAGGGGTTCCGATCTGAGGCCTATACCAACAGATGTATTCTTCATCGGGCCTCGCCGCATCCCGAAGGAAGCGAAAGACTGTTCTCTCGGCCTCGGTCATCTCTGGGAGTCTGTCAATATCTTCGGGATACATCCTGGCCATAGAAGTCAGTCCCCGCCCTAGAGGCGTCTAAAATTAGTGCTATCCAGGTTTGCCTTGCCCTCCATGATTTGTCAAGATCGAAATGGCCACGATCCACCATCGCTAAACGGAAATATTGGAGTTTACCATGGAGTCATTTTCCCGAGGCCAAATACTCTCTGCCGGACAAAAGGTTGCGGATAAATGTCTTGGAGGATTCCGCGACTTCCCGGTATGCCCCGCTGCGGTATTTGCAGGCAATGACGTGCACGCCTGCGTCAGGGAAGGCGATCTTGATCTTATTCCGGGGCGGGGTCCCGAGCTTGTCAAACATCTCCAGCATGCTTGACACCTTTACCACGGGATCCTGATGATCCTCGTCCCGGTAATAGTAACCCAAGAAAACCGGGCATGTAACCCCTTTGAAGGTATTATCTGTCATAGCGCTCTCGACAAGCACCTGCAAGGCCATGGCTCCTTCCAGCCTGTAACGGGTGTACCAGTATCTCTTCACAACAGGATCCCTGTCCCCGGTATCATTATAGAGTCCCCCCTTGATAAGCCGGGCAACCTGTAGTCCCCAGGGCTGGGTCAGGACCCAGGCAAATGGTTCATTGATCCGGATATTGGGAGAGTAGAGCATCAATGCATGGACCTTGCCCGGAAAGCGGGCTGCCAGCATGATTCCTAGGCTCGCTCCGGTCGATGTCCCCATAACGAGGACCTTTCGTCCCAGTTCGTGGGCAAGCGCCAGGGCTTCAACAGCAGAAGAGTAAAGGGATCCGGCCGTGATGTCCCGGAGTGGTTCCGGGTCCCTCAGCCCATGATGGGCCAGCCTTGGGATGTAAAGGTTCATGCGGAATTGAGATGCCAAATCGGTGTGGAGTGGCGCATCCTCGAACCAGGAGGCCGAGAATCCGTGCAGATAGAGGATGGCCCACTGGGTTGGGGCCTTTTTCTCGGGGTCGGCCCAGATGATTCGGCCCTCGTTATCCTCTTTGATGGGGAAACGGGTTTCCTTCTTACGGATGTATTCCTCAAGCTCCTCCACCGGGATGTCTATAACTGGCAATGAATTGCCATATAGAGGCCGGGGGGGCCTGGGGCCTGAGATATATAAGACAATGAGGCCAAGGATAAGGAGTAGGGGTAGAAGAAGGAGTCTTTTCTTCATCTTCGCCATGTCTAATCAGTGCTAGATTTGATGAAGTCCGCAATCACTGAGATGACTCGGTCTTCGATTCCGTAATACCCATGCCGGATTCCAGTCTTCTTGAAAGACCCTAAAGCACATCAATCAACCCTCTTCTTCATCATTCCGCACAGGGTTGTGACGGCCTCCATATATATGTCCAACCCCCTCATGAAGATATCATTATGGTTTGCACCGGGGATGTTGACAAGCGTTTTGTCAGGTGAGGCACACGCATCAAAAAGGGCCTGGGCGTCAGAAAAGGGGATAAGGTGGTCCAACTCGGCATGGATGATCAATGTTGATTTGTTCCAGGACTTGATCTTTTCCAGGTTCCCTGCCCCTTCTTCTTCTCTAAAGCCTATCCCGGAGAGGTCGATACCTAAGAGTTCAAGCAGGGGTCCAGTATAGGCAAAACCGCTCTCCACTACCAATCCGTCGATTTGTTTCTTGTAATGGCTTGCCAGTTCCAGGGCCGAAGCACTGCCCAGGGATCGGCCCATGACGACAAAAGGGCCTTTGTAGCCATTCTCTTGGAGCCACCCCCTCGCAAAATGGAAAACGGCATGACAGTCTCTCATCAATGCTGTGACTGTGGGCGTACCCGTGGATCGGCCGTAGCCCCTGTAGTCCACAGGCAAGAAATTCAGGCCCATGCTGTTGTAAAGGGGGCCCAGTTCATCATAATCAGCTACGATCTCTCCGTTTCCGTGAAAGAAAAGGATAGTGGTGGCCGATTTCCCTGCCCCCATGTGGAAGCGACCTCCTACAACAATATCGCCTTCCGCCGGAATCAGCACGTCGACGGCGTGTTCATTCTTTTCGCTGGACTCATATTCAGGCCTCGGATGGAAAAGACCCATCAAGATTTCAGGCCTGTCCAGGTGGGAATAGTCCATGTCAGGTCTATCAGTCAACATACGCTCCTTTCCATGGATATTTGTCATTGTCAGTACTCCCACAAGAACTATTAAGATGAAGACGCGCATGGGGCTACAAGAAGGCCTCTTTCCTATTACGCAGCCTATCACAGCTCTCTTTCTATTTGGAAAACAACTGTGCCACCGCCAGTGTAGTCGCAGGGGTCGAGACATTGGACGTAGGCCTTCTTACCGCCACGGGATAGCCTCAGCTGTCGCGGATCCACACCCCTATACAGGGCCACATAATAGGGCATGATAGAAGAGACAGAATGAAGGCAGAGGTTGTCCGTCTCCTCGAGGTTCAGGCGGTACCCCAAATCCAGCACGATCCTGTCCCCCAACTTGTAGACGGGGCATCGCCCCCGGATCTCACATACTGTGATGACCAGCTTGGCCATATGTGGAGCTCCTTGTTGCAGAAGGTCTCAGGTAATCTCCAGACCAAAGAATTTGAGGGCCGTCATTGTGGTGATTTCTGCCACCTGTTCTTCTGTTACGCCCTTAATCCGTGCGACCTCCTTCATGGTCTTGAACACGTGAGCGGGCTCCGAGGCTTTTCCCTGGTATATTACGGGGGAATCTGTCTCAAGGAGGAGGTGGTCCAGGGGCGCCCTGGCAATGGCTGCCTGATGTTTTTCGCTGTAAGCCGCAGCAGGGGTGGCAGAGATGAAGTAACCGCGATCAAGCAATTGGTCCAGGACCTCAAGGGGCCCGCTGAACCAGTGGAAGACCGCCTTTTCAATCTGCATATCCATGACCAACCCTGGGCAATCTTCCCAGGCCCCTCTGCAATGGATGATAGCGGGCTTACTTAAACGTTTGCACAGGTCCAGGAGTGTTGAGAATACCTCCTTCTGCAAATTCCGCTGTCCGGGATCTTTCCGTGCGGCCTTTGTCCAGTAATCAAGGCCGATCTCGCC
>JAFDHO010000188.1 GCA_019308745.1 Deltaproteobacteria bacterium
AAGAAGAAGTTTGAACCGCTTGATCTGGAAGATCTCACGGGACTGTTTCCCTCCCTTAAGGTCGAACATCTCCTTGTAGACACAACATCAGACCTGGAGGACGAATGGGTGGTCATCGACAGGGTGAAACGCTGAGAGACCGACGACCTACTTCAAAAGGTAAGGGATGTTCCAAGGGGTAAAGCTTATGGGCTCGGACTCCTTGAAAAAAAGGATAAGGGTGGCCAGAAAGCAGGTGCCAGCGGATACTGTGTTGAAGGGGTGTCGTCTCATCAATGTCTTTTCAGGGGACATCCAGCCAGCAGACGTAGCGATCGCTGACGGCTACGTCGCGGGAGTGGGTGAAGGGTATCATGGTCATCAAGAATTTGACCTGGAAGGCAGGTGGGTAGCGCCCGGGCTCATAGACGGGCACATGCACATAGAGAGTACCATGATGCTCCCCTCGCGACTGGCGCCCGCCCTCCTTGCCCGCGGCACCACTGCGGTAATCTCGGACCCCCATGAAATAACCAATGTCATGGGGATTGAGGGAATCCGCCTGATGATGAGAGATAGCGATTCCATTCCCCTTGACTTCTTCTTTATGGCCCCTTCCTGCGTCCCCTCAACGGCGCTGGAAACATCCGGAGCCAAGTTGGAGGCAGCTGATATGGCCTCGATAAAGGAAGAACCCAGGGTGTTAGGGCTGGCCGAAGTGATGAACTATCCCGGAGTCCTTGAAGGAGATGAGGAGGTCCTTCAGAAACTGCTCCTGTTTGAGGACGAAATCATAGACGGCCATGCGCCGGGGCTGAGAGGCGAAGGACTTCAGGGTTACGTCACGGCGGGGATCAGATCTGATCACGAGACCTTTGATCCGCGGGAGGGCCTGGAGAAACTTCAATCGGGCATGGTGGTTATGATCCGAGAGGGTTCAACCGCCAAGAATCTGGACTCGCTTCTGCCACTGGTCACGGGGGCCAATTCCAGGAGATTTTGTCTCGTATCCGATGATGTGCACCCTTCCGATCTCCTCAGAAGGGGACATGTGGACCATATCCTGAGAAGGGCCATCGCCCTAGGTCTTGATCCGGTAACCGCTGTCCAAATGGCGACCTTGAACCCGGCAGAGCACTTCAGATTAAGAGACCGCGGGGCTGTAGCTCCCGGATTTCGGGCAGATATCGTTGTCATAGAGGACCTGGAAGATTTCAGGGTGGAAAAGGTGTTCAAGGACGGCCGCCTGGTGGCGGAAGGAGGCACGGCCCTTTGGAATCCAGGCCCTGCCTTACAGGGTTTTGAGACAGGGAAACTCAACGTCGCGGAGGACCTCTCACCCCGGGATTTTCGCATACGGATCCAGGGGAGGAAGGCACGGGTCATCGAGATCGTCCCAAACCAGATACTCACGAATGTCAGCGTTGAGGGCGTTAAGGAACAGGACGGCTGGGCCGTGCCGGACGTGGAAAGGGACATATTGAAACTTGCGGTCGTGGAAAGGCACAGGGGCACGGGCCGGATAGGTTTGGGAATGGTCAGGGGCTTCGGGCTTGATTCAGGGGCGATTTCTTCATCCGTATCCCATGACTCCCACAATATCATAGCCCTGGGAACAAATGACCAGGATATTTACAGGGCCGTACGGGAAGTCAAGGAAATGGGCGGAGGCATTGCCGTGGTGCAAGACCAGCGGATCCTGGCGAAGGTTGAGCTCGAAGTGGGAGGACTCATGTCGAGACAACCCTTGCCTTCGCTCGTCGAGAAGCTGGATAGGGTCAAGAGGGAGGCCATGTCCCTGGGGTGCAAGCTGGAAGACCCCGTAATGGTGCTCTCCTTTTTGGCACTGCCGGTCATCCCTAAACTGAAGCTTACTGACCTGGGTCTCGTGGATGTGGAAGAATTCAGACTCGTGCCCCTGTTTGTTAAAGATGCCTAGCAGGCTTTGGTTACCGGCAGAGGCGATTTTGATTGATAGAAGAGGGGGTTGCATGACCAAGAAATCAGTCGGCATCATCTACAAACACAACTATGAACGTGCCCGGAGAGAGGCGGAAGATCTCCAAGACTTCTTGACCGGAAGGGGAGTTCGGGTCGTCTCCGAAGAAATGGATTCCGGCGAAACAGGGCAGGGCTGTCCGGAGGAACATTCAGGGATACCGAGTGACGTGGATTATGTGGTCGTTCTCGGAGGAGACGGGACCCTCCTGGGAGCGGCACGAAAAGTGGGCAAATACGGTGCCCCAATCCTGGGGGTCAACATTGGGGGCCTGGGATTCTTGACAGAGATACCCCTTAAGAGGCTGTACCATGTCATAGAAATGATGCTCAAGGGCGAACTGGAAACGGAAAGCAGGCTGATGCTCGAGACAGAGGTCCTGCGGGACGGGGAGGAGATCTGTCGATTCAGGGTCCTCAATGACGTGGTCATCAACAAAGGGCCTCTGGCGAGGATAATCGACCTGGACGTCTATATCAACGATCTCTTCTTGACCACCTACAGGGCGGATGGGCTCATCGTCTCAACGCCAACGGGTTCCACGGCCTACAATCTCTCGGCCGGAGGCCCGATCCTTTACCCGACCCTGGATAACGTCATTGTAACGCCTATCTGTCCCTTTGCCTTGACCATACGTTCAATAATCCTTCCCGATACCGATACCATTTCCATAGGCATGGGTAAGATGAGCGAGGAGAAGGTGAGCCTTACCTTTGACGGCCAAGTGGGCTTTGACTTTTACCATGGCGACAGGGTATTTATCCACAAGTCCGAGGAAAGGATAAGGCTGTTCAAATCACCTGACCAATCCTATTTTGAGATCCTGAGGACGAAACTCATGTGGGGAGGGGCCCCCTTGAATCAGAGCCGTGGAGACCACTAAACGCCATCTGAAGGTTGAGCGAAGGGATATCAACTACCTGAGGGTAACCCTGGAATCCTATGACGGGATGGTGGTGGTGCGAACCGTCGACCCCCGAGAGGCCGTTATCGAGCTTCAAATCTCACCCGGATGCGAGTCCCTGGTTTTCGAACTGCTGAGGGACTTGACGGAAAATGAGCTGATGGATATCCGTCCCATGGCCTGAACGCAGGCGATTCCCTGTCAATGGACCATAACCTCTTGATCAAGCCTGTGCAGGCTATCTGTCAGGCCGGAGATCCTCTAGGCGCTTCCCTATCATAGGCTTATTTGCTAAGATGAAACCGGAAATGCAACGGGAGGCATTCAGGGGTTGGCACCCTCCAAAGGAGGGGGTAAACCCGCGCACACCCGGGTTCCAATAGTCAGGGGAGGTGTTTCTTGCCGCGAAAATTCTATATTACCACCATGGGCTGCCAGATGAACGAGTACGATTCGGATTATCTGAGCCAGCTTCTGCTCCAGGATCGCTTTGAAGCTTCCCGAAGGCCGGAAGATGCTGACCTGATTATGATCAATACCTGCACCGTGAGGAGGAAGGCAGAGCAGAAGGCTTACAGCCTCCTTGGCAGAATGGTATCCATCAAGAGAAAAAGGCCCGACACCATCATAGGCCTCGTGGGATGCATTGCCCAACAGGAAGGAGCACAGCTCCTTGAGAGGTTTCCCGGACTGGACTTTGTGCTGGGAACCCGGGAAATCGGAAGGATTGGAGAGGTCCTGGATCGGGTTGAAGGGACAGGGGAGCGAATAGCAGCCACCGATCTGAACAAGACATCCCTGCCTTCCGGCCACCTCCCAGGTTATTTTGCCGGGAAGGTAAAGGGCTATCTGTCAATCATGGAAGGATGCGACAACTTTTGCAGCTACTGCATCGTGCCCTACGTGAGGGGAAGGGAAGTGAGCCGTCCCCCGAAAGAGATTCTAAGTGAAGCGAAATCTTTGGTATCTCAAGGCGTTAAGGAAATCACCCTCCTGGGGCAAAATGTCAATTCCTACAGACCTGAAGAAGATGATTCATTCGGGTTCCCCTCGCTCTTGAGAGAGCTGGAGGAGGTGGATGGCCTCCGGAGAATTCGCTTCACCACATCCCATCCTAAAGACCTCTCCGATGACCTGATTCGCTGCTTCAGGGAACTGCGAAAGCTGTGCCCCCATATACATCTCCCTGTCCAGTCTGGATCAAACCGGGTGTTGAAGTTGATGAACCGGGGCTACACCCGCGAAAAGTATGCGGAACTCATCCAAAGACTTAGGGACGCCAGGCCCGATATCGCTGTGACCAGCGACATCATTGTGGGTTTTCCAGGGGAATCGGATGAGGACTTTCATCTCACCCTCGACCTCATCAGGAAAATCCAGTTTGATAGTATCTACTCCTTCAAGTACTCTGATAGAAAGGGAACACCCGCTGCCTCACTCGGCCACAAGGTCTCCGAGGAGATCAAGGCAAAGAGACTGTCGACCTTGCAGGCCTTACAAAAGAGTATTACCTTAAGTAAGAACAAGCTGCTAGAGGGCAAGGAGGTTGAGGTTCTTGTGGAGGGACCGAGCAAGAGAGGGAGGCAGCTGACAGGGAGAACCGACACCAACAAGGTGGTCAATTTTAATCATCATACCGGTAGCTTAGGTGAATTAGTTAAAGTTAAGATCAAACGCTCATTTGCCAATTCCCTCCGGGGTGAGATTTCCAGCACCCGGGCATAGTCAAATAGTCATGGAACACGAGATCATAGACTACAGAAGGGAATCAATCCTTGTGGTTGAAGACGACCAGGGACTGAGAAAGATATTTGAAGATCTCCTGTCATTTTTGGGGTTCTCCGTCCGTTCCACCTCAACGGCAGAGGACGCCCTCAATATCCTAAACAGCAATACCTACACCTTCTTGCTCACAGACATGAGGCTGCCCGAGATGGACGGCCTTGAATTCATCGAGAAGGTCTCTCAGGATTTCCCTGATGTCAGCATCATCGCCATGACCGGATTTACCGAGGGATACAAATATGTGGATGTCATCAACGCAGGTGCCCAGGATTTCATCAAGAAGCCCTTTGACATTGGTGAGCTGGAGGCCAAGGTCCGCAGGATAATCCACGAGAGGAACCTCCGCAAGGAGCTCAACAGGCTATCCATTACAGACGCACTGACAGGTCTTTACAACCAGGGATATTTCCACAGGAGACTGAAAGAAGAGGTCCTGAGGGCAAAGAGGCAAAAACACCCCTTGGCCTTGATCCTGCTGGATTTGGATAACTTCAAATACTATAACGATAAGCACGGACACCTCGCGGGCGACGAGATCCTCAGAAAGGTGGGGATTCTCATAAACAACTGCATCAGGGAGGGGGTGGACTCGGGTTTCCGGTACGGGGGCGATGAGTTCGCCGTCATCCTCATAGATGCCGACCTTTCCATCGCTCGTGAGATAGGGAAGAGGATCCAGGAGTCCTTCAACAATAACTTGGCGATTTCTGCGAGTCTGGGTTATACCATATTCTCGGAGGGTATGTCCGATAAGGAGTTCATAGCCAAGGCGGACGAAGACTTGTATGAGACCAAAATGAGAAAGCAAAGGGCTATGCACTGATATCTATTGCGTCTGATAAGATATATTATGTAAACTAGTGCGCTTATTCTTCGTTCTTTGTTCGCTTCTCGATCAGGCCCTTCCTTCCCCCGCTGCCTCCCTTGCCCCATTTTGGAGGAATTTAAATATTTTGTTGACATATGGGACCTGAAAGATATAGAAACACCTATTCTTTTCCTTCGGAGGTCTCAGCTGAATGGGTAGCGTGGTAAAGAAACGCCGCAAGAAGATAAGGAAACACAAGTATAGGAAGCAGAAAAGGAAGATGCGGCACAAGAACAAGTAATCTCTCTTGCTTCTATATATAGCGAAGGCAGTCCCTCGCGTCCGCAGGGACTGCCTTCGTTTTGAAATCTCTCATAACCCTTTCTTTCTCGGGTGGCGCCCCCGGGAAATCAAGTGCGCGTAGGGCTACTTGCCGTAGTCGTACCACCCTGCCCCGGTCTTTCGGCCCAGCCTGCCTGCCCGAATCATGTTCCTGAATAGGGTCGGGGCGCTCCATTTGGATTCCTTGGGCAGTTCCTTGTAGAAGTATTCATTTACGAAGAACGCCACGTCTATGCCCGTAAGGTCCATCAGCTCAAAGGGACCCATCGGGTAATTAAGCCCGTTCTTCACTGCCTTATCGACATCCTCGATGCTCGCGACCCCTTCTTCGACTATCTTGATGGCCTCCACGAAATGGGGAATCATGATCCTGTTGACGATGAATCCGGGTGAATCCTTCTTTACCTCCACAGTTACTTTGCCCATGCGTCTTGCGAGTTCTTCGGTGATGGCCACTGTTTCATCGGTCGTGTAGTACCCCCTTATGATTTCCACAAGCCTCATCAGGGGGACAGGGTTGAAAAAGTGCATCCCGCAGACCTTTTCCGGCCTCTTGGTCGCCGACGCAATCTCTGTCAAGGACATGGAAGAGGTATTGGAGGCCAGGACCACCTCCGGGCGACATAACTCGTCCAGTTCGGCAAAGACCCGTTTTTTCAGTTCCAGGTCCTCGATGACCGCCTCCACCACGAAATCCACGTCTTTGAGATCTGCCATCTCTGTGGTGCCTTTGATTCGACCGATGATCTCATCTTTTTCCTTGGCCTGGATCTTCCCCTTCTCCACACTCTTGGTCAGGAATTTCTCGATATTAGCCATCCCCTTCTCAACAAAGCCGTCTTCAATATCCCGCATAACAACACTACACCCGATCTGTGCAGCAACCTGGGCAATCCCATTGCCCATGGTACCAGCTCCGACAACGCCAATCTTTTCGATCTTCATATTACCTCCTCTCTCCACCAATGACATAGCTATGGGTTCCAGCAAATCCGTAAAGACAGGATTTCAACCTGTCCTGCCTCTCCATTTGTGGTTCAGAACCAGCGAACATCTCAACGTGATGAGGGATCAGGCCGTAGGGCCCTTTTAGATTAGACTGCCTCAACCTTGCTGATTTCAGGCACGTTTTGTTTCAGCACCTTTTCAATGCCCATCTTGAGGGTCATTTGAGACATGGGGCAACCACCGCACGCCCCGGTCAGCTTGACCTTGACCGTGCCGTCTTCATCAACGTCGATGAGCTGAACATCTCCCCCGTCTGCCTGCAAAGATGGTCTCACCTTGTTCAGGGCATCTTCAATCTTTTCTTTCAACATCAGGATTACCTCCAGTTTTCTTTTTAGCTACTCATAACATAACATCCGAATAGGCAAAATCAACATATAAATACCCTGGAATTCCGATATAAGGATTAAACGAGAAATAGTGTTGCCGAAAGAAAACCCGGGAGGCCGGATCAAGAATTTTCAGTTAGAGGCTGATCCGTGTATTTGGCATAGACC
>JAFDHO010000032.1 GCA_019308745.1 Deltaproteobacteria bacterium
CCTCCACGAAAAAGAATAGGGTGACAGGGTTGTCTTTCTCGGGGGCGAAAAGGTCTGCCCCCTTGCCTCTATGGTCCAGGACGGAGCATCCTTGTCATCGAAGTCCATGGGCGTAACCCGAATGATCCTGCCATCCTTTACATAAACAAAAACCGGACCGCCCGTTGTCCCGTTGGTCAGCTTCTCCACCTTTCCCATTGCGCTGCCCCCCTTTTTCTCTAAAACTCCAGCTATCCCATGAAGGCCTATCTACCTCGCCCTTGCCTTCTCTGCCTTCCACCCTAAGCCCCTTCAGTCCTTCTCTTTTCGGCACGTTTATCCCATCCCCCACCGGGAGGATGGGATAGGCCTTGCCTTAGGCCATCGGAAAGATCTGGCCCGTCAGCGGGATGTAAGGGTGTTCCTTGTTGTATACGATCTTAAGCTCCCAAGGCCATTTCTCGCCCTTGACCCATTGTCCGCCCACGAGGGGCGTGCGGCTATAGTTTTCCCTGTTGTACTTTATGTGCCCCACTATGCTGTCCATGTCCGTATCCGCGATCGCCCGCCGGAGGACTTCCTTGTCCAGGGTCCCGGCCCGGCGCAACACGTCTACGGCGATTTCGTAGCCGGCATGCTTGTAACCGATGGGCTGGGTCCATTCCTTGCCGGTCTCCCTTGTCCAGGCATCACACATATCCTTGGAAGTCTCTCCGGTCAGTGAAGACTTGAAGGGATGGTGAGGGCTCCACCATATCTCTGTGGTCAGGCCGTTGGGCAAATCACCTCCCAGGGCGCCCACGGCCGAAGGGAAGAGTATGGCCTTGCCGATGGTCGCCACCTTTGGCTTGAACCCCAGGCGATGGCATTGCCTCCAGGCCGTTGCGAAGTCCGGCGGGATCGTGTTTCCAAGAAGTATTTCCACCCCTTCCTTTTTCCACCCGTTGATGAAGGGGCTGAAGTCCTTGAGCCCATAGGGGAACCTGCCAAGGTCGACAACCCGGTAACCCATCCCTTCTGCCACCTTCCTAAAAACAGCCGACCAGGATACCCCGTCCGGATCATTTGCCATCAATACGCCTACCACCTTGTTTGTCTTGACCTGCTCCCACATCCCCGTGTACACGGGAACGATATCCTTCTCTACGGACCAAAAGGCATGGAAGACCCACTTGTATGGCCCGCCTTCCAGCCAGGGCTCCAGTGGGGCGTCCAGAGAAATGCCCGGGACCCGGAACCTCTCACAGATGCTCGTGACCGGGTTCACCGTATCGGGCGTATGGAAGAACACCATGAGATCCACCTTGTCTCTCATAATGAGCCTGGAAGCGATCTCGCCCGCCTTTGTTGGATTGCTTTCCGTGTCCATGATTTTGACTTTGACAGGGACCTTCTTCTTGAATTCCTTGATATAGATCCCGCCATCTTTGTTGATCTCTGCCAGGGCCCTTTCGTCCACCCAGGGGGTGGCTGCCCCAAAGTCCGCAATCGGGCCCGTACTGGGGTTGGGTCTGCCTATGAGGATGTAATCCCTCTTGGCCCCTCTCGATCTTCCGACCATTCCGGGTAGGACCAGCCCCGACGTCATGGCACCGCCCACGACAACGGCGCTTCTCTTCATGAATTCCCGCCTGTTGACACCTCCCGCTTTGTTCCTCTCGTTCTTCCTGTAATCCATGTCCCTATCCCTCCTTTGCTAGAGTTGATAATAGTGTTCTCCTATGGCCCAACCTGGGTTGGACCTGACTACACCCTGCGGGGTGAAAGGACCTGAAACCCCGTCTTCTCCTGCAATGTGCCCATGATCCCCTTTGGCGCCACCAATATTATTGTGATGGCAATGACACCAAGTAAAAGGAGGCTGATATGACCATACTCTGCCAGCCACTGGGAGAGCAAGACGTAGATAAAGGTGCCGATAATGGGGCCTTCTAAGGTTCCAATGCCCCCGATAATCACGATGAACACCAGAACGACCGTCCAGTCTATGGCAAAGGCCTTGTAAGGCTGAATGAATATTTGAAAGACATACAACACCCCGGCGGTCGTTCCGGTAATGAAGGCTGCTACGAGGAAACAAAACAATTTTGATCGGAAAATCTCCACACCCATTGTTTCAGAGACCTCCTCGTCATCCCTCATGGCCATAAGACCCAACCCTATCCTGGACCGAAGGATAAGGTAGGAGGCCGCCAGGGCCCCTGCTCCCATGATGAATGCCATGTAGTAGATGGTCGTCATGGAAGGGGGATGGGAGGGTTTGATAAAGAGGCCTGTTCCGTATTTCACGTACTTCCAGTTACTGAACCAAAGGAGCAACATCTCCGCGAAGATCCATGTCCCGATGGCAAAGTAGATCCCCTTCATTCTGAAAATAAAAAGAGACATGAACAAGGCCAACAGGACAGAAAAGAGGCCTCCGATAAGAACGCTTAGCCATACATAGACGCCATAGTAATTGGTAAGAACTGCCACGGAATAGCCGCTGAAACCGATGAAGGCCTGCTGGCCGAGGGAAAGGAGCCCTGAATACCCTACCAGCAGGTTCCACATCTGGGACATGCCCAGATAGAGGCAGTATAGGAGACAAAATAAGAGGACATAATCGGAACCCCACAGGGGGACGGTAGCGAAAGCCACAAAAAGGAACCCCAGGAGGTGCCATCTGTATTTGAAGGGACCTTCCATGATTCTCCTCATATCTTCCCGAACAATCCCTGGGGCCTCATGCCAAGGACAAACAAGAGAACCCCGTATCCGAACAGCAACTGGTATCCCGGGCCGGTAAAGTGGGCACCCAAGAGCTGCGCCAGTGCCAGTATGAGGCCCCCTGCGAGGCACCCTTTCATGCTGCCCAAACCGCCAATGATCATAACCCCCATGGCAATAATCAAATACTGGGGCCCGGTGTGAGGATAGAAGGTAAAGGTCATACCCACGAGCACCCCCGCCACAGCGGCAGTCATCATGGCGATCCCCATGGCATATGCATAGATCTTCCGGGTGTTCACGCCCATCAAACGGGCTGCGATTTCATCATCAGAGGCTGCACGAATCGCCCGACCCATATAGGTCTTCCTGAAAAACATGTAGAGGGCCAGAATAACGAGACTCCCCAGGAGGAAATCCACCAGGTAGAGCACGGGGAGGTTCATTTTCTCCCCCAAAGGAATGGTCATGACGGAAAGGTTGGTCATCAAGCTCCTGGCATCGGGCGTGAACACCAAGAGCAGGAAGTTCTGAAGGATGATAGAGAGTCCAAAGGCCACAAGCAGAGGAGGTTCCATCTCCTTTCCCAGCACGCGGTTGAGGAGGAACCCCTGGACGAAAAATCCCAAGAAGAACATTATGGGGATTACAAAGACAAGGCTCACCAACGGGCTGACCCCCAGCCAGGTTACCAGTACCAGGCTCAGATAACCGCTTAGAATCATCAGGTCTCCGTGTGCCAGGTTGACCAGCTTGACGATACCGAACATGGTGGACATGCCTATGGCGACAACAGCATAGAGCCCCCCCAGCAAGATACCGTTCAGGATCGGCTGCAGAAGATCAAACATAGAAATCCCTGTCAAATTCCAAAGTAAGCCTTCTTTACCTGCTCTTCGTCCAGGGAGGAGTGGTTTCCTTCAAGGACCACTTTCCCTTCCAGCATGATGTAGGCACGAGTGGAAGCCTTTAAACTTCTTTTTACATCCTGTTCTACGAGGACTATGGTGACCCCGTCCCCATTGATCCTGGCGAGCTGCCTGTAAATGCTCTTAATAACCAGAGGGGCGAGCCCGAGTGAAATTTCGTCACATAGGATTATTCTCGGATCCGACATCAGTGCACGACCCAGTGCCAGCATCTGTTGTTCTCCCCCGCTCAGGGTGGTACCCATCTGATCTTGCCTGGCCTTGAGCACTGGAAAGAGATCATAGATCTTCAGCAGGGTCTCATTCCTTTTGGCGCGAGTCCTGGGTACGTAAGACCCCATGAAGAGATTCTCAAAGACCGTAAGACGGGGGAAGATCCGCCTCCCTTCGGGAACGAGGGTCACGCCCCGTGGTACGGTCTCGTGGGGCGGAAGTCCCTCAATTCTCTCCCCGAAAAGCTCAATGGTCCCTCTCGTAGGCTTCAGGATCCCCGAGATGGTGTTCAGAAGCGTGGATTTCCCCGCCCCGTTTGCGCCAATGACAGAAACGATCTCTTTGTCCAGGACCTGGAGCGATACCCCCCAGAGGGCCTGGAAATCCTTGTAGTGGACATCCAGTTCCGTAACCTTGAGTGCAATCCCTTCAGGCACTATCCCTCCTCCCCTCCCAGGTAGCACTCCAGGACCTCTTTCGAGTTCATAACCTCTGAAGGGTTACCGCAGGTCAACCACCTTCCCTCTGCTATGGCAAGCAACCTGTCCACGCCTTCAGACATCATCATCAGGATGTGCTCGATCCATATGATGGTAATTCCCCTATTCTGGATTTCCTTTATGATCTTTAGAATCTGCCCCATTTCTCCCTCGGTCAGGCCGCCTGCAATCTCGTCAAGGAGAATCAGGCTGGGCCGAGTAGCAAGTGCCCTGCCCAGCTCAAGGCGTTTCCTGTCCAGGAGGGGGAGGCCCCCGGCAAGAAGGTGCTTCTGGTCATGGAGACCAATCTGGATCAAAATATCATTGATCTCCGGCCTGGCCTCCTTCTCTTTCAATCCGCCCCCGTGCACGGCGGCCACCAAGAGGTTTTCGAAAACGCTCATTTTGTCGAAAGGTCTGGGTATTTGGTAGGTCCTTCCGATGCCCTTGTGGCATCTCTTTGCGGGAGACTGGTGGGTTATATCTTCACCCTTGAATTCTATGAACCCGGCATCCGGCCTGAGGAGGCCCGTCAACAAGTTGAAAACCGTGGTTTTGCCTGCGCCGTTCGGCCCCATCATCCCGAGGATTTCGCCTTCCTTCACCTCAAAAGACAGCTTGTCAACAGCGACAAGGCTGCCGAAACTCTTACTCAATTGATGTGCCTTCAGGATATCAGCCATGGGATTTATCCCCTACGTCTCCTGCAAGCTTAGGAGTAGTGAAGCTCCCCGTGCTTCGGCACGGGGCATCCTGGCGAAGGCAAGTGAGAGGATGCGCCAGAGGTGTCCATCGCGGCCATCTCATGCAGTTGCAATAGCCCCCGCATTGCTATCCCCGCATCCCTCTTTTTGAACCTCTTCTCTTTAGGGGTTCCCCGGAATTCACAAGTCCTTCCAAGAATATCCGAGCGCAATCGCTGCTCAGCCTGTCAATGCTAACAAAATCCATTTCCTTTAAGACATTTTTGTAGATGGCAAGGTTTGAAATCATGGCTTGATAGGCATAGATTACAGTCCTGTAATCCACAGGTCTGAACGCGCCTTCTGTTATCCTCTCCCGCACATAGTCGGACAGCCGGCTTATCATGAGAGTGTCTTTCTTATGGAAGTGAGCGCGGTGAAAATGATCTTCTTTGAGACGCGCATACATAAGAATCTTGAAGATCTCCCTGTCCCTTCGCTTTGAAGTATACTGCAAGATGTGAGATGCAAAGGCCTTGAAAACCGCGAAGTCGTTTCTCTCTTTGATAGGGGCTTCCAGGTCCTGATCCAAGGGATGACTCTGGTACGCGATCTCGGCTATGGCCTCATAGACTCCCTGCTTGGAACCGAAAAGCTGTATTACCCTGGTCCGGCTTACCCCTACCCTGTTGGCGATATCATCAAGTGTTGTCTCGTTGTACCCCTTCTTCGCAAAGAGCATTCGAGCCGCATCCAGGATCTGTGCCCTACGGTTCACCGATGAAAGCTTCTTGTTCCTTTCTTTGGCCAATCTCTGCCCCCGGAGGCAAACTTTAGGAGGAAACCAAGGTGATGTCAACATTTTTTTACTAACAAGTTAGTAAGTTTCTTTGGCTCCGGAAGAAGACGACCGGCTCCGGAAAGCGACTCACCTAACACTCATATTATGATGGGGAGAACCGCATCACTTCACTCTCTGTCCGCAACCTCCTTCACGAGCTTGATCCCCTTTGTCACATCCCTTTCCGGGGTGCCGGATCTTGGCTCGACGACCACGGGTATCTCCGGCCTCTTCATAAAATTCCCCAGGACGCGGAAGTCGATCTCCCCGGCCCCTGGGACCAGGTGATCTTCAAGGCCTCTTGCGTCGTGCACGTGAATGCCGAGAAGTCGACCCCCATAAGCCTCCAGCAATTCCCCACGCCTTATGATCCCAAGGACCTCGTTTGCGTGTGCATGGCCCGTGTCATGCCAGTAGCCGATGGGGGAGCCCTCAAACTCTTCAAAGATTGTGCGGAGATTATCCAAGGTCGGTAACTCATAGTAGTAGTACCGATTTTCAATCCCAAGGCCAATACCCTCCGACTCCGCCTCTTTCACCAACTCTCCCAGGCTCAGGAGCAGACTTGAGAGGTGTCTTTGATTGAGCTCGTCCCTTTCTCTCAACTTTTCTTGGATAAATTCCCGTGCTGCCTTTCTGTTTATGGTGCCGGCCCTAAAAAACTGAATGATCTTTTTCCACTCGTGCTCCATCTGCGTATACCCGCAATGTAGGACCACGGTAGAGGCCCCGAAATCAGCAGCATGCCTCATGGTCTCGGTGGTCCAATACACTGCCCGTCGTCTCTCCCCTGCGTCCGGAGAGCAAAGGGAAAAGAGATCACCCCCACCCCCCGAGCCGGACACGACCCAAGGTATGGGGAAGTAATTGTGCACGCTTGCGACCTTTAACCTTGATTTTGCCAATGCCTCCCTAATCTGCCTGCAGGTGGCTCCGTCTATCCGGTAATCCAGCTCGATTCCGTCGATTTCAAAGTCTTCCAGATACCGGATCGCCCCTTCGCCATCTCTGATGCCTCTTGATATGAATGATGTTGAAAGGGCAATCATGGATAACCGACGGCAGCGACAGAGACATTCAGCTAAAGAGCAAGCTGGGCAGGTAGAGGGCGAGCTGTGGAAAGAGGACAAGGAGGATGGCGCATGCTATCATGCACAGGAAAAAGGGAAAGATTCCCCGGAAGATGTCTTGCATGGGGACATCTCTCGCAACACTGCCTATGGCAAAGACATTCACCCCGATGGGGGGTGTGATCTGCCCCATCTCCATCGTCAGGACCGTTATGACCCCGAACCAAACAGGGTCGAAGCCGAGGGCCGTAATTGCGGGAAAGATGGTAGGCAGGACGAGCAGGATCATGGGAATGACATTCAAGAGGCAACCCAGGATGATGAAGAACAGGATGACAGCGCTGAAGATGATGTACCTGTTGATCTCCAGCCCTGTGACGAAATCCGCCAGTGCAAAGGGCAACCGGGTCGCAGCAAGAAAGTATCCCAGTATGCCCACACCTATCAGAATCAGGAGGAGTTTGCAGGTAATGGTCAAGGAATCCTGAAGCGAGGCTATGATCATAGTCTTGTTTACCCGACCCCTTATGAGCGCATAGACAAAGGCCCCGACTGAACCGATCGCGCCGCCCTCCACCGGGCTGAAAATCCCGCCCAGGATCCCGCCCAGGATGAGGACAAACAGGGCAAGCATGCCCATTACGCCCTTGAGCGATACTATCTTCTCCTTTAGGGTCGTGACATCCCCCCTGGGTGCCAGGGCGGGATTGATTTTGGCCCTAATGTAAACGACACCGCAAAAGAGTATCGCAAGGACTATGCCGGGCATAATACCGGCGACAAACAGCTTGCCGATGGACTCCTCGGTAACAATGGCATAGAAGATGAATCCCACGCTCGGCGGAATCAAAATCCCCATTGTCCCGCCCGCAGCGAGACACCCTGTGGCCAGCTTCATGTCATAGTTGTGTTTCTTCATTCCCGGCAGTGCCACTGTCCCCATTGTGACCGCGGTTGCCAGGCTGTCCCCGCACACGGCTGAGAATCCGGCACACCCGGCGACTGAAGACATTGCAAGCCCGCCGGGCAGACGTCCCAGCCACTTGTTGGCGGTCTCGAACAGGTCTTCGCTGATCCCCGAGTGATAAGCAAATTCACCCATGAGTATAAAAAGGGGCACGACTGTCAGCATGTAATTGGACGCCGTGTCAAAGGGTCCGATCCCCAGCATGGCAAGAGACGGCATTACCTCCTTGTAGGCCACGATCATGCCGAGCAGGCCTGTCAAGGCCATTCCGAAACCGATGGGCATGCCGAGGAACAGGAGCAAGAACAAAAAGCCCATCCCGAGGATACCGGCCGTGGCCCCACTCAGCCCTGTTGGCGCCAACCCTACCAGCGGGCCAATCAACACGAAACATGCCGCTGCCAAGGCAAAGGCCAACCAGAAAGGCCTCTTGTCTCTAAGGGCCTGTCCCAATGCCCTGACGAAATCCAGGGTTACCACGATGGTCAAGATGATAAGCCCCAGTGATGCGATGAACCAGAAGATCCAAACAGGTATCTCCAGGTCATAGGTCACCACCTGATCCTGTATCTTCTTGATCCCCTGTGAGATAAGCTGGGAAGACATGACCGCGAAAAACATCGCACATATGAGATAGTGAAAACAGTAGAGGGCGTTCTGCACCCACTTAGGGAAACGGGATACGATGAATTCAATCCTGATATGACCTTCCTTAAACTGGATAAAGGCTATGCCCAAGAAGACGATAATAAGCAATATAAAGCTCTCGATCTCTATCCCCCCGGGGACAGACCCCCTGTAAATAAAACGAGCCAGGACGTCGAAAAACACCGGCAGGGGCATCACCAAAAGAAACCCCATGCTTATGTAATTTGCTATTCGACTCACCGGGCCTACAAATTCTTCAAGGCCCTGAGCCAAAGACTCGGAGCTTAGTGCCATATGATTGCCTGTTCCCTTCCCTTATCCCTGTCTCAGCAACATATCCCCGTGGAGGCCGCGGGGATATGTTGCACTTTCTCCGGATAAAGAATCCAACGGGCCGGACCGGAAATTCTATTCCTTATATCCCCCGTGAGTTATCTTGGAATAATACTTCCCTGTCTCCAGGACATCATCGTGGATCTTTCCCGCATTTCGATAGCCCTTCTTTTCCATGTCCTTCACCCACTTTTCATGGATATCACTTATCTTTCTGAACCACCTCTCCTTTTCCTTGGCCGGCAAGACATAGAACTTGTGCCCCTGGCCCTTCATCCAGTTGACGTCATTGATCGAGCCTTCATCCAGGGTCCTGCCGCAGGCCTGGGCAAGCTTCCTGCCCGTGGTATCTTCGAGTATCTTCTTCAGATCCGCCGGAAGGCTGTTCCATTTCTTGCTGTTTATTGCCCCGTAGAAGGGATCGCACATAAGGTCGACTATGGTATGGTACTTGGCGACATCAGTTATCTTGAAGGCCCTGCACGGCGCAATAGGGAAGGCCATGCCTGCGGCCATACCCCTTTCAAGGGCCAGGTACGAATCCTGTGGCGTCATGGGAATGGGGTTTGCGCCAAGTCGTTTCAGGATCTCCCTGATCTGGGGATTGATGCCGATAATCTTCAAGCCCTTCAGATCCTCTAAGGTGCGAACCATCTTCTTCACCGTGTGCAGGTTGAAGGTCGCACTCCCCCACTGCCACAGGACCTTTATGTCCTTGAACTCATTGCGCCATTCCGGGTACTTGTTGTACATATCCCAGGTCGTCAGGCTCGCTGCCTCGGCTCCGTTGAAAATGAGCGGCGTTTGTATCACCGTGTTTAAGGGAAACTTGCCGTGAACCCAATGGCAGGGGGACCCTGTCATGTCTATGGAGCCGGCCACCAGTGCGTCGTAGACCTTCCTCGAAGGTGCAATGGCATTTGGGTTGAAGAAGTGAATCACAAGCCTGCCCTTGCTGAGCCTCTTGACCTCTTCTATCCACGGCAGGATCGCGTTCTTGACGGTCGGGTGTTTGTCCGGGTACTCGCTCGCGTACCTGAGTTCATACTTGTCCGCCGCCAACGATGTAAGGTTAGAAACCATCACGGAAACAAGGACGAAAAACACACCACATGCCAACCTGAAGACTGCCTTTTTCATTCTTAACCCTCCTTCATCCAAAAAGTGTTTACTATGTCTACACGATCCCACACCCCACCCCTAATGAGGCATCGGATAATGTAGAAAACCCGATCTCGCCCGGGATCAGCAACCTCAAACAACAGAGTTTCCAACGGTGATCTTTGACAATCTCGCAAAGAGTCCGAAAACGTGTTTTTCTGTCATTCCCGTGAAAACGGGAATCCAGGAGACCCAAGAACTTCTGGGCTCCTGCCTTCGCGGGCGTGAAGACTATGGGCACTTATTAGGAAGATCTAATCCTTCCTTAATGTCTTCAACCATGTTTCAGCCCTTCCTCTACCCAAGGGGCGACTCCCCTTTGAAGCAAAGCTCCTTCGAAATCCTGGACGCCGAATCCTTGAGCATGCTGACCAGCGGAGACTCATCTCCCCAGTTTATTGCCTGGGAAAGACCCGCAGCCACAACCCCTGCTACAGGCTTCCCTTGGTAGTCAAATACGGGCACCCCTACCGCATTGATCCCCACATTGACCTCTTCCCTGTCTATGGCAAAGCCCTGTTTCCTGATCTCTTCCAGTTGCCTGTGCAGTATCTCCGGCTCCGTGATGGTATTGGGGGTCAGCGGCTCCAGATGAGTGCTGAGCAACCTGGCCTTCATATCAGGAGGGGAGAAGGCGAGAATGGCCTTGGCGCCGGCAGCCGCATGGGCAGGCCTCATGTCTCCTATGGTGCCCTTTATCCTTATGGGCCCGGGCCCTTCTGCAACGTACGCAATGATGGCATTCTTGCCCCTCACCACTTCAAGGACGATTGTCTCCCTCAGGCTGTTCCGCAACTTGTCCACATGGGGTTTTGCAATGTTTGTCAGGTTGTTGCTCAGGGACCGATGAATGGCTGTTCCGAGCTCAATGACGGCCGGCCCCAGTGAAAACTTCCTAGTCTCCGGGTCCTGCCGGAGATATCCCTGGGCCGCAAGGATGAGCAGGATTCGAGAGACCGTTGCCTTGTGAAATCCAAGCCTCTTGGCTATCTCCACGGTACCCAGCTCTTCGTTATAGGGCACGAAACAAGAAAGTACCCTCAGGGCCTTTTCAATGGAATTTGTCTTGTCCCTGTTTTGTCTCATATTACAAGACTCAGTATTATTTTTCTTAGGCTATATAGGGTTCTCCTTGGTCTGTCAAGTAGATTTGACAGACCCTGGTTTGACAGGTATTTTCTCCTGAAACAGGCTGGTGTTCAAGGCCCTGGATTGATACTGAGTTGACTCTCGCTCGATCTTGTTCCCCGTGCGGACCCATTTACTTAGTGCTTCGATTCGCAACTAACGCGGCGCATTTCTTGGGTCAAAACCCCTTATTAAGGAAACTGGCTGCCTGCGGGGGTCCGCGCAGCAGCCTGCCGTCTATACAATCTGCCCCAGGGGAAGCCGCAGGAGCTTTACAACATTATCCCTGTAAAGCTTCTTCTTTTCTTCTTCGCTAAGGCCCATCTTTTCGACCGATGCTATGGTATCACGAATCAGGCGGCTTCCGTTCTGGTTGTCAAAGGGCATATCCGTGCCAAACACCATCTGATCCAGCCCGGCAAAATCCATTCCGCACTTCAGGGCCGCTGTGTTCCCGTTCGTGGCCGTGTCGTAGAAAAACCTGCGGTAGTAAACAAGGGCATTATCCTTGAGGTATATATCCCTATGCCCCATCCTCATCTCGTTAAAATCGTCATTCCAGTCCAGTCTGCCGGCCACAAAGGGGATCATCCCGCCACAATGGTGTGTGACCACCTTCAGTCCCGGTAACTTCTCCATCACGCCACCATAGACCAGCCTTGTCATAGCAAGGGCCGTGGCATAGGGCCAGCCGAGCTTTGTCCAGACACGATACTTCGAGATCTCCTCCCCCTCATAATCCGGGGTGGTCATCTCTCTCAATGGATGGATGTAGATAGGCCGATCAAGTTCCATCATCTTTTCGTAGATGGGCATGAACCGCGGGTCGTCAAGGGGTACGCCCGAGATGTCCGTATAGAACTCCACTGCCCGAAGCCTGAGGTCCTTAATGGCTCGCTCCGCTTCCTCCACGGCGGCGTCCGGGTCTGTGAGCGGGAGGCAGGCAATGCCGGCTGCAAAGCGTCTGGGATACCTGTGCACGAGCTCTGCGAGCTCATCATTG
Source organism: Deltaproteobacteria bacterium (assembly GCA_019308745.1). Lineage (GTDB taxonomy): Bacteria > Desulfobacterota > DSM-4660 > Desulfatiglandales > HGW-15 > JAFDHO01. The sequence goes on from JAFDHO010000032.1 coordinate 12,144, forward strand.
GCTATCTGGGCCAGCTCCACGGCTATCTGTGGAGGCGCTATGGAATACACCGGGGGTGAAGCCACCGACACGACCTGGATGTACTCACCAAACTCGTCCATGACACGAAACCTCTCATCCAGATCCAAGAGAGAGGGAACGGTCTTTGCGTATCGCGACGTGTTCAACCTGGGATCCCTGTTCGGGACCTTCTTTTCAATCCCCTCCTGGCATTTCTTGGGCAAGATATGCGTGTAGGCATCAACGATCATATTTCTTTCCTCCTGATGTCCAAGTCTAGTATGGTACAACACCTGCGCTGGCATCACGCCTAACGTAGCTCTTTTATTATATTTGGGCCTGAATGTCCACCTTCCTTTACGCAACTCTAGAACCAATCACCTGTTATCGATGTTCTTCTCCATTCCATAACTCCTTTGCAGCACACGGGACTGAACCCTATTCTTTCACATAAATGACCGGTTCAGGATTGACACTTTTTGTCCTTACAAATAAGATGCCAGCACAAGAATTTGAAACGGAGGAAATCTTATGCCACCGACCATTTTCCCAACGGGTGTTACGATCTATGATCCGGACAAAACAGAGAATTGCTACGTCCTCTTTGACGGAAGGGATGGCCGTTCTTACCTGATCGACATGAACGGGAACGAGGTAAACACCTGGCCCTACACCGGCTTCCCCTCGGAGATGATCGACCCTGCCTTTACCGGAGGCAAGAAAGGACATATCATTTGCCAGAAGGAGCCAGAGATCTTTTCCAACGAGACCCTGCTCGTGGTTGATTGGGAGGGGAACATCGTGTGGGAGTGGGGAGAGAAGGCGCCCGGAGGCAAGGCCAGACAGAATCACGATCAGGCGCCCCTGTCCAATGGCAACATGCTGATCCTCGCCAAACGCGAAACATGCTTGCCCGAAGTCCCGGATGGCCCTGTGAACGACCAGGTCATCTATGAGGTAAACAGGGATGGAAATATCCTGTGGACCTGGATCTCATCGGAGCATATAGAAGAGCTGGGTTTTACGGGAGAGAGGAAAGGCCTGCTCTTCAGCGAAAGGATGCGCCCCAGGTCAAGTATCTTCGTTATCAATGATATGCAGCCCCTCGGGCCCAACAGGTGGTACGAAAGGGGTGATGGCAGGTTTCATCCGGACAATATCATGATCGATTCCAGGGAAGGTTGTTTCATCGCCATTATCGAGAAAGAGACCGGCGCTATTGTTTGGCAATTGGGCCCCGATTATCCGGCGGCCTACGATCATTCTGCAAAATCTTTCTCAGGCACATGCCCCCGGCCCGTTGATGCCATTTCGGGGCAGCATGACGCCCACATGATTCCCCAAGGCCTCCCCGGCGAAGGCAATATCATGGTCTTTGACAATCAGGGGGCGGCAGGCATTCCTCCCATCTACCTGAATATGTTTCCCGGCTCGCGTGTCCTTGAAATCGACCCCATTGGGAAAGAAATCCTGTGGCAGTACGACGCCTCTTGCAGCGGGAGGCCCTTCTGGACATTCTACAGTTCCTTCATAAGCAGCGCCCGTAGGCTTCCCAACGGAAACACCCTTATTTGCGAAGGCATGAATGGCCGGATCTTCCAGGTGACACCAGAGGGGGACATCGTGTGGGAGTACGTCAATCCCCATTTCGGCATGTGGGCGGATCACGACGTGGAAAGCGGTGGAAACCTGAGCAACTGGGTATTCAGGGCCCAACCCATCCCCTACGGCTGGGTGCCCGATGGAACACCCCGATCCCACGAACCAGTCATTCCTCCTGACATCTCCACGTTCCGGACAGGCAGTTGCTGATCCCCTGGGGCCGCTGCCCATCGTTGACCAAGACCTGGACAACAATCGGCTTATTCGGGGCAGGGGAGTGGCCCTGCCCCTTAACTCCTTACCTGGGAGGCGTTGCGGCCTCCTTTATCCTTCCGAGCTTCTTGAAAATCTCCACCTGCTTTGGCCAGCCCTCCACCAGGAGTTGGGTGAACTCCTTGCTCCTCAACTTCAACGGCACGATGGCAAATTTCTTGGCCATATCCTTGAACAGGGGCGTGTCCACCGCGTGCTCGGCGGCATCCTCCAGTTTCTTCACAATGGCCGGGTCCAAACCAGCAGGGCCGAACAGGGCGAAGACCGTATCATTGAAATAGGGGACACCGACCTCCAAAAGGGTGGGCACGTCAGGAAACTCGGCCATCCGCTCCTTGGTATGGACGACCAGGGCCCTCATCTGCCCCGACTGCACCATGCTTACAAACTTGGGGCCGGCAGAGCAGGCCTCGACATGCCCGCCCAGGACCGCCGTCAGGGAGGGCATGGTCCCCTTGTAGGGGACATGGATCCATTTGATCCCGTATTTCTCGGCAGCCACCTCCATGGCCACGTGCATGGGGGAACCGGAACCGGTGGTGGAGTACTTGACCTTGCCAGGGTTCTTCCTGGCGTACTCGATGAGATCTTCCCACGTCTTCCAGGGGGAATCTGCCTTGACCACGGTCCCTGAGGAGACGGCCGCGTAGGAGAAGATGTTCGTAAAACTGGCCAGGGGCTTATAGGGTACCTTCCTCAAGACAGGGATCCTGAAGATGCCCGAAGATGTCCCCGCGGAAAGGGTATAGCCATCAGGCTTTGCGCCGGCCAAGACGCCAAGGGCCACTGTCCCCGTGCCACCCGTCTTGTTGATCAAGACAATGGGTTTACCAAGTGCCTTTTCCATTCCCGGGGCAAGGGCCCTGACGCTGGCATCCATGGACCCTCCTGCTGCAAAAGGAATGAAAAGGGTAATGGGTTTTTCAGGCCATGCCGCCAACGCCTGTTGCCCGGCCATCAGGCCTGAAGTCCCCGCGAAAGCCACCAGCACCAAAACCAAAAATCCTTTCTTCGATCCTCTCATAGACTATCCTCCTTGTTTTGGGTTACTAGGAATCACTTGGCCTCTTCATCCTCCGGCCACGTATGAGCCCAATGATGGTGATGAGGGTCAAAACAAAGAACCCCAGTGAAATCGGCCTCGTAACGAATATGCTCAGCGAACCGCTTGACATTAGAAGTGATTGGCGCATGGCCGCCTCTCCGATGGGACTCAGGATAAAGGCAATCAGGAGCGGGGCCGTTGCAAATTCAAGCTTTGTCATGAAAAACCCTATTATCCCGAACACTATCATGATTGCCACGTCGAACATGGAATGTTGAATGGCATAGGAGCCCACCACGCAAAAGAGAAGCACCACCGGGAACAGGATGTTCCGGGGCACCTTGCTGAGATAGGCGGCATACTTCATGGCAACGGTCCCGATGATGTAGTAGACGATGTCACAAATGATGAACCCGATAAAGATGGCATAGATCGTCTGAGCATGATCCCTGAAGAGAAGGGGACCGGGGATGAAGCCCTGGATCATGAAGGCTCCCATGATGACCGCCGTGATTATGTCCCCCGGGATACCCAGCGTGAGCAAAGGGATGAAGGTCGCTCCCACCACCGCGCTGTTCCCGGACTCGGAGGCTGCTATCCCCTCCAGGGATCCCTTGCCGAAGAGGTGCCCGTTCTTTGAAACCCGCTTGGCCCGTGCATAGCTCATAAAGGAGGCGATGCCGGTTCCGATGCCGGGGATGATCCCTATGCCCGTTCCTATGCCCGTGCCCCGCATGATGGTCCTGAAACAGGCCTTGAACTCCGCCCACGAGACCCGGTTGTCCGCCGGATCAGGCGAATGCTTGATGACAAACTGATCCGCCTCCGTCACCGACTTCTTCCCCAGTTGAAAGATCACCTCAGAAAGGGCAAAAAGCCCGATCAACAAGGGAATGAGGGATATTCCGCTGTCCAATTCCACGATATTGAAGGTCAGGCGCCTCGTGGTCATGATGGGGTCCAGTCCTACTGTTGCAAGGAGCAATCCGAGGGTCCCTGAAATGAGCCCCTTAATCATGGATTTCCCCGCCACACCCGCAACGATGGTCAGGGAAAAGGCGATGAGCATGGTGATCTCGGGTGGGCCGAACCTGAGAGCAATGGATGCCAGGGGTGCTGCCACGGCGATCAGGACCAGGTCCGAGCAGAAATCTGCCAGGGTGGAAGAGTACTTCGCCATTTTGAGCGCCTTTACCCCTTTACCCTGCTTGGTGAGGGTATAACCGTCCAGTACCGTAGCCGCCGAAGCCGGGGTACCCGGCGTGTTGAGGAGGATGGCCGTGATAGATCCCCCAAAAATGCCGCCCTTGTAAGCGCCCACGAGCAGCATGATGGAGGTGACAAAATCCAGATCAAAGGTCATGGGCAGTATGAGGGCCACGGCCATGGTTGCGGTCAGTCCTGGTATGGTCCCTACTATCAGGCCCAGGGTGGAGCCCGCCACGATTGCCAGGATATGCTGCCAGTGAAATATGATGGCAAGGCCTGTGAGAAAGTTGTCGATCATGTTCCCTCTAACCTACTCAAATATGACGCCAAGGGGAAAGTGGACTTGCATGACATAGAGGAAAAACAGATAGACCCCTATCGTCACCGATATGGAAGTCACGATTACCTTAAGGCGGCCCCTCACTCCCTGGATCACGAAGAGGGCCCCCAACATGAGCGCGGTGGATATCAAGAAGCCGATGTAACTCACGGCAAAGAAATAGGCTAGGATCACCAGGGTGCAGGCATAGGCCTTGTATTCCTCCTTTGGTGTCAACCATTCTTCCGGCTCCTCTCCCTGGGCAGGTCCCCTCTTCATGGCCAGGCCGAGGATGAGATGGAGCGCTGCCAGGCCGGCTATGACCCATGTGGCAAGGATAGGGAAAAAGGCGGGCGACAGGCTGGCCAGTTCATATTCCTCCGTGATCTCGATGTAGCTGGGGACCACGTAGAATCGAACAAGGAGACAACCCCCGATCACGGAGAGATCAATGATCCTTTCCCTGGTCTGATATCGCAAAAGGACTACCTCCTCCCCCGCTGCCACCCCGGCACCTTGAACTCCACGGAGAGTCGAGAACCCCTGTTCCAGCCCTTTAGCGGGTTTCCCATAGTATATCCTATCCATTTCCATTTCAAGGCGTTTTCTCCTCCTGCCCGGTCTCCCTTTTCCAGCCAGCCCTGGATTTTGTTTGCATTACCGAAAGACCTGTCATATAAAGGACTCCCATCGGGCCGAAACGACGTTCTGCCCAGAATGATAGGGACAAAAAGCCAGGTAATCAATAGTCTCTTTGAAAACATCGACAAAGATCACTCCCTCTTTAAGGAGACCCTGCACCAAGGGGCGTTTATTCTGACAGTGAAGCTCCCCCGGCGCTTTCGCGCGGGGCATCCTGGCAAAGGCGAGTGAAACAGTAAAAACCCGGGAGGAAAACAAATGGAGGCTATTCGAATTGACCTATGCAGTGATACCATAACAAGACCGACCCCCGAGATGCGTAAGTTCATCTCCTCCGCGGAGGTGGGAGACGAGCAAAAGAAGGAAGACCCGACTGTCAACAGACTGGTCGAGATGGTGTGCGAACTCTTGGACAAGGAGGACGCCCTCTTCCTTCCCTCGGGGACCATGTGTAACCAGGTGGCCATCCGCGTCCATTGCAGCCACGGTGACGAAATCGTCATGGATAAGACTGCCCATACCAGACATTATGAAACAGGAGGCCCTGCCGCCCTTACCGGCGCCTCTACTTACACCCTTGAAGGAGAGCGTGGCATCTTTTCGGCCGATCAATTCGAAGCAGCGATTCGACCCGATAACAACCACTTCCCCCGCACGAGGATGGTCCTGATTGAACAGACATCAAATATGGGGGGAGGCTCCATCTGGCCCCTTGAGACCATTCGGGGGATCTCTCAGACGGCCGTAAAGCATGGAATAGCACGGCACATGGATGGAGCGAGATTGCTCAACGCTGTCATTGCCACGGGAATACCCGCCAGGGAATATGCGGCCCACTTCGACTCCATCTGGATTGACTTTAGCAAGGGTCTTGGCGCCCCCGTTGGGGCAGCCATAGCGGGGTCAAAGGAGTTCATCAAGGAGGCCTGGCGCTGGAAACACCAGTTCGGCGGTGCTATGCGCCAGGCCGGGATCATAGCTGCAGGCGCCGTTTACGCCCTGGAGCATCACGTGGAAAGGCTTTCGGAAGATCATGAAAACGCCCGGATCCTGGCAAAAGGCCTTGCCGACATAGATGGTATCCGTGTGGAACCCGTCGAGACCAACCTCCTGTTCTTCGATGTCTCGGGTCTGGGCATTACGGGAGTGGAATTCAACAGGATGCTCATGGCCGAGGGTGTGCGGGTATCACCGACCCCAGGCACGAGGGTCAGGGCCGTGACTCACCTGGACGTAACGAGGTCCCAGGTGGAAGAAGCCCTTGACGTCATACGCGGGGTGGCTGACGATATAAGGACCTAGATCATCCGGGCAATTGCCCGAATCATCTGTCAAAAACCCGAGCAACAGAGGAGGTCCTGATGAAGAAAGAGGATCGGCATATAGAGACAAAACTGATCCATACGGGAGAGCCGTCTCCCCCCATCCTTGGGGCCGTCAGCATGCCCATCTTCCAGTCTTCGACCTTCGAGTATGCGGGTCAGGAGAGCTACCATGACCTCAAATATATCCGGCTAAACAACACACCCAACCATATTGCCCTCCATGAAAAACTGGCTGCCTTGGAAGGTGCGGAAAGGGCCCTGGTGACTGCCAGCGGGATGGCCGCTATCACCACGACCCTACTCTCCGTTCTCACGACCGGAGACCACTTGCTCGCCCAGGACTGTCTTTACGGGGGGACGCACGATTTCCTCACCAAGGACTTCAGGGACTACGGCATCACCTATGATTTCATCAAAGGAAACGATCCTGATTCCTGGAAGAACAAGCTGAGGCCAAATACCAGGGCCATTATGGTCGAAACCATCACCAATCCCCTGCTCCAGGTGATCGACCTTGAGGAAGTGGTCCGATTTGCCAGGACCCACAACCTTATTTCAATCATCGACAACACCTTTGCCAGTCCCATAAACTTCCGCCCCCCTGAATGGGGTTTTGATATATCCCTTCACAGTTGCACCAAGTACCTGAACGGACACTCAGACATCGTTGCGGGGGCCGTCATCGGGAAGAAGGGCCTCATTGAAAAGATTACCCGCAAGCTGGATCACCTCGGCGGCTGTCTTGACCCCCATGCCTGCTTTCTTCTTCATCGGGGGATCAAGACCCTGGCCGTCAGGGTGAGGTATCAAAACGAAAGCGCCTCAAAGATCGCCCATTTCCTGGACGCCCATCCAGCCGTGAAAAAGGTCAATTATCCGGGGCTCGAAAACCACCCGAACCACGGGCGAGCAACTCGCCTCTTTGATGGCTATGGAGGGATGCTCAGTTTCGAACTCAAGGGCGGTATCGAGGCAGCGGAGCGTTTCATCCAAAAGACCACCCTGCCCTTCGTCGCCCCCAGCCTGGGCGGTATTGAGACACTCATTACCCGCCCCGTCACCACCTCCCACTCCGGACTCTCCCCGGAAGAGAGAAACAGGATGGGAATCTCCGAGGACCTAGTACGGGTGTCCGTGGGTATAGAGTCCACAGAGGATCTCATCAGTGATTTTGAGCAGGCACTGGCCCAATGACCCCTTTGTCTCCTTGAAAATCCCTTGATTTCCTATCCCGAGGACCTAGAATCTGAATTCGTGAGACAATTCTTCCAGCAAAGGAATCTCAAGGGATAAGTTGCCAAAGAAAAGGACCATAGATCACACCGGGATAAGAATTCGAGGCGCCCGACAGAACAACCTCAAGGACCTGGACCTAGACATACCCCTTCACCAGATAACCGTCGTGACGGGCGTGAGCGGTTCGGGGAAATCATCCCTCGCCTTCGATACCCTTTATGCCGAAGGCCAACGGCGGTATATCGAAACCTTCTCCCCTTACGCCAGGCAGTTCTTGGAACGCATGGACAGACCACTGGTGGATCAGATCGACCGCATCCCGCCGGCCATTGCCATAGACAGGACCGAGCCCGTGCGTACATCCAGGAGCACGGTCGGGACGATGACCGAAATCACGGACTATGTAAAGCTCCTTTACGCGCGCATCGGGCAACTGCACTGTCGAAGATGCAATGCCCCCGTATTTCCCGAGACCCCCGAGCATGTGTGGGATTCCATGAGGGACCTGCCGGAAGGGTGTGAGATCCTTATTACCTTTCCCGTTTCCCCTCAGAGTGCTCCCCCGGACCAGTTGGCATTGGAATGGGGCCGCATGGGGTTTGGTCGACATTTCAGCGGCGGGGAGATCAGATCCCTCGAAGAACTGAAAGAGGTGGGGGAGACGGACGAACTTCATATCATTGCAGACCGTCTCCTCCTGAAACACTCGGACCGGAAACGAGTGATTGACTCCATCGAACAGGCCTTCAGGTTTGGGGCTGGACGGCTGGACCTGTGGATAGATCGCCACAAGAGGCTGTCATTCAGCAACAGACTCGAATGTGCCAAGTGCAGTATTACCTACCGGGAGCCCCATCCCAACCTCTTTTCCTTCAACAGTCCTGTTGGTGCATGCGAGACTTGCAGGGGCTTTGGCCGGACCATTGACATAGATTTGGACCTGGTTATCCCTGATCCCTCCCTTTCCTTGAAGGAAGGGGCCATCAAGCCCTGGGGCGGCCGGGATGAAGACCGCTTGGAGTTCCGGGACCTGATGGCCTTTTGTCGCAGGAAGAAGATACCCGTGGACGAGCCCTTTGGCAAACTCCCCAGGTCTCAACAAAGGGCAATCATTGAAGGAACCTCCGAGTTCTACGGTATCAGGGGCTTTTTCAAGTGGCTCGAGACCAAGACCTACAAGATGCACGTGCGGGTCTACTTGTCAAGGTATCGCAGTTACGTGCCCTGCCCTGCCTGCGGGGGAACCCGATTCAAGCAAGAGGCTCTCCTCTATCGGATCAACTCACTCCACATAGGAGAGGTCTACGGGATGAGCGTCAATGCAGCGGCCGGTTTCTTCGACTCTGTCCGGATATCACCGGATGACAAGGCCAGCCTCCTTGTACTTGAGGAGATAAGGAACCGCCTCAATTACCTTAAAGATGTGGGCCTGGATTATCTGACCCTGGACCGGCAATCCCGGACCCTCTCAGGGGGTGAGGTGGAGCGGGTCGCCCTTACTTCCGCCCTCGGATCTTCCCTTGTCAACAGCCTGTACATACTCGACGAACCCAGCATAGGCCTCCATCCCAGGGACAATCACAGGCTCATCCGCATCCTCAAGGGCCTGAGAGACCTTCAAAATACCGTGGTGGTTGTCGAGCACGATCCCGAGATTATCAAGGAGAGTGATTTCATGCTGGACCTCGGCCCTGGTGCGGGCGAGCAGGGGGGAAGGCTCACCTATTTCGGCCCTACGAGCAGCGTAAACGGCTCCTTGACCGGCCGATATTTGAGGGGAGAAAAGCAGATACCTGTTCCTGAGGCCCGGAAAGCACCATCGAGGGACGAGTGGCTCATTGTGGAAGGGGCCTCGGAGAACAACCTCAAGCACGTAGATATCAAGATTCCCCTTGGCCTCTTCGTATGCCTGACCGGCGTATCCGGCTCCGGAAAATCCACCCTTGCCGAAGAGATCATCTATAAGGCCATCAAGAGGGCCAAGGGCGAACCCAAGGGTCATCCCGGCCTCCATGATGGGATCAAGGGTCTTGAACACCTCAGCGACGTCCTCCTGGTTGACCAAAGGCCCATCGGCCGTACTCCCAGGGCCAATATCCTGACCTATGCCAAGGTGATGGATCCGGTCCGAAAGCTGCTAGCCGGTACCGCCGATGCCCGGGCCCGGAAACTGGGGCCGGGGCACTTCTCCTTCAACGTTGCCGGAGGCCGCTGTGAGACCTGTCGGGGCGCTGGATTTGAAAGGGTGGAGATGCAGTTCCTCTCGGACGTCTTCATAACCTGTCCTGACTGTGCTGGGAAGCGCTTCAAGAAGGAGGTCTTGGCTGTCCTTTACAGGGGCAAAAATATCTATGACATCTTGAACATGACCGTGGAACAGGCCCTCGGCTTTTTCCAAGAAGAGCGTTCAATTTGCAAGGGGCTCCGCCCTTTGTCAGAGGTGGGTCTGGGCTATATGCGCCTGGGCCAGCCCCTGAACACCCTTTCAGGGGGAGAGGCACAGCGCCTCAAGCTTTCCCAGTTCCTGAAGGATAACGGCAGGGCAAGGAGACTCTTCATCTTTGATGAACCGACCACGGGGCTCCACTTTGAGGACATCAAGAAACTCCTTAATGCGCTCCAGGGGCTTGTGGGGAAGGGTAATACGGTCCTGGTCATAGAACACAATATGGACGTGGTGAAGGCCGCTGACTGGGTCATCGATCTCGGTCCCGAAGGAGGAGAAGGAGGGGGGCAGGTGGTCGTCTCAGGCCCGCCCGAGCAAGTCGCCGATCACCAGACCTCCCATACCGGCAAGTTTTTGAGAAACTATCTCAGGGGCCGCGGACACCTCAAGACACCCCCTGTCGCAAAAAAGGTTTCGAACTCCAAGGGCAAAAAGAAACCCTTGTCTGTTGAGATACGGGGCGCCAGGGAGCACAACCTGAAAGGCATCAGCCTTTCCATCCCCAGGCAAAAGCTGGTGGTAGTTACAGGGGTTTCGGGTTCCGGCAAATCCACCCTTGTCTTTGATGTGCTCTTCGCCGAAGGCCAGCGTAGATACCTTGAAAGCTTGGCGCCCTATGTCAGGCAGTACGTCAAAGTGCTTGAAAGGCCCGACGTTGATTCCATCTCCGGCATTCCCCCTACGGTGGCCATCCAGCAGCGCATAAGCCACGCCAGCAGGAGATCCACCGTTGCCACCCTCACGGAGATCTACCATTTCTTGCGGTTGCTTTTCAGCAAGGTCGGGACACCCTATTGCCCGGGGTGTAACAGAGAACTACTGGCCCTATCAAGGGACGACATCATGCGCCGCGTCGCGGAGAAGTACGGGAACCGTCGTGCCACCCTGTTGGCCCCGAAGGTTTCAGGGCGCAAGGGCTTTCATAAGGACGTCCTGTCCAAGGCCTATCAGAAGGGCTACAGAGAAGCCCGAATTGACGGGCGGATCGTCGGCCTCCAGGAGGGTACGGCCCTCAGCCGTTACCGGGAGCACACCATCGAACTCGTTGTGGGGAGGCTGCCGAGTAAGGCAATGCCGTCCCTGATCCTCAATGCCCTGGAAGAGGGCCAGGGGAGCTTTCTGATCCGTGATCCTAAGGGAAGAGAGGAGGTGTTCAGCATCCGCGGTCTATGCCCGGTTTGCGGGATTGGGATTCAGGATCTGGATCCTCGACTCTTTTCTTTCAACAGCAGACAAGGGGCCTGTCCGAGGTGTGACGGACTGGGACGTATTGGCTCGGGCGGGGGCAACCGAAACAAGGCCTGTCCTCGCTGCGGTGGGAGTCGCCTCAAACCCGAGGCCCTGTCGGTCAAGATCAGCGGGTACTCCATCTGGGACCTGGTCCAGAAGCCTGCATCCGAACTCCATGGGGAATTGAAGGCCATGTCCTTTTCCCCCGAGGAAAGGCCCATCGCCGAGCCCATCCTCACGGAAATATATCAGAGGCTGTCTTTCATGAACAGGCTGGGGCTCTCTTACCTTACCCTGGACCGCAGCGGGGAGACCCTTTCCGGGGGTGAAGCCCAGAGGGTTCGCCTTGCAGCCCAGCTCGGATCCAATCTCACGGGAGTATGCTACATCCTGGATGAACCGACCATAGGCCTCCATGCCAGAGATAACCGCATGTTGCTTGATGCCCTAAAAGAACTCAAGCAAAGGGGCAACTCCGTGCTTGTGGTGGAGCACGACGAGGAGACCATCAGGGAAGCGGACCACATTATCGATCTTGGACCCGGCCCGGGGAAACGCGGCGGAGAGGTGGTGGCCACGGGTACGGTGTCCCGTCTCCAACGAGCAAGAGACTCGATAACCGGCCTGCTCCTTGCTCGGGATGACCACGCCGTGACCTCCAGACTCAGGCCTTACAGGAGAGGGCCTTTCTTGCGCATCCGGGGCGCCTCTGAGAACAATCTCAAGAATATCGACGTTGATTTTCCCCTTGGGACCCTCATTTGTGTGACAGGGGTCTCAGGCTCCGGTAAGTCTACCCTTTTGAAGGAGACCTTGTTCAAGGGAGTCCACAACCTCCTCCTGGGGAAGGGGGAGCCGGCGGGAGCGTGCCGGGGCATAGAGGGCTCGAAAGAACTGGACAGGGTCCTCGAGGTGGATCACAGCCCCATAGGTCGAACCCCGAGATCGGTGCCCGCATCCTACATTGGATTCCTTTCCGAGATAAGGAAGCTCTTTTCCCTGACCCCGGTCTCCCGTGCCAGGGGCTACCGCCCCGGCCGCTTTTCCTTCAATATACCTGGGGGCAGGTGCGAGGCCTGCAAGGGACACGGGTACCTGAAGGTGGCCATGAGCTTTCTTCCCGATGTCTACGTCAACTGCGAGGTATGCAATGGCAAGCGGTTCAACAGGGAGACCCTGGACATCACTTACAAGGGGAAGAACATCTCCGAGGTCCTGGAAATGACCTTTGACGAGGCTGCCGGGTTCTTTGCCTCCGTCCCTTCCATTCACAGGGGCACGAGGGTCGTCTGTGACATCGGACTCGGGTATCTCCAGCTAGGCCAGGCCAGCCCCACCCTCTCGGGTGGCGAAGCGCAAAGGATCAAATTGTCCGAGGAATTGGCCAAACCCTCAGCTGGCCGAACCCTTTACATCCTGGATGAACCGACGACAGGCCTGCACCTGGCAGATATGGAACACCTCAAGAATGTCCTCCAGGCCCTTGTTGATCGGGGAAATACGGTGGCCGTGATCGAACATAATCTGGAGATCATCAAGGAAGCTGATTACATCATCGATCTGGGACCCGAGGGCGGCGATGGGGGCGGAGAGGTCGTGGCAAAGGGATCCCCTCTTGAGATCCTGGAAAACTCCGACAGGTCTTACACGGCACGATACCTTCGCAAGTACCTGGAATCCTAGAAATCCAAGCACCCGGTAGAGAATCCCTAACTCCCCCAAATCTCTGTGCCCGAATAATCCTACGGGCCTTGCCTTTCAAAGCACTGTTTGCCCTCATCCTGCCGTCAACCCCCGCGGGCAAGCCAGATCAATATTGGACAAAGGGTTCCCAAAGGGGGCACGGTTATGTTATATAGCAGCTTTCTGTTCCCATGCGGGAACGGCATTGGGGAGCGATCCAAGGAATCGCTGGCTGGCCGGAAGAGAAGCGCCTCTATGCCCACGGGCAGGGCTACGATCTGGTTGAGAGGCCGGCCATCAGGGAAGACGAAACAATGAAAATAGAGGCTAACATGAACATCACGGTCCACCCCATTGCGGCCTCAGAGAGGGTCTTTGCATGGATATGTGACAATTATCTCGTTACCGAGCAGGGCGCGAGCGAGTGCCTGCACAAGACCCCGAAGAAAGTTTTTGAGATATTTTGATGGGGGCCCCGGAATGACGGACATTGAAAATGTACCAGAGGTGGAGGTCCAAAAGCGGATCAGTCGATTTCAGGAGATCCTGGCCAAAAAGAACCTGGATGGGGCCCTGATCATGCAGAACGTGGACATCTTCTATTTTTCGGGGACGATCCAGAACTCCATCCTGTTCCTGCCCCAGAGGGGAGAACCCTGCCTCATGGTCCAGAAGAGCCTTGACCGGGCCAGGGAAGAGTCCCCCCTCAAAAATATCGTTCCCATGAACAACAGAAAATCCCTCTTCCAGCTCATTGGAGAGCTGGACGGAGACAACTTCCGTTCCGTTGGCATTGAGATGGATGTCCTCCCGACCAGTTACTACCTCTGGCTGAAGGAACACCTGCCAACGTGTCAGTTCGTGGACGTGTCCGAGGATATCCGCAGGCTCCGCATGATCAAATCCCCCTATGAGGTGAACCAGATTCGAAAGGCCACTGAGGTCGTTCATTGGGGATTCATGAAATTGGGAGAAATCATCAAGGAGGGGATGACCGAGCTGGAGGTGGACGCCCACCTGGCCTTCATGGCGCGAAGAAACGGCCACATGGGGATCATGAGAATGAGGGCCTGGAACCAGGAAATGACCATTTCCCACGTGCTTTCGGGTGAAAACGGAGCTGTAACTACCTTTTTGAACAGTCCCCACGGCGGCACCGGCAACACTCCCGCCATGGCCCAGGGTGCCGGAAATCGCAGGCTAAGAAGGAACGAGCCCATCGGCATTGACTACGGAGTTGGTATCAACGGCTACATGTCCGACCAATTCAGGACCTTCCTCATCGGAGAAATATCACCTGATCTCGAAAGGGCCCACGATTGCTGTGTCAGGATCCACGAGATGCTCCAGAGGGAAGCCAGGCCAGGCGTCCCGTGCTCAAACCTGTACTTCCTCTCAAGGGGCCTGGCGCAAAAAGAAGGCTATGGGGATTTCTTCATGGGCTACGGAGAGGGGCAGGTGCCCTTCATCGGACACGGAATTGGGCTCGAAATCGACGAGTACCCCCTTATTGCCCCACGCTTCTCTCAAGAACTCAAGGAAGGCATGGTGTTCGCCTTTGAACCTACGTTGATATTTCCGGGGGCGGGGGTCATCGGTGTGGAGGATGACTACCTCGTGACCGCCTCCGGTCTGGAAAGGCTGACATTGACCGACCAGGGGTTGATCAGAATACGGGGGTAGAGGACATAGAGGAATCTGTTGTGGACAAAATCAGCGCCATAGGGTTTGACCTGTTCAACACCCTTATATTCTCGGACCAGCACACCCTTGCCGAGGCCATGGGGAATCTCGTCGGATGCCTCCGTGAGGAGGGCTTTTCCCTGGACCAGGAATCCTTCACCCAGGCATACCGGGAGACGACCCTAAGGTTCTTTGAAGAGTGCCAGAGGACAGGGATAGAGACACACAACCGCTTCTGGATAAGCTCTACCTTGCAAGCGCTGGGTTTTAGCGTGGAGCCGGATGATCCCCCCATTTCCAGGGCAGTGGATGCCTATTTCTCCGCATTCTTCCCCCACTGCCACCTCGTCCCAGGGACCCTGGAGATGCTTCATTTGCTGAGGAAGGACTACCCCTTGGGGCTGCTCTCCAATTTCACACACCCCCCTGCGGCGAGGAAGATATTGGACCTTCTCGGGCTTGCCCCGTTGTTCGGGGTCATTCTCATATCCGGAGAAATGGGCTTTCGCAAACCTCACCCCAGAGTCTACGAGGCCCTTATCTCGGGCTTTCGGGTTGAGGCAGGCCGCATCCTGTACGTTGGGGATGACCCCGTGCCCGATATATTCGGGGCTGAAAGGGCGGGACTTCGACCCGTGTGGACCACCTATGTGAAGGATCGCGGGTTGAGCCGCGTGCCCCTGGGCGCTGATTCCTATGCTGAAGCCCCGGGCCCCCACATTCCAAGGATTTCCTCCTGGGAAGAACTCCTCTCAATGCTACACAAGTAGGTAGGATTTTCCCAAACTGAAATCAGTGTATGGGGGGAGAATCTCTCCTTCTCCCAGAAACTATTACCTTGATTTATTACTAAATCTGTAGAATATTTCTCCCTTACTGGGGCGTTTTACGGAAGTCAATCCAGTTCTCAATCTCCCAATGATGGACTCTATGGTTGTGCCCTTTTGCTCACTGAAAAGGAAAGCTCATTTACTCGCAGAGGCGAGTAAGGCTCAAAGAGGAAAGACAGTATGCTCTATACTATTTTTCGTTTTGTTGGGGATGAATCGGTCCTCAGGGGAATCATTGCAGACCTCCCCACTCTTGCTCTGCTGGCAGTCATTGCCGCCTGCATTGTGGTCCTGTCCAAGGGTGCGGACTGGATGATCGAAGGCGTGGTTCAGCTTTCTCGGCGAACCGGGATGCCAAAGATCGTGATAGGTGCGACCATCATATCTTTGGGTACGACTATGCCGGAGGCGGTCGTCTCCGTCATGGCAGCATGGATGGGGGACCCGGGGCTCGCCCTGGGTAACGGGGTTGGCTCTATTATTGCCGATACAGGCCTCATCTTCGGGTTGACCTGCATCCTGTCGCGGGTACCCGTCAACAAATACATACTCAACCGAACCGGGTGGGTCCAGGTGGGTGCCGCGACTCTCCTGGTCGTCCTCTCGGTCTTGATTTTGCTATCCTTTAAAGGAGACCCTATACTGGGTCGAAAGGTCGGGTTCTCTTTCCTGGTCCTCCTGGGCATCTACATGTACATGACCTATCTCTGGGCAAAAAGAGGTGGTGACATGGCCGTGGACGGAGAACTCTTGGACGACTCGGAACTTATGAGTCTTCCAAAGTGCTGGATCATGCTTTTTGTGGGGCTCTTTATGGTTGTCCTCGGTGCCAGGATATTGGTCCCCAGTGCTTCCGAGATCGCGCTCAGGCTGGGCGTGCCCGAAGATGTCATAGCAGCCACCATGGTAGCCTTTGGCACCTCCGTACCGGAGCTCATGACCGCCATTGCCTCTGTCAGGAAAGGGCATCCCGAGATCACAGTGGGAAACATCGTGGGTGCGGACGTCCTGAATTGCTTCTTCGTTATCGGTGCTGCTGCCGCTGCCCGGCCTCTGGAGATTCCCAAGAACTTCTACCGCTTCCATTTCCCGGCCATGCTGGTGATCCTCTACTCCTTCAGGTTCTTTATCCACAAGGACAAGGATGGTTTTTTCAGGAAGAGCCAGGGCGCCTGGCTCCTGGGGGTCTACCTTGTCTATGTGGCCCTCCAGTACGGCCTCAACATCGGCACCGTCCACTAACCCCCGGGGCGTTGATTTGTACCTTGATCAAGGGGGATAAGCCTAACCTGGAATTCCGATATAAGGATTAAGGAAAAGTGAATTTTTTTCAAAAAAATTGCATCTCTGTGATTTTCCTTTGCTTTTTCATGTTGCCACGAGAAGGGGTCTGAGAACGCACAGGAAGCTCCGTAGCACACGATCAAAC
>JAFDHO010000189.1 GCA_019308745.1 Deltaproteobacteria bacterium
CCGTTCCCCTTGAATGTGAGGTGGGACCTCATTTCAAAGAGATCCATGCCTCGGTCCTGTTCAAGGCCCTGAAGGAATTCTCGATCTACGCTTACAAGAAATGGCAGGCGAGCGAGGCGGATCGGGCGGCCCGAAGGGTGGTAATAGGAAGTCAAGGGAAAAGGATAAGCGAGCTTGAGTCTGAGGTTGACAGGTGGCTTGGTGAGAGTGAGAGGCTTCAGCAGGAGTATAGTGATGCTGAGAGGAAGCGTAATGGTCTGCAGATCGAGCTGGAGTCGTTGAAGGAACAATACGAAAGTGTAGAAGCTGACCGAACTGCGCGATTAAAGGTTATAGAAACCCAAGGGAAAAGGATAAGCGAGCTTGAGTCTGAGGTTGACAGGTGGCTTGGTGAGAGTGAGAGGCTTCAGCAGGAGTATAGTGATGCTGAAATGGAGCGTAATGGTCTGCAGATCGAGCTGGAGTCGCTGAAAGCTTTGCAAGCAACCAAAGGAAGCGCTGTCTCCCATTTCTTGGAAAAACTTGGTTTCAAGCATGTGAAGGGAACGAATAAGCCTTCGATGGATTGTCCTGGAACCCTCTTTGGGTCGCGAATGAAGTGTAAATCCCTCATATCTTTTAAAAAGGAAATCGATTCTTTCAATAACGAACAGCTAAATAGGGACACTTTAGATAGCATTAGAACGTTTAACCATCATATGGTAGATCAGCTTAATCATATTTTTCCCCTTGCAGGACGTGTGTTGTTGGATATTGGTGCTTCCCCTCACGGCTACGCAATGGAGAGGGCTTTGAAGGAGGATGTTAGCCTGTACGTTGGGGTGGGTCTTGACGTAGAAGAACCGGAATACGTTTTGGGAAAAAGAGGGAATGTGGGAATACTCTTTAATATGGATGCAATGTCATTGAAATTCCCGGATTCGAGTTTCGATGTTGTGTTCTCAATCAGCGTTCTCGAGCACGTATCAGATGTTTCCTCTGTCTTAGCTGAGATGTATCGCGTACTAAAACCTGATGGGCGTGCATTAGTTTCGTTCGAACCTGTGTGGACTTGTTCTTACGGACACCACCTACACCACTTCCCCTCATGCTCAGGACTAATACCACCGTGGGCTCATCTGATGTGGGCACCAGCTAAGATGCGAGAACACTTATTGAATAGTTGGCCCGAAGATGCACCCTTGACTGTGCAAGAGGCGATAGACTGGATATATTTCGGGGATTCAATTAACAGGGTGGGTATCCGGGAATTTCAAGAATTGATCGATAAATCACCCTTCAAATTGTCCTGGAAGGCCCCTCTGCGTGAGGAAAAGGAAAACTTTGACCCTGTAGTTATTGAGCAGGCTTCTGTTAAGACTGGACTAACACCAGATGAACTTACCACCAAGGGCCTGACGTTGCTGATGAGCAAGGCTTCTGTTAAATGATTTGACTCTGGAATTCATTTAGATTGGATGAATATCATGGCGGAAAAGGCTGAAGAAGCTAAATGGAGTCGGATGGATTGAAAATTCTTATTATTAACGGTGATTTACCTGCTTTTCCCGGATGGGGAGGCATTGAATTTCTCCATACTACAGCTCTTGTTCGGATGGCCGAAAAGGTGGGTTTAGCCTCGTTGGTTCATACAAGGGAACAAAGCGAAAAAAAGGAACTCCTGGAAGAGGCTGGAGTGTCGTTATACCTGTGGGAGAACCCGCAACTGGAAGAAACTACTCAGAGCCCCCACCCCAAGCCAACTATATTTCGCCGCGCTACGAAAGCTCTGTATAATGTTGTGCGTGCTTGGCCGCCGAGGCCGCATGACACCCTGATTCAGGACTTTCAATTTTCCACCCTCGCTGGTCCAATAATTCAAGCGCTAAACGAAGCAGCTTGGGATGCCTTGGTTGTTGTGCAAAGCAATTGTGCATACTGGGTGGAGCAATTGCCCTCCTTCCCAGTTAGAGTATTGGTGATGCATGATGTGCGGGCTTTGGTTTATAAACGCCGCGCCCAGGCAGTTAGTTCATTTATTCAAAAATTAGCTTTCCTTATCCAGGCACACCTTTATTTGCGTTTTGAGCAGGCGTATTCCCGAAAATACGACCTGGTTATAACCGTCTCTTCAAGCGACGAGGCCTGGGTACGAAAATACTACCGACCGAACCGCGTGGTTAATATCCCAATACCTATTGACACCAACTATTTTGCTCCAATGCCCGGCGAACCTGTTTTCAAATCTCGAATTGTGTTTACCGGGATGATGAATCATCCACCTAATGTAGATGCGGCTTGTTTTTTTGCCAGAGATGTTTTTCCTCAAGTACAGGCATCTGTTCCTGAAGCTCAATTCTGGATTGTTGGAAGAGATCCTGCACCCGCGGTCAAGGAACTCGCCACCCTCCCCGGTGTAGTTGTTACGGGGTTTGTCCGTGACATCAGACCCTACAAGGCTCAAGCAGCGGTCGAGGTAGTGCCTTTGAGATTTGGAGCCGGGATGCGGCAAAAAATCTTAGAGGCATGGTCAATGAAGAAATGCGTGGTTTCCACGGAGATTGGTGCTGAAGGGCTTGATTATAAGGACGGGACTAACATCCTGATCGCTAACGATACGAAAACCATGGCTGGTAAAATTATAAAGGTCCTCAATACCCCGGGTTTGTCGGAACGTGTCGGCAGATATGGGCACGAGTTAGTTGTCAAGCAGCATCGTCCGGAGGACCTTTCAGCGAGATACTATGAAGCGATTTCCACTATAAGAAACGAGAAAAGGATAAAGGCGGGCCCAATCCACACATTAATTGATTTGCGGTGGATGTTGCCAGGGGTGGCAGGCGGTATAGAAAATATGTCTCGCGCATTTGTCAATGAGCTGTTGGAACGAGACCATTTTAACCGCTACACACTATTGCTACCCTCATTAGCAAAGTATGATTTTGACTTGCGGAGGAATTCTAATATCGAGGTTATTGTTGCTGATGGTCCAAAATATTACGTCAAGTTTGTGTGGTGGCGTGGTAAGCAACTCATACATAAGGCCCTCAAATTGAATTATTGGCGATCTCCTGAAGTAGAAATGCTCCGCCGAGGAGGTGAGTTGAACGCTGATTTTGTGCTCTCATTGTCTGGTTACATCAATTCGGATATGCTGAACATGCGGAACGTAATCGTTGTTCCAGATCTGCAGCATGAATACCACCCAGAGTTTTTTTCAGCAGATGTATTGGCGGAACGTACAAGGGTTTTTGGCCACTCAATTGCTCAAGCAGATTACGTTATTGCGATTTCAGAATATACCCGCCAAACGATCATTAAGCGGTTTAGGGTTGATTCTGAACGGATTAAGACAATCCATTTAGCAGCAGATCCGATTTTTTACAGGGGGAATACGGCTCCAGGTCACAAGGAGCAGGTTCTAAAGAAATATGGTCTCCCAGACAAAGGATACCTGTTTTTTCCCAGTAACACCTGGCCGCACAAAAATCATAAGGGAGCTATTGAGGCCTTAAATATTCTGCGCCGAGATCTTGGCCACGACCTTTTACTGGTATGCACTGGAAGCGGTAAAGAAGCCCAGGGAGATCTCTATGACATCGTTAGGGAAAGAGGCCTCGAGGACAGGGTCAGATTTCTTGGTTATTGCCCTTCTATGGATATGCTCGCTTTATATAGAGGCGCAGCATCACTTGTTTATCCATCGTTTTTCGAAGGGTTTGGGATTCCTTTGATAGAGGCTATGTGCTCTGGCTGTCCGATAGTATGCAGCAATTTGACCTGTCTTCCGGAGATAGCAGATGACGCAGCACTGCTTGTGGATCCCCATTCGCCTGAAGAGTTGGCTGCGGCCATTGATACGGTTCTCACAAACCAAGAGTTACGCTCGGAGCTTATACGAAAGGGACATGAACGAGCACTGCGATTCTCCTGGTCGAAGTTCACATATGAAATAGTGCAGGTTTTATATGAAATTAGTAGGATAGATTAGTATGGAGGAGGTTTTGAAGAATTTGGAAAAATGGCCCCGTATTTCAATTGTAACGCCGTCCTACAATCAGGGCATGTTTATTGGGGAGACAATTGAAAGTGTTTTGGCGCAGAATTATCCGAACCTTGAACATATTATAGTAGATGGTGCTTCCAAAGATCAGACGCTTCAGATCTTAAAGGCCTACAGTCATCTCAAGATTATTTCAGAGCCAGACAGCGGTCAGGCCGAAGCCATCAATAAGGGATTCAGAATAGCGACTGGGAAAATCTACTCATTCCTCAATTCTGATGATACATTACTCCCCGATGCTCTGCAAAGAGTTGCACAGGAAATTGATCCTGAAAAGGGAAAGCATATTGTAATGGGTCGCTGTCGATTTATCGATGAAAAGGGTCGATATTTGGGTATCGAGCACCCGAGCCACTTTGAAAGCCACTTTGGAGTACTCAAGGTCTGGAAGGGCCACCTGATTCCTCAGCCCTCTGTGTTTTGGACCAAAGAGGTATGGGAAAAATGCGGCGGAATTGACGAGCTTCTGAAGAGCCACTGGATAGATTATGATCTCTTTTGTCGTTTTTCAAAAAAACACCATTTTTATTGTATAGATCAGGTGTTCTCTACTTATCGTCTGCACGTAAATTCCAAGAGCCTGGAAACTTCAATTGAGCAACGCCTTGAAGAGGCAATAAGTGTAAGCAAGCGGTATTGGGGCTCACCTCTGTTCCCACAGTTCTGGAGGTTGACTATGTCTCTTGCTCTTTACCGCTTTAACCGCGTAGGCCGTGCGCGGAACCTATTTGCGGATGGTAAAGAGGCTTGGCGACATAAGAAGCGGTTGCGTGCACTAATGTATGGAGCCTCGGCAGGATTGCTCGCTCCGGAAGTGGCGTTTTATCTGGCCGTATATCCTTTCTTTAAAGATCGAACAAAATGGTTGGTGAAGAACGCCCTTGGGCATTTTTTCCGGGCCGGTAAAATTGATCCTCAGACAGCGGTTTATCTGGACCACGTCGATCCTTGGGACGATAAACGGATTGGGCCACGGCTTTTGATTTCCAGGGAGGCAGAGCGGGACTCAACCGTGCTCTTAGTAGTGGGAAACGTAGATTTAACTTATATGAATGAACCTCTTTGTCTAATAATCTCTATTGATGGGCAGAAGATAGGTGAGCTTGAGCTTAAAGAAAGCGGCCACTTTGAATCACGGTTTGTTTTGCCAACGGAAATTTTGCCTGGCGTTAAGAACGTAGAAATAAGAGCTACCTCTTGGTACGTACCTCATCAT
This sequence comes from Deltaproteobacteria bacterium, assembly GCA_019308745.1. Lineage (GTDB taxonomy): Bacteria > Desulfobacterota > DSM-4660 > Desulfatiglandales > HGW-15 > JAFDHO01. The sequence continues at coordinate 5,259 of JAFDHO010000189.1, forward strand.
TTCCTCAAGAATGGTGACCTAAGGCCACTTTCATGGCTTATGGAGCGGGTTGAATTTGTTTCGGATAAAGAAATGGGTGCCTGATAATTGCGTTCTCTCAGCCCCACGGGAGGGTTCCCCAATTCTTAACAGAGTATGTGACACCCTCTTCGGTAAGGCCCTCCAGGAATGCCATCAAGGTAGGTGCGGCTTCCGTGAGGGATTGCCCCGTCGTTTTTGATTACTGGGAGCCGCCGTTATGCCCACAAAGAAAACCGGAAAATACAGCATAAACATACGCTATGTATTATTTTCTATCGTCACCTTCATACTCTTTCTTCTCCTCACGGAAGGTGGGGTAAGGACATATTATTGGATAAAGAACAAGGTAGAGGTTCGTGCACGTAACTTTACGGACTATCTGGGTTGGGAGACAGCGGCTGATGTATCCAAAAAACATGTCGTGAAAGGTTATGGGGAAGTCATATACTCTACCCAAAAATACGGTTTCAGGAGATTTGGCAATACTAAAACCGACAAGACGAAACTTTTTGTCATAGGGGATTCATTTACGCTTGCCCATTCCGTTTCTGATGGAGATACATATTATGACTATTTAAAGAAACACAACCATAACATAGAGGTATTCGTCTATGGTGGCGGTGGATATGGGTCGTTACAGGAGTTTATGATTTTAGACCGGCATCTCGATGAAATAAGCCCGGATATTGTGTTGTGGCAGTTCTGCTCCAATGATTTCATCAATAATTCCCATGAACTAGAGTCTGCCAGTCTTGTCAACAACAATCAGATGACCAGACCGTACTATAAGAATGGGACCATTGAATGGCTGTTTCCTAAACAGTATGGCGGGTGGCTTGACAAGATGGTGCAATCTTCATATCTGCTGCGACTGCTCAATGTCCGGATAAACATTCTGGCTGCAGAAAAAATGGGCAGTATAGAACGGGAATTGTCACCAGACCATCCTTTATTCAGGGAATCAGCGAATACAACCTCCGACATAATGGGGTTGGTGAGGGAAAGGATCGGTGATATGCCAATGGTGGCTTTTTCAGTGGATGCATCAAAATGGATGGGATCTACACTTCAGGATATCTGTGAGGAGAATTCCATAGATTTTATCCCTGGTATACCTGAAGCTATTGCACAAGCAAAGAAGTCCGGCATTGTTGTTGACGGTTTCCCCTACGATGCCCATTGGAACAGTGCGGGTCATGCCATCGCAGGTGAAATTATACTTCAGCATCTTAAAGACAAGGGCTATTTACATAAACGGGATCGGAGTATCCCCAAAACTAATCATGAAGCTTCAGTCCTGCTCAACAAATACAGACCTGCTTCGGACTATATCATTCCTTTTGGGAAACTTACTCTTCTTAGTTTAACACCTCGTAACTCAAACGGATTCGGACCTATTGAAGGGCCCTATCCAAAATGGCATATGCCCCGGAAGGTTCGTTGGATGCTCGCCCCGGAGGCATCCGTGAAAATGGGGGCGGAAGTTGAATCCGATACAAATTACTATTTACATATAAGGGTGTTATCGCAAGCGGTGCCGCAACGCCTTGAAGTGCTGTTGAATGGCGTCACCATATTGGAAAAGACTATCGATTCTTTTAATACTTGGCATTCCTTGGAAGCGGGGCCGGTAAAACTTAGGGCCCGGGAAAATATCCTTAAATTTAGGGCATCGGCACTTAAGCGTTACCCCAATTCCACCAGGGATTTATACGTGCTATTCGATGCATTGTCATTTGAAAAGGAATAAGGAAGGATATGGGTATAAACATTGGCTTAAGATGTGCTTTCTCTGGCCTTGGCTTTTGTCAATTCCCTGGTAAGACGTCATTGTGATTTTGTGTGCGGCCGGGCAAGGTCGCATATTTTAGCGGGTGTGAAACCCGCCCCGGAAGGCTGGCCAGCTACCGGGTAGCGAGTCCTTGGATCGGAGGGAGTAATCCCCGAGATTAAGCGTAGGACAGCGAGACGGCAGGCCGTAAGCCGTAAGGTTGAAGGGATTGAGCCTCGAAAGATTTGGTTGAGAGG